>CAMWIH010000027.1 GCA_947174305.1 uncultured Porphyromonadaceae bacterium | reverse complement strand
AATGGCACATAAATCTTAATATTAAAGATAAGGTAAATCGGAGGGCTCGACCCTCGATATCAATAATTAACAAAGATAATTAATTTTATCTATATAAATGAATAATACAATAAAAAACATTATCTTTGCGACTTTAATTTACCACTACTCAACAACCATTCAATCTAAATGAACCTAAACACCAAAATTGCTTTGATAGCTCTGACAGCGATTTGCTCGACTGAAGCCGCTTTCGCGGCCGACCTGAATTTTTCCGAGTATTCTAAATGCTGCGGAACAGATTTACAAAACGTTGTCACTTGTAGCGAAGACAGTGACAATAAACCGGCTCTTAAATTTACTCCAGCAGGTAGAATCCTGATGGATGGGGCTTTGTTCGCTCCCGACAAAGAGGGATTCAGCGATGGAGTGGCCATACACGATGTGCGCTTGGGTGGCACGGCAACCTACGATAAGTTTGCCGTGAGTATCAACGTCGGATATGTGATGAATAAATTCCGGCTGATGGATACTTACTTCTCATATAAACCGGACAACCACAATACTATAAAATTAGGCTATTTTATAAATCAGTTCGGTTTGAACGCCGCTTCTTCGAGTTCGTTGAAGCCAACGATGATCGTTCCCATCTCCGACACTTTTTTTAATGCCACTGGATATAATATCGGTCTCAATTATATTTATTCAAAAGATGCGTTTCTCTTTGGTGTCAGTGCTTTCGCGTCTCCAAATAATGTAATTAAGACGGCAGGAGAGCAAGGAAAAATCAGTGTCGGAGGAATGGAAAGATTCGTATGGCGCCCCTTACGAAGAACAGGGGAAATTGTTCAGGTTGGATTCTCTTCATGGTATCAAGGAGCGGAGCACAATGCAGGGACAAATGACGACGGCGATATATATACCTCACCAGGTTTTTTTGACTATTCATGCAACTTCCCGACAAAGGTTGACAATGTGACTCTGCTTAAGGCAAATATCAATCAAGCTAAAGGAGTGCTCAAAATATCTCCTGAGCTTATTCTATCAAAGGATCGTTTCGCATTTGAAGGGCAGTATTATTTTATGAACGTTGACCGCCGTCATGGTTATAATTCTTATAAGGCACAAGGTGCATACGGGTTGTTACGTGCGCTTATTTTAGGAGAGAAAAGTTATTCCTACAGTTCAAGTCTTGCAGGAGTGGCGAATCCGCAATCCAAGACTCTCGAATGCGTTCTCGGATATGACTATACGAATGCAAGCGACTGCAAAGCCGATATCATGGGTGGCATCTCAAATGATTATTCCCTTACATTCAATTATTATCTCAACAAATACCTCACCTTCCGTCTCCGATATAGTTATACCACGGTAAGACATTCAGAATATACTCCCGACCGACATGAAAATATTATTCAGGCTCGCGTAATGTTTCTGTTCTGATTACATTAGAAATATTCTTTGAAAATGAAATTATAAAAATAATAAAGGGGGCACTCTTACGAATGTCCCTTTATTATTTTACAAGCATTTTATTTTTACTTATGCTTCGGATTTCTCCTCCTCTTGCTCTTTCTCCTCTCCCTTTTCCTCCTCGGTGAATTTTGTAAAACCGTTATCAACAAGGATATTATACCAGGTGAAGAGTTTCTTTATATCGTTATTATATACGCGGTCGCGGTCATAGTCTTCTACAACCTCCTCGAACGCTCCCTTAAGTCCGTCAGCCTTGACGAGAGCCTTCACATCAACCTTCTCCCCGTTGTGCTTTGCATAAACCTTATCGAGAATCACACCTAAGGGTGTATCGCCCGATTCTGTGTACATCGCTATGTCGCCGAGAGAGCTCACCCTGTCACGGGCATGAATGGGGAAACGTTTTCCGGTGCCCAGCTCCTCTACAATGAGGGAACCCTTACCCTGCGAAATGATCTTGAACAGACCGGGGCGACCGGTCACTGACAATATTGTGCGCAACATATTCTTATTTTTTTTATATTTACAAATAAAGTAATAAACTATCTATTCTACTAAGGAGTGAACTCATCCCGGAATTATCCAGAATCTCAACTTTTGAAACCGGCAAGGATTTAAACTCATCTTCCTGTGCTTTCATCCGCGCCCGAATATTCTCCCCATCTATTCCTCCCCTTCGGAGTGCTCTCTGAAATCTCATCTCTATCGGAGCCATCACAAGCCATATACTTGAACACACCGAATCAAGACCTGAGGTGTGAAGTATGGCTGACTCCACAAATTTCACCTCATCCCCTCTATTTCCGCACCATTCTCCCAAATCCTTTCTCACAGCTTCATGAACCAAGGCATTGAGCCATTTCCTCTCTTCATCTGAAGAGAAAATTCTCTTTGAAAGAAAAGCGCGGTTAAGGGTGTTATCTTCACAGTAACATTCAGTGCCGAATCTTCCCTTCAGGGCTTCGCGCAATTCCTGCGACTCCTCCATTAATATCTTGGCACGAAGATCGCAGTCATACACTCCGAGGCCTTTTGTGCGGAGCACTCTCGCAACAACACTTTTCCCGGCACCTATCCCTCCGGTGAGTCCGATAAGATTCTTATACATGAATTCCATCTCAACTCTTTCCATTATTCCCTGACAAGTGTGTATTCCACATCCGTCTGACCAAGATGAGGACTGGCTACATAATTTTCTGTCGCTGCAATTGAAAGAGGCAATCGACTCACAGGAGTTCGCTCAACATCTTCATAATTGACAGTAACTCTTATGGGAACATTCTCATCATTAAAATGAGACATTGGAACATAGTATGACACGGGAACCACAGCAGGGAAAAGAAGCAGTGACATTCCCGGAGGAACATTCACAGCCCGAACCGAAGCGAGGGCGTCTTTCTTTACCAACGGATCAACAGTAATCTTTACCTTTATCTTCGATGGCACCATCTTCACTCCCGCCATAGGGACAAGCGGAATTTCAATTTCAGTCGTCTCCGAAAGGTTTCGTTTTACAATCGGTTCCGTATAAACCCGGCTCAATGTATCTATATTGCTTGAAACGGAGAATACCCTCACTACCCTCTCCATGGGTTCCGGCAGACCGTTGATGACATTACCCGCCGAAGCAGACACATCGGCGCGTACCACAATTGGCACCCGATGTCCCTTCCCGGTGGTGTAACGCAAGGCAAGAGAATCAATCGACACCGACCCTATCTGAGCCGACGACCCGAAGGTGGCTTTCAAAGCCGCATCAAGGTCGCTCTTGCTGAAACGGAAATAGGTTTTAGATGCAAAATCCCTGAAATTTATGTATATGGAGGGATGGTTGATCACTCCGGCACGCAAAAGGTTGGTACCCTTGTCGCGCAAAGTGACGTGAATGTTTTCGGGAGGGTCGGTGATAAAGGTAACGGAATCGGGTACATTTACAATTTTGAGGTTCACATCGAACGTCTTCGTCACATTGTCGTTCATGGCAAGGATGAACCAGAAAATCGTGGAAACAACCACAAAACATAGAAAAACGACAGTGCTGTGAAAGCCTTTGGAGGCCTTCATCCTGTTCCATTTCCTCTTTATGCTTTGCAGTTTTTTTCCCATTGGCACTACCAGGGAGCCTGAAGCTTATTTCTTCGCAGTCTCCTCGATAACCGGATACACCGAATTTTTATCAACCTTGATTGAAATTGAGGGGGCTACCTCCATGAGAATCACATTCTCCTTAACCTCCTTGATCTTCCCGTGAATACCGCCGGCGGTCACAACCCTATCGCCGTTCTTCATGGACTCACGCTGTTTCTTTATCTCTTTCTGTTTTTTCGACTGCGGACGTATCATGAAGAAATAGAAGATGGCAATCATGGCCACGATCATCAACATTCCTGTCCAGTTGCTTCCCTGCCCTGCCTGAGCCTGTAGAAGCAATGTGTTAAGCTGGTTCATATTTTTTCTTTTTTTACTTTTTATTTCAATAATTTGCCACTCTCTTTCAGATTTTTTAGCACACTGCCAAGCAGCCCGTTAACAAAACCACCGCTCTTTGCCGAAGAATAACTCTTCGCAATCTCGATATATTCATTCACACTCACCGATAGCGGAATCTTCGGGAAATTAAGAATCTCGGCCAGGGCAGTCTCAATCACGAGCACATCCATAAAAGCGAGGCGGTCGCGATCCCAGCGGTGTTCCACAAGGGCTTCATCTATATACCCCCGATATTCATCCTTATTCTTCAGCACATAGCGGATAAGGTCATATCCGAAACGGGCATCCTCTTCATCCTTGAATTTATCAAGCACTGCATTGCGGTCACCTTCCGAAAGTCGGCGCATGGTCTTTAATGCAAAGGTGCTCATTATCTCAAGGTCATCATTCCAGAACACTGATTTATCCTCAAGATACTCCAGGAAATCCTGGTTTTCCAATATGACTTTCTTGAAAACATTCTTCCAGAACTCCATATCCTTAGCCGGTGAGGAGACAGGATCTTCCATATAATCGGCATAGATTTCAGACTCCATAATGGCCTTAAGCAAAGATTCCATCATGAAGGGGTCGGTCTGCATCCACGAAAGCTTGTTCTTCTCCACAAACGAAGAGATTGTCTCATTTCTCCTTATCTCCTCCACAAGTGAATTCTCCACAAACTTGAGGTTAGGATTAAGGTCTTCTTCGGTGGTGAGATACTTGTTCCGGTTCTCTTCCAGCTGGCGTTCGCGAAGGTCGGTGAGTTCAACCGGAAGAAGAAGGAGAAGGAAATAAAGTTCTCGAGCCATGTCTATCGACTTTGCAAACGCCTTTGCGGCATCTGTGCCGTCATCTTGCGACGCGAGGAAACCGGTGAATGTGGTTTCCATCAGTTCTTTCATCCTCTCCACACCCTTCAACGTGAAGTTCTCGCGCTGGGAAATGGCTTCGTTGACACCTTTGTCAGGAATAACGAAAATATTGAAGATATCTTTCCAAAGACCCTCTTCAGCCCCAAGCTCTCCCGATTCGCTCTTCTTCAGCCAATTCTTATAGTATGCGGAATTTTTCAAGGCTTCGGCAATCCTATCCACGGCGCCTTCAAACGGAAAGTGCATGGTTCGGTATTTGGCCAATAGGGGTTTGAGCTGCTCATCATTGGCAAGACGCTTGATAAAACGAGTATCAGCCAATGGCTCATCGCCTCCGCGACGCTGAATGCTGCGCGCCACCCTATACATCAGTACAAGCATGTCAAGATAGAGTGCGTAGGCAAACCTCTTCTCTTTCGTCGGCAACGAAGGCATGCTCTCGAAGGAAAACTTTTTTTCAACCAATAGATAGGAATACAATATCTGTATCGCCTTAATTCTTATCAATACTCGATTTATCATAACTCTTTATGAATTTTATTTGCCCGTTTATTCCCCGGTCCTGAAGCCCCCCTTTTCAACACCTGTTGATGAAGGAGCCGGATGCAAAGTTACAATTTTCCTTTGGATTTCACAAATTACGTCTTTGACGAACCGCCTCATACAACATCACACCGGCCGCCACCGAAACATTAAGTGAGCCTATGTTGCCACAGATGGGAATTGCGGCCAGGTCGTCACACTGTCTCAGCACTTCGATCGATATTCCTGTTTCCTCATTTCCCATGATGATCGCAACCGGAACCGTATAGTCTGCCTTAGTGTAATCTTCAGCTCCTTTTTCAGTAGCCCCAACAATGCGGTAGCCGTTAGCCTTAAGGAATTTCACTGCCTCAACTATCGACTTCTCCCTGCAAACAGGAACATATAGCAATCCTCCCGCTGATGTTTTCATGGCATCGGGAGTCACGGTCACGCTGTTGCGCTCAGGAATCACTATTGCATCCGTGCCCGCACAATCGGCCGTGCGGCCTATCGCCCCGAAATTCCGGGTGTCGGTAATCCCGTCGAGCACAAGAATCATCGGGGTTCTCCCCTCTTCATAAAATAAAGGAACGAGATTCTCAAGCTTCTGGTAGCTTACAGGCGACAGGAGGGCGATGGCACCCTGATGATTCTTCAAGGTGATCCTGTTAAGCTTATCCACAGGAACCTTTTGCACCACCGTGCCATACTCTTTGATCTTGGCCATAAGTTCACGCGACAGATCGCCCGACAGATCCCGGCGAACCAAAACCTTATCTATATTCTTTCCTGACTCGATGGCCTCGATCACGGCCCTTATGCCATAGACATAGTTCTTTTCCATTCTTTTTCTACTTTTTATTACCCTGCAAGTCTTTTACTATTTTTTATTATCTTGCAAGAGTGCCCGGGCATTACCGAGCGCGGCTTCGGTAACGTTGCTTCCGCTCATCATGCCGGCAATCTCCCTTACCCGATCCTCAAACTGAAGCTCGCGCACGTGAGTGTTGGTCTTATCGTTACCGTCACTCTTATAAACCTTAAAGTGACTTTTCCCTTTTGCGGCAACCTGTGGCAGGTGGGTTATCGTCATCACCTGCATATCGTTGCTCATCGCCACCATCATATCTCCCATCTTGTCTGCTATCTCGCCTGAGACCCCCGTGTCAACTTCATCGAAAATGATTGTTGGAAGCTTCATCCTGGAGGCAAGGATCTGTTTGAGCGAGAGCATCAGACGTGAAATCTCTCCGCCCGAAGCTATCTTGGCCACCGGCCCCGGACTCTGGTTCTTATTGAACGCGCAGAGGAACTCCACTCGATCCTGACCCTGAGGAGTCAGTTTACCCACCTGGAATCCGACACTGAATTCCATATTTTTCAAACCTAACGGACGAGCGGTGCAATTGAGGAGCTCCGAGAAATCCTGGGCAGCCCTGTGGCGGGACGCCGTGAGAAGGTCGGCTCTCTCTTTCAAAACTTTCCCTTTTGCCTTATACTCCTTTTCAAGCTCCGGGAGTTCGGAATCCCCGTTGTCGATCGCACTCAATTTCTCCTCTAAATTTTCCCGCAGGTCAACCAGTTCATCGGCATTGTTTACCCGAAACCTCTTCACTGCCTCATAATAATTGTTCATCCTTTCTGACGTGCGGGCCAAGGTCGCGGGATCAGAATCTATGGTAGAGGCATAATCCTCCAAGGTCTCGAATATATCCTTAAGTTCAATGAAGGTTCCCTCAAGTCGCTCCTCTATGCTTGCGTCATCAACATCGGCCTCAAACATCTTCATGTCTATGCCCGATATGATCGACCTCACCTCATTGAGTTTGTCAAGCAACCCTCCGTCATATCCACCCAAGATGGAAGCGGCCGACGACATGCGTTCCTTAATGTCATCGGCATCACTTAGCAGTTCAAAGCGGGCCTCAATCTTCTCAAGCTCTCCGCGTTTCGGATTGAGTTTGTTGAGCTGTTCAAGCTGAAAACGCATGAATTCGCTGTTTTCTTTGGATTTTTCAATGTTTTCACGGAGCCGGTGAATGCGGCTCCTGAGATTTACGTACGACGCAAAATCCTCAAGATAATCTTTTCGAAGGCTCTCGTTGCCGGCAATCACATCTATTATCTCCAATTGCACCTGAGGGTCGTTTATACGGGCATTGGCGTGTTGGGAATGAATGTCGATGAGTTGTTCGGCAAGCTGTGAGAGAAT
The DNA here is from genome assembly GCA_947174305.1 of uncultured Porphyromonadaceae bacterium. GTDB lineage: Bacteria > Bacteroidota > Bacteroidia > Bacteroidales > Muribaculaceae > Lepagella. Next base: position 16,244 of record CAMWIH010000027.1, on the reverse strand, counting down.
ACCCAGAGTGACAGGCCGGTCGTTGATGAATGCGCGCGACCTGCCATTCTGGGCTATCTCACGCCGTATTATCACATCACCTTCATTCCATTCAAGGTCGTTTCGGTCAAAAAATTCTTTCAAGTCGGTATCGATTCCGGTGAAGAGCGCCTCTACAATCGATTTGCTTCCGCCGTCAGAGATGACGCGCGTGTCAGCCCGTCCGCCCAAAAGGAGGGAGAGGGCACCCAGCATTATCGATTTTCCCGCTCCGGTTTCTCCGGTCAGAATAGTCAGGCCGTCGTGAAAATCCAGTTCAAGACTATCGATAAGTGCATAATTCTTTATTATAAGTTTCTCAAGCATTTCTCAATTGTTTTCAGGGTTTCTTATTTTGTCAAGCCGGTTAGATTCTGTGGGATAGATAGGTTGCAGCAAATCATAAACGGTCTGTCGCTCGGTCTGAGGAGCCTTTGAATAGACATTGACAAGTTCATCAAGCTTTGAGTCACGAAAGATGGAGAGAGCCACCGACATAGGGGCATTCGCATATACTCCCTTTAGTTCGTTAAGCGACTCGGTTATCACCGCACGCCCTTTGTCAGGACTTGTCACCATCTCATCGAGTCCTTTGCGGTGATAATTATAGAGAAGCCTCCGCATACCTGATGTGTTGGCATCTGTGAAGCTGCTCAAGACTGCAGCCCGGTTCTTAGTGTCTTCAAATGTGCGCCACCCCACTTCCCCGCTGCTCTGCATCTGCTGAACTATTGCTGCCGCCTTGTCAAAGTATGGCTGCCCGCCGTTAGGAGAAAAACTGTCGAAATCAAGACCGAGGAGAAGGTAGGCATAATAGTCGAGAATGGCCGTCAGGTTGCTTTCCTCGTTATTCTCGTTGAAAACCAATGGATCACCGTCGCGATAATCAAACTCCACCTTTGAATCCCTGAAGTTGAAGAGAGTGGTGGTATAGGTGCTGTTATATACCGGACGCGATAGCTGCACCTGAAGGTCGCCCTTTATCCTGTCATCATTATACTCTCCTACCGTGAGGAATATGCGGCATTCTATCTTCTCATTCGGTGCGAAGGTTGCATTGGTGAACTTTGTCTCGTTCATATAAGTGTTCATGGCCTCCTGCAGCGACTCGAACACACTTTTGTTAGTTCCTTCAATCTGCTGTGTGTTCACCTCCACATTGCACCGGAGTTCCTGGGCTGCGGCCTGCCATACATTTGAGAAAATGGCAAGGGCAAAAATAACACAGAAGGAGAGAATGTTTTTCTTCATATTAAGTTTACTGTTTTTTTCTTAACTCCAGTATCATGTCAACAATATCGGTGGCAACCTCCTTTTTCGATTTCAAGGGGAAAGCCTTCCTGAACCCGTCTCGCGTAATCACCGTCACCTTATTGGTGTCGGTGCGGAAACCGGCACCCTTGTCCTCAAGGGAGTTCAGAACCATCATATCGAGGTTTTTCTTTTCAAGTTTCCTTTCGGCATTATTGAGCGCATCATCCGTTTCGAGGGCGAAGCCAACCAATGTCTGTCCATCCTTTTTGAGTTCTGCCACATTTCTTGCTATGTCGGGATTCCTGACAAGCCGTATGGTCATATCTTCGCTATTCTCCCTTTTTATCTTATGGTCGCTCACTCTTTCAGGGCGATAATCGGCCACAGCAGCGGCGAAGATGCTCACGTCGGCCGAAGCGCACACCTTCAATGCCTCGGCATTCATCTCCTCTGCACTCTCCACCTTTAAAACTCTGATAGAGGGGTTTGAAGGATAATTGGTAACAGGGCCTGCAATGGCAATGACTTCCGCTCCTCGTGAAGCACATTCCTCAGCCAATGCAAAACCCATCTTACCGCTTGAATAATTCCCGATAAACCTCACCGGATCGATTTTCTCGTAGGTCGGCCCGACGGTGATTGCAACCTTCATACCTGCCATATCATGCCGACGGCTGAAAAATTGCTCCACCCGCTCCACTATCGCCTCTGGTTCTGCCATTCGCCCCTTCCCCACAAGATGAGAGGCGAGTTCTCCTTCGGCGGCCTCGATAATCTCCACTCCGTCGGAGGCAAGTGTGGCGAGATTGCGTTGTGTGGATGGGGAAGCATACATGTCGAGATCCATAGCAGGAGCAACCATCACATGTTCCTTTGCCGAAAGGTAGGTTGTAACGAGCATATTGTCAGCAATTCCGTTGGCCATCTTCCCAAGAGTGGAGGCTGTGGCAGGAGCCACAACCATCAGGTCTGCCCATAGCCCGAGGTCAACGTGGCTATGCCATTCCCCTGTGTTGGCCGTGAAAAATTCGCTGACCACAGGTTTTCCACTGAGGGTGGAAAGCGTGACGGGGGTTATGAATTCCTTGGCTGCGGGAGTCATGACCACCTGCACCTCCGCACCGCGCTTTATCAATAACCGCAGAAGAACCGCCGATTTATATGCGGCGATTCCTCCGGTTATTCCTAATACTATATGTTTCCCTTCTAAGGATTTCATCGGCTTCTGATCTTTTTCTCTTGAAAAGGATGTCTTACTTCCCTTTCTTCCTTGCTTCATTATACAGGCGCGTGGCAACATCTTTGGTGTTACGCGCAAAATCACCCTGCATTATCCATGCATAGAACGATGGTTCCCTACGGAAAATCTCCTTTACAGGCTGACCCTTATGCTTGCCGAAATTCAATACCGGCACATCATTGTCATCAAGCACAAAGCGCGCCGCAAGGTCAATTCCCCTGCCTGCTCTCGAAAATTCGGCAAGCTTTTCCACATCGTTTTCCAATGTGTCATAACGGTCGAGCTGACTCTTAAGCACCTCGTATGTGGCCTGAGTGTCACATAAGGCCGAATGGGCTCCATCGAGTTCTTTACCGCAATAAAAACGGTAAGCGGCCACGAGAGTGCGCTGTTCCATCTTATGGAAGATGTTCTGAACATCGATGAAGTTCCTGCCTGAAATGTCAAATTTCAGACCCACCCTCGCAAATTCCTCAATCAGCAATGGAACATCAAATTTATTGCTGTTGTAACCGGCTATGTCGCATCCGTCGAATATGGCGAGAAGGGCCTTCGAAACCTGACGGAATGTCGGTTCATTCTTCACATCCTCGTCCGTGATATGATGCACGGCTGTGGCCTGTTCCGGTATATGCATCTCGGGGTTTATCCTGCGGGCCTTCGTCTCCTCCCTCCCGTCGGGATAAACCTTGATGTAACTTAATTCCACAATTCGGTCTTTCACCACATTAGTGCCGGTGGTTTCAAGATCGAAGAATATTATGGGGCGTGTGAGGTTCAGTTTCATAATACTTGCATCGGCATCTGAATGGTTAACACCTCTTCCCCCTCTCCCTGCTTGAAGGGTGTATAAACGCCGGGACGCGCCGGATCCGACATTTTAATCACCACCGTATCATCATGGAGGTTATTGAGAATCTCAATCATGAACTGGCCGTTGAAACCGATAGTCATCTGGTTCCCTTCATAGTCGCAGGCCACATGCTCGTCGGCCGATGTGCTGTAGTCAAGATCCTGCGATGAAATCTTCACTCCCGACGAATCAAGATCGAGCACCACCAAGTTGGATGATTTGGCGGCGAAGATGCACACACGGCGCAACGCAGTGAGCAGTGACATGCGGTCAACCGTCAAAACGAACGGGCTGTCGGCGGGAATGACACGGTTATAATTCGGATAATTACCTTTTATGAAGAGGCAGGTAAGGATGTAATCGCCAATCTCAAACATTGCTCCCTTGCTGTCGAACGTCAGCTTGATGTCTGCATCATCCTTTCCTATGATGCTCCTCAAGATGCCGGCCGGTTTGGCAGGCATAATGAACGAGGCCGGGAAACCCGGAGCATACACCCGGTTGATATATCTCACAAGCTTATGCGTGTCGGAGCTTACAAAGGTTATGTCCTCATCGTGAATGTCCCAGTAGATACCGGTCATTATCGGGCGCACATTGTCTGAGCTTACGGCAAAGAGAGTGTTGTCTATACCCTTCTGAACCACCGATGCCGGGAAAATCATGGTGCGCGAATCTTCATCGGGCTTCCGGCTTACAGGATATTCGGCAGCATCCACACCCATAAAGTTGAAGTGTCCGTTAAGGAAACGGATGTCAACCTCTTTGGTTGAATCATTGATATCGAAGGTGAGTGGCTGGCTCGCTATCTCCTTTATCACCTCAAGGAGTCTTTTTGCTGGAACGGCAATTTGACCGTCACACTCACTCTCGCTTATCTCCATATAGGCAGTCATCACATTCTCTTGGTCACTGCCGGTTATGCTAAGCCTGTCTCCTTCGACGCGAAGCAGGAAATTATCAAGAATCGACAATGCGTTCTTTGCATTTATCACCTTGCTCACCGCCTGAAGCTGAGTCTGGAAGGTCTTGCCGGATACATTGAATTTCATATATCGTTATGTTGTTTTGTTATATCGTTGTTTCTTTATCCAGACATTGTCGCGTCCGGAATGATGCAATGTGTGAATATTGTAACGTCAAAGCACAGCTTTTCAATATGCAAAGATAGCAATTTTTGGCAATAATCCCCGAAATTTCAGGAATAAATCTTGTATAATAGAATGGATTTGGTTAATTTTGGCTTTATCCCTTTGGGCGTGAAGTTATTTTGTGATAAGAAGTTATTTAATTCCTGGAAATATTTTAAAGCTTATATAATTATATGAAGAAAGAATTACTGTTTTGTGTCACCCTTTCCCTTTCGGGGTTAGCACTGGCCAATGAACACACAATTGTGTTCGACGGCGAGAATGATATGTACGGTCTTCAACGTCAGACCACAGTAAATGTCAATTCCCTGGAGTTTGTGCAGGATTTCTCTTTTAAGGAAGATGGCATTGAGTTCTCTATCAAGAATACCGACCCTGCGTGCAAGGGCTTTGCCCTGGTGAACTCCGGAGGGACAAATGCGGGCCTTTTCATCTCCTCTGTCTTCTTTTCAGAATCCACACAGTTTCCTGAAGTGTCACTCTCCGTTCCCGATGGAAAAATCACTGGAGTGAAACTATATATGTCGGGCGATGGCTTGATGAGTGTAAAGGTTCCTTTCAACGGTCAGGAGATTTCTTCTCAGCAGGAGGGGAAGATTTTCTACTGGGACTGGAAACCGCAGGAAGGGATTGAGACTGTAAGATTTACTGTTGATAATTCCTTCCTGGAACGATATATACATTCTATCGAAGTGTCTTACACTGCCGATTTGGGAGGGAAGGAGGATTGTGCCCTTGCATTCAGCAACACTGAGTTGGAGGTGATTATGGGTCAGGAGTTCACTGCACCTGCCCTTTCAAATCCATATAACCTTCCGATTCTGTGGTCAAGTTCTGATGAGAGCGTGGCAACTGTCGATGCTACTGGAAATCTTACCCTAATTGGAGGAGGGAAAACCATGATTGAGGCGAAAACAGAAGGTGATGACACTTATGCCGCTGGGAATGCCAAATATGCCTTGACTGTAGTTCCTTCAGCTTTGACTCTCCTGCAGATGATTGAATATGCCCCTGGCTTTCTTGACCGTGTTTATGTTGATTTTCCGCTAACCGTCACTTATGCCAATGGGGCTTTGGCCTATGTGGTTGATGCCGAAAATAATGCGTCATGCCTTGAAAATACCAAGAATGCAGCGAGCACTTCATCCACCACTACATATAAGGTTGGCAACGTCATTCCCGAGGGATGGATCGCTACCAATTACACTATTAATGAGAGCATCTCTTGGCGTGGGGTGCCTGGAGAAGTTAAGGAGACCGTGGAGGTGACATATCCTGTTTTAAAAAGTGTTTCCCCTGACGACGCAAACAGAGTTGTGATACTTGAGGATGTGACATTCACAACCCCCACTGCTTCGGAATATGAGACAGCCTATGGCACCGTTCCGGATGGTACGGAGTATGTTTTTCAGGATTCTTTTAATATCGGTTCCAAACCGGCCGGGAAATATAATGTGACAGGGGTGGTGAATTATTCAAAGACAAGTTCAAGAGAATATTTCTTCATTGCCCCGATTGCTTACGAAAAGGCTCAGGAAGGAGGCATAGATGATTTGGAATCTCCTGAATCTTCGCCTCGCTATTTCAATATACAAGGCCTCGAGGTCTCCAATCCTGAAACCGGTGTCTTTATTAAGATTCAGGATGGGAAAGCTTCTAAGGCTTTCATAAAATAGCCAAGGATATTTTACGAAATACAAAAAATGGTGCGGTTTAAACCGCACCATTTTTATAGCTTCCTATCGGAATCTTTAATTATTTGTTGAGCACTTTGCGGGTTGTTCCATCCGACATACGGATAATGTTGATACCCTTTGTCAGAGTATTTACGCGCTGTCCATCTATGGTATAAATTGCTTCCTGAACAGGTGCAACCATCTCTGTTGAAATTTCATTTACGTCACTGATATCCCCTCGGTCGATAATATAGGTCACATAGTATGCATCAGAATTTTGATCCATGTAATCATCTGCATAGAATGTATAACCCATGATATAACGTCCTGAAGCTGACATTCCGGTAGGCATATTGAAACCATAATAATCTCCAACTTCAAATCTCTCTTTGTATTCAGGGAAGGCTTCCAGATAGCTTTCTGCCACAGTCTCACCGGCTTTCATTATAAATGTGCCGTATTGATTAAAATATGGCAATCCAATTGTGCCGATGAAAGTTCCATCGTCGCAAATAGCACAAGGATAAAGTTCGGCATGCGTCTCATCTATTGGCTGAACTTCAGAGTAGATCTTCAGCTCTTTTTTCTGAGTATCATATACCATCGGAACAGTTCTCTCGTCCTCAAGTTGTCCTAGGAAAGTTGCGTATTTTCCATTGGGACTAAGACTAAGACCATATATTGCACTACACCCATATACAACCTTATTTTCATCAATTCCGTCGGCTAAATACCTGCCAAGGAAGAAATCTGTCTCGTATTCCCCTTTATCGTTCTTTACCCAAAGCATTGGAAGGGTGTAGCTTCCCAAACAACCGTAGATCACGTTTCCGTCCTCACTGATAAGCTTTGCGGCACTTCCTTCAGGAATTCTTCTATACGCGCCTCCAAGCTCCTCTTTGGTTGGAAGGGGAAGCACATTCCAAATTTTTCCATCTGTGGTGTAAGCACCATAAGTGGTGTACGATTGTGAAGAAAGCGAACCCACAACAATTCCTCCGTTTTCTGTGAGGTCTTCACCAATCACACGTTTCCATCCATTAGGCACTGTAATAGGAGTGACTTCTCCGGTCTCGAAGGAGTAATAGATTCCCTCTTCAGTGATACCGATACACAGACCGTTGTCGTCAACATTTCGAAGCTGATGACTGTCACCGTCACCTTCAGGCACGTGCCATTTAACTTCTCCTGTCTCTGTATTTGCCGCAAAGATTCCGAAACCCATCTCGATTGTGCCACAGACATATTTTCCGTTTGGTGAGATTCCCATTCCCATTAGCTGAGGTTCATCTATTCCGGGAACGCCAAGACCCATACTAAGGACTTTCAGATCCTCTGCATAAACACATGTGCAGGCCGCCAACGAAAGGGCCACTGCAATTGTCTTTTTCATATACTATTAATGATTTGATTAGTTTTACTAAAGACTACTTCAGTTTTAAATTATTTTTATTTCACTATAACTTTTGAAACTTTTCCGTCAGTCACCTTAACGAAAATGCCATTTTCCGGATTCTCTACCTCCAGACCCTGAAGATTAAAGTAACGTGATTCGCCATTTACCGCTTCCACAGTCTTTACTCCACTATCCTTTGATTCCTCGAAGGCAATTGGAGAAATGAAGAAGTATTCACGCGAGCCAACTTGTGAGTATCTTACCACTCCGGTGACATCATACGTGCCGGCAGGTTTTGTCGGAACATTATAAGTATTCTGGAATTCATACCTTGTTCCATCAGGAGTTGTGGCGTAACCCTTGGATTCCACTAAGGGAGTAGTTCCGGTAAAGGTTACATTTTCAAGGATCACAACCATATTGGCATCTTCAGGAGTTACGCTTTTCACCTTAGGATAGGTCACCTCGGTAGTCTCCGTAACTTTTTCAGGAATACCGGTCCACAGCCATTCTGCATTTACGTTATAATTAGTGGCAAGCCATCCTGCCGGGATGATATCACCAACCTTATAAACGGTTACTGCACTTGCTGTTGTACTACCCTGATTCACTACATTTTGAATATACCCTGCAGTGCCTTCGGCATCAATTACAAAAGCATAACCCATATTGGGGAAAGTCACTGTAAGCGGACAATCAACATACACCTTTTCATAATCATTCGGAGCTACTTGCTTCATTTGAAGAAGGCTTGTGGCAACCGGAATCACTGTAAGTGTGTAATTTGCATACCCGGCTCCATACTCATCGTTCCCCTCTGTTGAGGCCTTGATAATGGTTTCGCCGCTTCCTGTAATTGTTATTACGCCCTCTCCATTCACTGTGGCCACATCTTCATCGGAACTGCTCCATTCTACAGGAAGATTGTTTGGATTGGAAAGTGTAGGAAATGTAAATTCCTTGCCCATTATTCCTTCCGCGGAACTTTCACTGAAAGCAAGTCCACACTCCTTTTTCCCACCAAGGTCGGGAGTATAGGTCACCTGCATTGAGTTTATATAGTAGATCTGATAATTATCTATAAAATCAAATGATACCCTCTCCTTACCATCGGCATCCTTCCAAGTCCATGAATAAGGACCGTTTTCACTTACCGGCTCTAATATCTGCCCTTCCACTGTAAGTTCTCGGGTTGCAAGCGCACTTCCAGTCACCACATATTTAAAACCCGTGATTTTTCCATTAGGAACTTTCACTGAGACTTCATAAATGTTTTGGGAACCTGCTCCAACCGCAGGGGCATATAACATTATACCCGCTTTGCCGGCCCCTACGTTCACTAACGCCACACCATACCCATCCTCACTTCTTTTCATGATGGAAAATTCCACTCCATCCTGAGTATAGGAGAACCTATCGACAAATTGGACGTTCCCGGGGTTAAATGTCATTGTTCTGGGATCAAAGTCGGTCTGACGCGTGAGACCACCCATATCGTTGTCTCCGTCAAACACAAATGTCGTTTCGTTTGCCATTGATGCCGTTACACACATGGCAACCGAGAACATAGATAGTAAAAGTTTCTTCATTTGTTTTTTGTTTATCTGTTTAACATTCTATTTCTCTTCTCTCTCCCTACACCATTTTATTCTTCCGGTTTCGCGCATTTTATCTCACTCAAAAGATAACATAATGTAAGTGTTGCGTCAAAGTTAATTAAATCTTTTCTTTTAAACAAGCGTTTTGCAAGAAAATTGTATAGCAGATGCATAAAACGCCCTCGAGAAGAGAACAAAAAAAGCCATACGGAAAATCCGTATGGCTTTTTCTATATTGAATTATAAAATTGAATTATTCGGAAACAACCTCAAATTCAACCTCTGCTACTACATCTTTGAGGAACTTCACTGTTGCAGTGTATGTTCCAACTTCCTTTACAGGTTCCTTAAGCACGATAAGCTTGCGATCTACAGTGTGACCTGCCTTCTCAAGAGCGTCGGCTATCTGGATAGCGTTTACTGAGCCGAAAACAGTTCCAGTTGCGCTTGTCTTTGCACCGATAGTGAGCTTTACACCTTCGAGGGCTGCGGCTGCTGCCTCTGCCTCTGCACGCTGTTTTGCAATCTTGTGAGCACGCTGTTTCTGATCTTCTGCAAGACGCTTGAGGGCTGCAGTTGATGCGATGATAGCGATTCCCTGCGGAATGAGATAATTGCGGCCATAACCGTCCTTAACCTCAACCACATCATCTTTGTAACCCAGTCCGGGCACATTTTCTTTAAGTATGATTTTCATTGTTGTGTTGTGCTTTAATTAAAAACGATTATTTCATCAAGTCGGTCACGAAGGGAAGAAGGGCGAGGTGACGCGCACGCTTAACGGCCTGTGCCACACGACGCTGGAACTTGAGTGAAGTACCGGTGATACGACGAGGAAGAATTTTACCCTGCTCGTTGAGGAACTTCTTGAGGAACTCAGGATCCTTGTAATCGATATATTTGATGCCGCTACGTTTGAAACGGCAATATTTCTTCTTCTTGGTGTCAACCGAAAGAGGGGTGAGATAACGGATTTCGTTCTGTGCTGCCATGATTATGCCTCCTGTGTTTTAGCTTCAGCCACAGCCTCAGCGGGTTTCTCATTTGCTTTCTGTGCTCTCACTCTGCGACGCTTCTCGGCATATTCCTGTGCGTATTTGTCAAGACGGAATGTGAGGAAGCGAAGCACGCGCTCGTCGCGACGATAAGCTGTCTCAAGTTTCTTGACGATGGTGGGCTCACCCTTGAACTCAACCAACACATAGAAGCCGGTTGATTTCTTCTGGATAGGATATGCGAGCTTGCGCAGACCCCAAAGCTCTTCATTGACAATCTCGCAACCGTTGGCTGTGAGAACGTCTTTGAATTTCTCTACCGCTTCCTTCATCTGATCATCAGACAAAACGGGAGTTAAAATGAAAACGGTTTCGTAGTAATTCATACGTTTTACAAGTTGTTAAATATTTATTTCTCTTTTCTCATGACCGCCCGATTCTCTCCACGGCCATAAAAATTTGCGACGGTTTTCAATGCCAGAATATACCCGACCTCAAAACCGCCGCAAAGTTAATAATTTATTTTCACTTATACAAATAATCTGACAGCTGGTCGGGCATAAAGTTCTCAATGAAGCTTACATGCTTGGCCACCTCTGCCTCTCCAATTTTAACAAACACGTGGAGTGAACGACGGCTCTCTTCATCGCGCTGTGCATCGGCAAGAAGAAGGTAGCCCATGACTGTATAGCCGGCCATCTCCACCAGACGGCGTGCCATGAAGTCGAGTAGCTCATCGTTCTTCTCCCCTACCACCTTCTCAACTGCTGCGGCATACTGCTGGGTCATGAAGTCGAGCGTAGCTTTCACTGCCTCATCTTCAGCGGCAACCTGCATTGTCTGCTGCTCCTTGATCCAGTTGAGATATGTGCCTGTGGTGACGTGACGGATAGCAGCCACAACCTGAAGCTGTGTTGTTCCTTCATAAATTGAGGTGATGCGTGCGTCACGATAGATGCGCTCGCAGGCATAATCCTTCATGAAGCCTGAACCGCCATGAATCTGTATGGCATCGTACGCATTCTGGTTACAGAACTCTGATGTCATACCCTTTGCAAGAGGAGTGAATGCATCGGCAAGGCGACTGTAGTATTTCGCTTCCTTCTTCTCATCAACCTCGAGTTTACGCTCTTTTGCGATATCATCATAGATCTTGTAGATATCCACAAAACGTGAGCAGGCATAGAGAAGCGTGCGGCTTGCATCGAGTTTAGCCTTCATTGTTGAAAGGATCTCGGCAACAGCAGGGAAGTTGATAATCTCCTTGCCGAATTGCTTGCGCTCTTTGGCATATTGAAGAGCCTCGCGATAGGCAGCCTCACTGATACCGACACTCTGAGCAGCGATGCCGAGACGAGCACCGTTCATGAGGGCCATTACATATTTGATAAGACCGAGACGTGTGCTACCTACAAGTTCTGCCGGTGCATCCTTGTAAACCAGCTCACATGTGGGGCTACCCTTGATACCCATCTTGTTCTCGATGCGACGAACATCAACGCCTCCGTTACGTTTGTCGTAGATGAACATTGAGAGACCACGTCCATCTTTTGTACCCTCTTCTGAACGGGCAAGCACAAGATGAATGTCGGAGTCACCGTTGGTGATGAAACGTTTCACGCCGTTGAGCACCCATGAGCCATCCTCCTTCTGAGTGGCCTTGAGCATAACAGACTGGAGGTCGGAACCGGCGTCCGGCTCAGTGAGGTCCATCGACATAGTTTCGCCGGCACACACACGCGGAATATATTTCTGAAGCTGTTCTTCGCTTCCAAACTCATATATGGTCTCGGCACAGTCCTGAAGACCCCAAAGATTCTCGAAACCGGCATCAGCACGGCTCACCATATCGGCGGCCATGATATAGGGTGTGATCGGGAAGTTGAGACCTCCGAGACGACGAGGCATTGACATACCCATCAGACCGGCCTTACGGCAGGCGTCGAGGTTCTTCTTTGTTCCATCGGCATATACCACGCGGCTGTTTTCCACGCGGGGACCCTGATGATCAACATCTTCTGCATTCTCCGCGATAATATTGCCACAGAGGTCGCCAACGATGTCGAGAACACGATCATAGCTGTCCATTGCATCCTCGAAGTTCTGAGGTGCATAGTCATATTTGTCTGCATCCGCGAAGTTGCGTTCTTTCAGCTTCACGATTTTTTCCATCAACGGATGATTCAGATGAAGCTTGAAAGCCGGATTGTCGTTATAGAAATTTGCCATTGCCTTATTTCGAATTCTTTTTGTAATACTTGATTAATTTGGGCACCACATCCTCAACCTTGCCGGTGATAACATAGTCGGCTATCGAATTGATCGGCGCATTGGGATCGGTGTTTATGGAGATGATGATGGAGGAATCCTGCATACCTGCGATATGCTGAATCTGACCCGATACGCCGCATGCTATGTAAAGCTTCGGACGGACAGTGACACCTGTCTGGCCAATCTGACGGTCATGGTCGGCCCAGCCGGCATCAACTGCCGCACGGGTTGCACCAACCTCGCCTCCAAGCACATCGGCAAGCTGCTCAAGCATACCGAAGTTCTCCTTGCTTCCCATTCCGTAACCACCGCATACGATGATCGGACTGGCTTTAAGATTCACCTTTGATTTCTCGATGTTACGGTCGATGACCTCAACCACGAAATCCTCTTTGTTGGTGTATTTGCTCACGTCGAGATCAACAACCTCTCCAACATAGTTGGAATCCTTAACCTCTTTCTTCATCACGCCCTCGCGAACGGTCGCCATCTGAGGACGATGCTCGGGGTTAACGATTGTGGCAACGATATTACCACCGAAAGCCGGACGGATCTGGAGAAGGAGGTCTTTGTATTCATTCCCCTTGGCATCCTTGTGGTCGCCGATTTCAAGAGAGGTGCAATCGGCTGTCAGACCGCTGTGAAGGGCAGATGATACGCGCGGACCCAGGTCGCGACCTATTGAGGTTGCACCCATGAAAGCGATTCTCGGCTCTATCTCCTTGAAAAGATTGATGAGTATAGAACTGTGTGGGAGGGAAGTATAAGGATAAAGGCGAGAATCCTCCACTTTATATACACGATCCACCCCGTAAGGGAATATCTGCTTCTCAATATCTTTAAGGTTGTCGCCGGCCACAACAGCTTCAAGCTTGATACCGAGCTTGTCGGCAAGCGCGCGGCCTTTGGTAAGAAGTTCGAGGCTGACATCGGCTACCTTGCCGTCTTCATACTCGCAATATACGATCAAATTATTCTTGTCAGTTGCCATTTTCTTTTAGCCTATTGTGTGGTTAGCGATTAATTCCTTGACAAGGCTTTCGAGTTCCTCATCATTATTCTCTACTCGGCGTGCATCTTTTGCTGTGAACACCACGTTCTCAATTCCCTTCACCTTTGTGGGGGAACCTGCCAGACCGCACTGTGAAAGGTCGGCTTCCACTGTCTGTGTGTTCCACTCCCCTATTGCAAGGTAGGGACGTGTCTCGATAAATGCCGTCTTCTCTTCATCGGCGCCGATTTCAGAGGGGCTGGCGGCATATTTATATTTCTGAACGTTACGGGCGTTGCGAGGACGGCACTCATCGGCCGAACCGTTAACGGTCACAACAAGGGGAAGGGGTGCCTTAACTGTCTCAACACCGCTTTCGATGCGACGTTTGATAAGGGCTTTACCATCTTCTACCGAAATGATATCCTCAGCGTATGTAACCTGCGGAAGACCGAGTTTTTCAGCAATCTGCGGGCCTACCTGGGCGGTGTCGCCATCAATTGCCTGACGGCCACCGATGATAAGGTCATATTTACCTATTTTTCTGCAAGCCATGCTCAGTGCGTAGCTGGTGGCAAGCGTGTCAGCACCGGCAAATGCACGGTCAGATAGGACGATACCGTCGTCTGCACCACGATATAGACCTTCGCGGATGATTTCGGCGGCGCGGCCGGGACCCATGGTGAGGAGAGTTACTTTGGTGCCGGGATACATATCCTTCAGCTTCAACGCCTGCTCGAGTGCGTTAAGGTCCTCAGGATTGAAGATTGCCGGCAGCGCGGCACGGTTGATGGTGCCGTCTTCTTTCATGGCGTCTTTCCCGACATTGCGTGTATCAGGAACCTGTTTGGCCAATACAATGATGTTTAAACTCATAATTTGGATTATGTTTAGTTCTAATTTTTGCGAGGTAAATTTAGTTGGTAGTGAAGTCGTTTCCACACATTTGGCCACAAAGTTAATAAAAATTTCCTAATATCCTCAAAGATTTGCACATCTTTTCTCTATTTGTGCAAAAATATTGTGAATCAAAAACACCATAATTCAAAAAATTTTTTAACTTTGCGAATCATTAAGTTTTTACAAACCTAAACATTCGCTTAGCACAGCAACCTTATTTAACCTCCCTTTAATGTCAGTTTAATATCAACATTATGACCTCTAAATACCATACTACCCTTACACTCTTCATTTTCTTGCTAATCCCCGCCTTATGTTTCGGCGAGAATGAAAACCTGCAGAATCTTGACAAGGCCCTTTCCAAAGACTACACTTCAAGAAAAGTTATGCAACTTGATTCCCTGAAAAGAGTGATAAACATTAGCCAAGATAAATGGGAGGGTTATCACGAATTGGCCGCCCGTTATTCCAATTTCAATACCGACTCTGCACTCTCTTACGCCATAAAGGCACGTGAGACAGCAACCGACAGAGACCGGCTCAGGAAATCGGATATACAGATTGCTTCCCTATATAATTCCTCTTTAATGATGTATAAGGAGGCTTATCAGATTTTTAAGGATATCCCGCTTGATTCGGCTGAGACTTCATTCAAAAAAGACTATTTCACCCTTGGCGTGCAATTATATCGCAATCTTGAGGAACTCGCCCCTTACGACTCGCTCCGAAGATATTATGCGCAACGTAAAAGAGCGTTACGCGATTCCGTTTTGAAAATCATGCCCGATGAGAAATTCATCCGCGCAAATGAGCTCCTTGATGGAGGTGATCCTCAAGGGGCGATAAATCTGTTCAAGGATATTGCTGACAATCCTGACATTCACTTATATAATGGCGCCCCATATCACCTCCTGGCAAAGGCATATCAGCGTTTGGGAGATAAGGACCGTGAGATCGAATTCCTGGCATTGGCGGCTAAGTTGGATATAGAAAACGGAGTGAAGGAATATCTGGCACTCCCTCAGCTTGCCCTGGCTCTCTATGAAAAGGGAGATGTGGCAAGGGCTTACCGATATATGAAACGTTCAAACGATGACGCCAAATCATGTAATGCCCGCGTCAGGATATTCGATATGACAGAGGCCGTTTCCGTGATTTCTGATGCCTACGCCTCTCACCAGAAATCATGGCAAGCCATAATGACATGGCTTTTGATTGCCCTCTGCCTGCTCCTACTGGTCACCTGCATCTCCCTTATTTATGCCCGCAAGCACAACAGGATGTTGTCTGAGGCAAGAAGCAAATTAGAGGAGAGCAACCGCAAGCTGGAGGTGGCGGGAAACGTGAGGGAGAAATATGTGCGTCGCTTCATGAACCTGAGTCGCGAATATATTGAATATCTCAACTCATATCGCGCCTCTCTTTTCAAGACAGCCTCAAAAAGAAATTTTGATACATTATATAATGCTATAAAGTCAACTCGCATAATCGATCAGACCACCTCCACTTTCTATACCAGTTTTGACAAAGCGTTTCTTGAGCTTTATCCTGATTTTGTAAATGAATTCAATTCACTACTCCGCCCTGAGGAAAGAATAGAGCTGAAGGAGGAGGATACATTAAACACCGAACTGAGGATTTTCGCCCTTATGAAACTTGGCATACGGGAGAGCGCGGAGATTGCCAAGTTTCTCAACTGTTCCCAATCCACGGTCTATAATTATCGCACCCGCTATCGCGCCAAAGCAATTGATAAGGATGATTTCGTGAATCATTTCTTCTCGTAAACTATTTCTTTCCGCAACAATTTTTCTTTCTGGAAAAATTCTTCAATAAAATTTTCTCACCACCCCCTACATTAACACATCTATAATAAATAGTTATATTGCTAATTTTAAAAT
>CAMWIH010000026.1 GCA_947174305.1 uncultured Porphyromonadaceae bacterium | reverse complement strand
ACAAGCCACACTATCTGCCGCTCCCCATTCTTATAAATAAAGAAACCACAAATTGAAACTCTACTGATGAGCAGTCTTTCACCGAGCGAAATTGAAAACACCAAAAAGCTTCTTTCAGAATCGGAAAGCCTTTACCAGGTGTCTCCTTCCCTGTTTGATCCTCTGTTTGAGGCAGGGGAGGTGAAGGAGTATGCTCGTCAGCAAATAATCATGCACCCCGGCCAGCCCATTCACGAGGTGCATATAATTTTATCAGGACTCGTGGGTTCCACATACGTGAGCGGGAACAAGGTGATCATGAATGCTATGGCTATACCCTGCACCGTGCTGATTCACGGAGGCTCCTTTTTCCGAAAAAGAGCTCCCATGATGCAATGGGAAGCTTTGGTAAATACGCGCACCCTCTGCCTTCCCGACAGTTTTATACGCGATTATATGCTAAAGAGTCATGAATTTGCGTTATGGATGTATGGAGTGGCTGAAAATTTCATTCTTTATAGCGAGGAGAGGGCCATTCTGTTATCAGACAATGCGGAACAAAGATACCTTAAGCTTGAGAAGAACCTTCCCCGAAGAATATTCAAGGAACTGCCTTCAAGGGTGGTGGCCAGATACTTAGGCATAACCGAACAGTCCCTGTCGCGAATCAAACGTTCATTGCTTAAATCCGAGTCTGAGGACTAACATAACATCCGGTAACGATTCGTGTATTGAAGTAATAAGGCCTCGGATATGAAAGTCCTGTTTTTCTATTTTTATAAACTTTTTATCATCGGGTAAACTTTTTTTATTCCAGATAGATTAAATTTGCTGTCAAACAACTGCAATATGTCATTTTTACGAAAGTAATGACATAAAACGAAAACATCATTATATATGAGAAACCACCTATACATCATTTCAGGAGTATTGTTGGCCGCCGTTTCCGCCTACTCCATGTCGAGCCTTGCGCTTAACGGCAAAAACGATGTTCCGGCCTCCGAATCAGGTGGCACGGGAGTTCCTAAGCTTTATGGCACGGTAATACTTGCCGATACGGAGGAGTTCGACAATTGGGGTGTATATAGTATCCCGACCAATGATAGCGAGTCGTTCCACCGGTTCCTTGAGGCTGCCGAGGGCTTTGGCCGGGGGAGTGGCGTGGCCACATCCTCTACCTATACGGCAGTGCGTTACTATACATACTACGGTATGTCGTACACCCAGGCTTATACCTACGACCTTAACACATGGGAACAGATAGGCCAGATGCGCAGCGTTCCTTTTGAGATGATGGCATACGACTTAGGTTATGATCCTGTTTCGGAGCAGGTGTATGGTTGTTTCTACGTCAGCGGTTCCGATTCCAAGGCATGGTTCGGGACAGCGGATTATGGCAAAGGAGAGAGCCACAAGATTGCAGATGTAGAAAAATGGAATGCACTTGCATTTGATATGAGAGGACGTGCCTATGCCATCGATATGAAGGGAAATCTTCTGAACGTTAATAAGAAAACAGGAGAAACTTCACTGATAGGCTTTACCGGAGTGGTGCCCCGTTACCCCTCCTCGGGCACCATCGATCCGGAATCGGGAAATATGTATTGGACGGTTTGCCCGGAAGATGGACATTCCTATCTCTATAAAGTGGATTTGGCTACCGGCGCTTCAACCAAGCTTATGCAGTTTCCTCACGACGAGCAGGTGATGGGCTTGTTCATTCCTGTCCCCGAAGCGATAGGAAGTGCCCCTGCAGCCGCCTCCGACTTAGAGGTCAGTTTCCCCAAAGGATCACACAAGGGGGAAATCACATTTACCCTCCCTTCAACCACCTACGACGGCAAGCCGTTGTCGGGAAATCTTGAGTGGAGCATTTCGTGCGACGGAGAGGAGGATAAAACCGGTGAAGGAAAGCCGGGAGAGAATGTTAGTGTGGCATACGAGGTTGAAAACAGAGGGGAATACCTTTTCTGTGTTACAGTCTCCAATGAAGCCGGGTTATCTCCGCGAATAAGGAAAGGCCTTTATGTGGGTAACGGAGTTCCATCTTCAACCGAGGCTTCATTTAAATATTCTGATGGTGTAGCCACCGTGAGCTGGACTGCTGTGACCGAATCAGCGGATGGGGGCTATATTGACCCTGCCGAGGTGACCTATCGTGTGAAACGTATGCCCGATAATGTCATAGTGGAAGAGCATACAAAATCCACCTCAACAGTGACCTCACTTCCGGAACCGGAGACTCTTGTGACCTATTGGTTTGAGGTGACCCCCATATTTGCAACTCTTGAAGGGGAACCGGCATTGACACCCTCCATCACCTTGGGCTCGGTGACCCCTCCATACGACCAGAAATTCGAGACTCAGGAAGATTTCAACACCTTCATAGTGATCGACGGCAACGATGATGGGAAGACATGGGAATATGGCCCCGGCTATCCCCGTCTGTTTTATTCCGACCGTCAGGGCGACGACTGGCTGATCACGCCGGCTATTAACCTCACCAAAGATGAACAGTATAGCATCTCCTTCGATGTAAGGAACAGTTACGGAAGCTTTAACCCCGAGAAGATAGAAGTAAAGATCGGGGAGGAGGCTTCAGCTGAAGCAATGACCGTGACCCTTCTTCCCCCAACAATTGTGGACAATGAGCCGTGGAAGAATATCACCATGGAATTTATTCCGCGGAAGTCGGGCAGATATTACTTAGGAATCCACGGCATCAGCGACCCGAATATGTTCTGGGTCGGAGTTGATAATCTCTCAATCAGGAGCGGACGTTCCACATCGGCCCCGGCTCTCCCCGAAGATATGAAAGCCGTGGCAGACTTTGATGGAGGGGATTCGGTGGATCTGTCGTTTAAGCTTCCGCTCGTGTCAATCGCCGGAGATCAGCTAACATCCATTTCCCGGGTTGAACTTTTCCGGGATGCGGAGAGCGATCCCATCAAGGTTTATGATGAAGTTAATCCCGGAGATCTTCTGTCGTATCATGACTCAGGTCTGTCGGAGGGCGTTCATTCATATTCCATCACCTCTTTCAATGAGAGCGGTGCGGGTGCAACCGGCGTAGTGTCAACCTTCGTAGGAATAAACGTGCCCGGAGAGGTAAGCGATATAGTGCTCAAGGAGATTGGAGAAGGTGACGCATCCATTAGCTGGAATCCTCCGGCAGCTGACCGTGACGGCTATCCGATTAATCCTGCATTTGTAAGCTATAAGCTCGTGGATATTTATGGCGATGAATATGAGATGGCAGAGACTTCGGCCACGTTTAATGCCCTTATGCCGGGAGAGCAGGAATTTGTGAGGTTTGGCATCAGTTCCGTCACCAAGGCCGGCGAATCACCGATGGTATATTCAGAGATGGTTCCTATGGGCACACCCTACTCACTCCCTTATAGAGATTCTTTCAATAATAATTACGGGGGTATCCTTGGTGCCACCAAGATAAATGGAGAAGCTTCCTGGAGCATAGGGTATGACGGTTATTTCCCCGGTGTCGATTCGCAAGACGGCGATGACGCCATGATAGTCATGGAAGCCGGCTCGCCCGGAGATGCTGCGGCAATCTATACAGGAAAGATTTCCCTTAAGAACAGCGAAGATCCTTCTGTTTCGGTCTATGTCTATCAGTTCACCGACAATGGAGTGAAGGATGATGAGAATGAGTTTGAAATTGAAATCAGGGAAGCCAACAAAGGGGAATATAAATCTATTTATAAGGTGGTTAACAACACTCTTCCACTTCCGGGCTGGAACAGAATCGTAGTTCCTCTCAGTGATTATAAGGATCAGACCATTCAGCTTCGCTTCAAGGCCACCGCCAATTCATACGCAACTTATCTCATTGACAACATAATAGTTGATCATATTTATCAGAGCAACCTTGGCATACTTAATATTGAGGCTCCTGAGTTGGTGAACCCTGGCGAGGAATTTGAAATAAAAGTAAGTGTGGAAAATTCCTCACTCACAGATGCTGAAAATTTCAGCATAGAGCTTTTGCGCGATCGCGAAGTCATTGAAAGCTTTGATAATCAGTCGTTGCCACAGGGTCAGCTTATGTCTGTATCGTTCAAGCGATCCCTTTCTATTGTGGAGACAAAAGGAATAAAGTATATGGTCCGGCTCTTATGGGACAAGGACGAATGGTACGTAGATAACGAGATGTATGCTATGCCTATAACGGTGCGTCAGACCAGTCTTCCCTCCGTGGAGAGTATCCATGGCTCGGTGAGCGGTTCGGAAGTGCACCTTGAGTGGGAACCATTGGATATGACCAAATATGACGGGGAGGTTATAACAGACAGCTTCGAGGATTACGAGCCCTTCTCAATGAATCCCGGAGGGGAATGGAAGTTTGTGGATATGGATAAGGCTCGCACTGCTGTTCCTCAAGGAGTGGAAATCGAAGGGTTAGGAGATGACCACGCATATTCCTTCATAGTGATGAATGCCGATCATCCGACATTTAACGGAACATTCACAGCCAACACCGGCAAACAATATCTGATGGCTTCATACGCGGCTGCCCAAAATGACGACTGGGCAATCTCACCGCGTCTTTCGGGCGATGCACAGACCATCTCATTCTATGCCAAGAACTATTATGAGGTCCATGGCAAAGAGACAATAGAGGTGAGGTATTCGGTGAGTGGCAATGACCCTGAAGATTTTACTTCGATTGCTTTGACAAAGACTCTTGAGGGGAACGATTGGCAGCTGATTAATGTTGACCTTCCTGAAGGGGCCCGCTATGCGGCTATCCATTATATCTCCAACGACCAGTATATGCTTTTCGTAGATGATTTCCGTTATATTCCGGCCGCTTGGAATGAACGCGTGAATCATATCGGATATAATGTATATCGCAACGGGGAACGTCTTAACCCGACTCCGGTGACCACACCTTCGTATGTTGATTCTGAATTTTCGGGAGAAGTCAATGTGTATAACGTAACGGCTGTCTATGAGGAAGGAGAGTCAGCACCATCCGATTCTTTCACGCCGGATCTTTCGGGTGTTGATGAGTTGGGGAATGGTATCAAGGTTCTCTGTAACCATTCCGGGGTCAGAGTATATGGAGCGGCAGGGAAAGATATTCTTGTCTATTCAATGTCGGGCATCTGCACAGCGAATGTAAAGGCCAACTCTGATATTATAGATATTCCATTGATACATGGAGTATATGTTGTCAAGGTGGGATCACGAGTTGTAAAGGTTATAATCCCATAAATCGATATGGTATGAAAAAAATAAAAAATAGCATACTCGCCGGCTCTCTCATCTGTTTGACCGGATTAGGTCTTATGGCCGATATATATTCGGGAGGAAAGCTCATGTCAGGTTTTTCCGAAAAGAAAACCCTTTCGGTAAAAAAGCTCGACGCCACAGACAACTCTCCATTGAAGAGATCATCTTCACAAGGTGTGTTGAAGTCATCCTCTTCTTCAAATGTGGAGACAGCGGCGGATGATGCGATTATCCCTCCCTTCATAGTGCATTTCGACACACAATCAGATTTTGATCAATTCAGTGTCATTGACGGCAACGGTGACGGAGTGGTTTGGGATATCATCTCCTTTATGCATAACCTGAGGATTAGCTACAACTCTCAGGTGGCGATGGATGATTGGGTTGTAACACCGGGATTGTATCTTGAGGCCGGGAAAGCATATCGTGTAAGCGCCTTGACAATGGCCGGAAATTACACCGATACAGAACGAATAGAGGTGTTGTATGGAGAGGCACCGACGGCAGAAGCCCTCGTCATCCCTCTAATTCCTCCCACCGAATTGTTAGGCTCTGACTATGTGGAGATATCGGAATATATAACTCCTTCCAAAACTGGAATTTATTATATAGGCTTCCATGGAATTTCAGATCCTGACACCTACCAGCTTCACCTTGATGAGATAAGTGTGGAAGCCGGTATCTCAGCTATGGTTCCCGGAGTGCCCACCGATCTGACTGCTGTTCCCGATGCCCATGGTGAATATAAGGCGACAATAAGTGCTAAGGCACCGACTGTAACCTTCTCGGGAGAAGAACTTACGGGCACCATGACAATGGAGATTAAGCGTGACAACGCGGTGATTTATCGGGCTTCAAACGTTATGCCCGGTGAGACAGTGAGGTGTAATGACAATTTGACCAAAGGAGTACGCGTGACCTATTCAGCCTACGCCATGAATGGGGAAGGGAGCGGCAACTCCACTTCAGTCAATGTGCATATAGGATACAGTTTCCCGGCAGCCGTTGAGGAGGTGAAGCTCACAGAAAATACGGATAATCCCGGAGAGATAACCTTGTCATGGCCGGAAGTAACGCTCGATGATAACGGACTCATATATCCGCAGGGTGCTGTAAGCTACTTAATATATGTGCCGGGAGATTATGGCTGGAATCTCACTTATCGAGACATAATGGAGCCTGAATATACTTTCCGAGCCGTTCCTGAAGGACAGCAGACCTTTGTGTCTTATGCCGTCTGCGGCCTTAGCGAGGGAGGTCAGGGAGACTTTGCTTTCACCGGCTTGCAAGCGGTGGGGAGTCCGTTCAAAGGATTCAGCGAATCTTTTCCCGATGGAAGCCTATCCTACCCAATGATAATGGAGACATTGGCTCAGAAAGGGATGGACTGGGCCATCTATTCTGATGCATCCGGAGTTGAATCTCAGGATAAAGATAACGGATTTCTGGGAGCCAAAGCTTCTGGAATCGGGGATATCTCATCTATCACCTCACCGAAAGTATCACTTTCCGGAATTGACAGCCCCATATTGAGTTTCTATACATATAATATAAAGGGAACTGCCGGGGAAAAAGATATAAACAGTGTCGCGGTCGAGGTTCGTGAGCCGGGCGCAGCTTATGCCCGTGTGATGGAATCTTCGGTTTATGACCTATGTAAAGGTGAAGAGGGTTGGGGACGCGTTAACGTAGATCTCTCAGACTATGCAGGGAAGACAGTGCAGTTCCGAATTGTGGCAGAATGCAAAATCTTTGATTTGACGTTATTCGATAATATTCGTCTCGGTCAGGGATATGCCAAGGATCTGAGTGTGTTTGCCTCCGCTCCTTCTAAGGTGGCAACAGGAGAGAAATATAAGGTTAACGGCTACGTAAGGAATGAGGGGTATCTTGATGCATCCGGCTTTAAGGTAAGACTGATTACCGAGGGTGCGGAACCTGCTGAATCTTTGCTCGAGTGCACTCAGCTTAAGGCTGGAGATAAATATGAGTTTGAATATGAATGTATATTGCACCCTCTTCAGGAGAAGGAATTGACTCACCGGGTGGAGGTGATCATGGATGGAGATGCAAATGAGGAGAACAATCTTTCCGAGACGCTTTCTATTCATCCGATATTGTCAACCTTGCCGGCTGTTACCAATCTGCGGGGTGAGGCAAATGCCGACGGCATTGTTCTTGCTTGGGATGAACCTGACCTTACGGGCAAAAGAAGTGTTGAGAAAGTTGATGATTTTGAAACAGCCGCATCCTGGAGCCGTGAATTGGAGGGCTGGACATTCATTGACCGGGATGGTAGCCCTGTGGGTGGTTTTCAGGGTATGACACTCCCGGGAATAGATCAGCAGTCGTTGCAATCATTCTTTGTGTTTGACTCCACGCTTGGCAATTCTTCATTTGAGGCTCATTCCGGCATCAAATATCTGGGCTCCCTTTTCCGCAGCGACCAGGGCACTGTGGATGATTGGGCCATTTCGCCCGAACTCACGGGAGAAGCTCAGACAATATCGTTCTTTGCTAAAAGCTATAGTGGCACATTTGCAGAGAGGATAGAGATACTTTATTCTACGGGCAGTCTTAATCCGGAAGATTTCGTAAAGCTTTCGGTTGTTGAAAAGGTTCCTTCTGATTGGACTCGATACGAAGCTTCCTTGCCTGAAGGTGCTATGCATTTCGCCATCCGTTCATGCGGAACCGACACCTTCATGCTCATGCTCGATGACTTCACGTATGAGGTGGCTGAAGAAACGTCCGGACTGACTGTGGAGGGCTACAATCTTTACCGAAACGGAGTTTTAGTTAATGAATCTCCTTTGAAAGATAAGGATTATCTTGACTCTACATCAGCAGAGGGAAAAGTTCGTTATGTGGTAACGGCACTGTATGAAAAAGGGGAGTCAAGAGGTTCCAATGAGTTTATCCTCGACTTATCCGGTGTGGATGAGATAAATTCAGACACAATTGTATTGACAGGAGATGGAAAGATTATCCTGAAAAATGCGTGTGGCGAGAGGATAAGGGTGATTGGAACAGACGGAGCAATCCTGTATGATCGGATCCTTTCCGGCGATGATTGCATATATGTTTCGCCGGGAGTATATTTGGTTGATATGAATGGCCAAGGAATAAAGCTTATTATAAGGTAAAAGACGACGAGAACTTCATTTGATTTTGGAACCCCGGTGCAGAGCATGGTAAAGATGGCATGCTATGCATCGGGGAAAATCAAAATAAGGTGCAAAAGTTGAACATAGGTTAAAAAATGACATTGTTTGGCTATAAATAAAAGAAAAAAGGTGGGTAAATTCAATATTATCTATTAAATTTGTATAAAAACATAGATATCGAGTGCAGATTTGTTAAAATACTTAGCTATGAAGAAACAATCTCCGGATTCGATATCTGAAATATTCACAGCCGGCCCGGCGGCTTAAAAATACCAACATGATGAATAAATTTACGCTTGTAGCTGCAATGGCAACTGTCAGTATGATGGCATGGGCAAAACCTGATTGGCCTACAGATTTTAAAATGACCTTCGACTTGAATGGAGGAAATCCCATTGTAAAGGGATCGTTCATCTCTCCTACAATGCATGATCCTGCGTCGGACGGTACGATTGGTAAAATCACCAAGGTCAAGGTGATCAGAGGATGCTATAATCTTGGGGAACAAGACATAGTAGCTTACGAGTCTTCTGAGGAACGCGAACCGGGTTCACTTGTAGAATTTACGGATGAATTTGGCGAACTGGAATATGGTTATACCTATAACTATAATGCTAGAATATACGATGAAAAGGGCACTGAAAGTTATGGTGCCTCATTCTCACTATTCTATGGTATTCAGCCGGGCAATCCTACTGTATCAATAGCATTAGGTGAAAAAGGCTCTATTCCTGTTACCATAACTGTTGTTGCTCCTGAAACCACGAGGTCGGGGGAAATTCTGACAGTGCCTTTGACTCAGCTTCGGGTAGTTGAATATATAGGCTATGAAAATGAACGTGAGATAAAGATTATAAATGATCCTGTACCTGGCAAGAGTTATGAGGTCGTTGATAATGACGCTGAGGAAGGGAAGGAATATTCCTACCGTGCCTACGCAAGCTGTGAATATGGAACCAGTGAGTATGGCTGGGCATCTGCATACGTAGGTCAGGATGTTCCGGGGAATCCAAGCAATCTTATGCTGACAGAGAATGAGGATGGCAGCGTGACCCTTACATGGACAGCTCCTGAAAAGGGGAAGAAAGGTGGATATTTTGATCCTGCGAGCGTTCGTTACAAAGTGATCCGCCATGGAGATGCTCCCAAAGATCTTGCAGAGGATTTGACTGAGTGTACCTACACCGACCCACTTGAAGGTTTGACTGGGCCAACAGTGGTGAAGTATGAGGTAGTCGCTTACAACACTATGGGAGACGGCGATTATGCTATGTCTTCCGAGCTTTTGAAGGGTCCTGCCTATCAGCTTCCGTTTGAGGAGAATTTCAATTCAGGCGAAGGATATTATATGAGTACTGATAATAAATGGACATTTGATCCCGCATACGGTGATTGGTCTATAGGTGATTGGTCTTGGTCGCACTATATCACCGGTGCTGGGAATGGAGAACCTCTTGGAGAAGGAGAGGAAGAGGGTTTTGCTTATATCTATTATGGAAGTAGAGGTCATACCGACAGCATGATATCTTCATCAATCGACTTTAAGGAGGCATCTTATCCTGTAATGTATTTCTATCATGCCGCTACAGCCGGAGATCCTTCGGAATTAAGAGTAGGCGTGAAAGTTGATGGCGAACAGATAGATCTGCTTACTTTAGTTCCCGGAGAATTGCAGGAAGGTGAAAATATAGTATGGAAACGCCATACCCTTCCATTGGAAGAAGTGGTAGGGAAGGAAGCATCCCTTGTTTTCTCCTCCTATATACCCGAAGATGCAGAAGAATTTGACGGCGTATGCCTTGATCGTATTGTGGTGGCTGATTACCCCGGTATTGATAAAGTGACGGTTGCAGAAACTGCTGATGGACTCGAAGTTAGCTGGATTGCTCCTAAAAACAGCTACGATGAGGAACCCGAAAGTTATGATGTCGTTGTTGACGATGCTGAGCCGGTGAACGTAACCGAAACAAAACATGTGATCATGGCCACAAGAGCTGACGGAGCCGAGAATCATAAGGTTTCAGTCCGTGCAAACTATGGCGATATCCAGGGTAAGTTCTCCCCAATGTTCGATGCCGTTCCCGGCGGTTCGCTTAGCGGAATCTCAACTATCGGTGGAAACGGAAATGTGAAGGTTGAATACTTTGATGTAAACGGACTTCCCGTTGCGAAGGCAATGAAGGGTTCAACAATCATCCGCCGCACCGTTAGCGAAAATGGAAGCGTGAAAGTAGAAAAGATGATAGTAAAAGAATAAAGTGGTTTAATGATGAAGAAGGAGCGAGAGCCGGGTCCGGCCCCGCTCCCTCTTTTTTATTTATTGAAACGATTATTTCATGAAGAAAGAATTAATAACGATTTTAACAGCCGGATGTGCGGGCGTAGCTATTATTGCCTCTCCGCTGAAACCCGATTCTGAAAAAGGGAGGGTGTTGCATCAGCCACAAGTTGCCAAAGATATGGGTTCGGATGTAAAGACAGCCTTTTCCGACTCCAAGCCCAAGAGGATCGGAGCCACAGGATCTACTATTTATGGATTCATGTCTTATAAAGACGAGGATGATTTCCTGAACGGCATGTATGAATTGCAACCTTCGGGGAAAACCGAAAGAATGTGGGAATATCCCTACGCATCATACGGAGCATCTCTCACCAACGGCTGGCTCCGTGACGGTAAACTTTGCGGTCTTTGTGTGTTGAGCTGGAGTTCGGAAGATCTTGTGAGCGTATATGCTTATCAGGAGCTAGACCTTCATTCCGGCGAGCTTATAGAGAGCAGGCCTATAGATGTGTCGGAAAGTTATGTTCCCTATTTCTACACCGCCGCCTATATCCCATCTGAAGACAGGATTTATGGGTTCGGGAAAGGTGAGGACAGCAGCGAATCGATATATTATTTCAAATCGGCTCCCGCCGATCGCCCTGAGGATACAGAGATTATAAAAGAGCTTGACCTGCCCGGCGACCGGTGTTATTCGCTCTGTTACAGCGTGGCCGACGGTTGCCTATATGGAGTCAACACGCGCGGAATGCTTGTAAAGATACTCACCGACGGCACAATGACCGAGCTATTTGATGTGTCGGTTCCAAATCTTGCAAACATTATAGCGGCCTTGACAGTGAGCCCCAATGATGGATTTTTGATTTGGAATCCCGGGGTGTATAGCAACATTTCGGAATTTTATGCAATTTATCCGTCAGAGAAAAAGATGGAGAAACTGTATAAGTTCCCGATCCCCTGCAATTTCACATTTTTCCTCAGTCCGGATGGTCCCACAGATGCCACGGGTCCGGCTGCCTCAGAATTTATCTCAACCGCTTTTGAAGGAGCGGCCCTTAACGGCACGCTGAAATTCCGTCTCCCTTCATCAACCATGAATGCCTCGCCGCTTTCAGGGACTCTTGACTGGACCCTCTATGACAACGGCAAAGAGCTTGCGAAAGGGAATGGTTCGGCAGGAAGTGAAGTTTCCGTAGAGGTCACCACAGAGCAAGGTGAGCATACGTTCCGTGTTGAAAACGAAGTAGGCGGTAAAAAGGGTTACCCGCTTTCGTTTTTTGTATATGTGGGTAACGACGTGCCTAAGGCACCGGAAAATGTCAAATTGACTCAGGAAAAGATTACCTGGGATGCCGTGACAGAAGGCAACCACGATGGCTATATGAATGCCTCGGCCGTCACTTACAAGGTCTATCTCAATGATAAGCTTGAGGGTACCGTTTCCTCAACTGAGATGACTGTGGAGCTCGATGAAGACCAGATTCAGGATGTCTATTATGCCAAGGTTGTTGCTGAATGTGCCGGTCTCGAATCTCTCCCCGGTATTTCTGAAAAGGCAATTATAGGCAGGCCGTATTCCCTCCCGATGACAATCAAGCCCACTGAGCATGATGGTGAGATGGTCACCATAATAAACGCTGACGGGAGCCCGGAATATGGGATGTGGCGCCTTACGGATGCGTGGGGCGACCTTTGCTTTGCCTCCGGGTGGAGCTATGAGCAACCAGATGATTGGTTGATAATGCCGGCAGCCCAGTTCGACAGCAATGAGGTGGTGTATGAGGTGAGCTTGGAGGCGGCCCGTGGCGGTTACAGCGCAATGGAATATTTCGAGGTCTGGGCTGGGGAGGCTCCCACGGTTGAGGCTATGACCATTCCGGTTATGGGAAAGACACGAGCCCAGAAGTTCAATGAATGGAAGGAATATAGCGGCAAGTTTGCCGTTCCGCGTGCCGGAAAATATTACATAGCAGTGCGCGGCTGTTCGAATCCTGACCAGAAAGACCTTATTGTAAGAAATATACGCGTGAGCGCAACCGACATTAAGGCACAGGTTCCCGGTTCTGTGACCGATCTCCAGATAACGGGTGCAAGCAATGCGGACCTGACAGCCACATTGAAATTCACGATGCCTGAAAAATATATTAACGGCGAGGATATACCCTCAGATAAAGAGCTGACGGCAGTGATTTCATCTGCTGAAAAGAAAGAGATCAAGGCTCTTCCGGGTGAAACTGTCACCGTTACTGTCGGCACCGCCCAGGGCGAGAACTACATTACGGTAATTGTTGTGTCTGAGGGTATCGAGAGCACTCCTGCGGAGGTTTCTTTATTCACGGGTATGGATTTCCTTTCATACGTGGAAGATTTCAATGGAGTGGTGTCGCGTGATAATATGAGCATTCATCTTACATGGAAAGCTCCGGTGGAGAGCCTTTACGGAGGATATGTAGCTTTCACAGGAATAGAATATATGATAGGGCGAATCGATTCCTATGGAGAGTTCATAGAGGAGCCGATAAATGCAGGAACAGATGTTTATGAGTACGAGTATGTGCTTCCGGCAGGGACTGCTCAGGATTTCTACCGTATCGGCATCGCTCCCAAGAATGCCGCTGGCATATCCCCGGCACGTTCCTTTGTGGGTAAAGTATTGGGCACTCCTTTTACCATGCCGATGGAGGAGAAGTTCAATAATATGGAGATAACCTATAAGCCGCTGCAGGCATCGGCTCCGAGTTCCAAGTATTCGAACGGAGGATGGACATGGTGCCAGCCGGAGCTTGTGAACCCCTCTTTTGCCAACAGTGAAGTGGAATTTGGCGTGATTGGTTATACAGACGAACCGGAAGCATGGGTGCGCATGGGATTGCCGAGGATTTCGACAGCCGGTCTTGAGAATGCGCATGCCGTGTTCAAAATATGGAACGGCGTGGGCACTGCTACCCAAAAAGGTGTCTATGGCTTGCTTTACGATATGGCTGCTCCCGAGAAGATAATGGATATTCCGTCGGGTGATGGATGGCAGGATGTCATAGTTGAGATTCCTGCCAAGTTCCTCGGTCAGGAATGGATCGGCCTGTATATTGACGGCTGTCTCCCCACAGCGGAGAATTATCTTCTCCTTGGTGGATATTCAATGAAACCGACCAGTGGCGTTTCATCTGCAAGCGCGGGCGCATCGTCGATTATCCGTAACGGGAATGTCTTGACAATCCTCAATCCGGAGCAAGAGAGGGTATCTGTCTCATCCGTATCCGGCATCTTGCTTTACAGCGGAAACGAGGAGAGTATCAAACTCTCTCTTCCCGGCACCGGAGTCTATTTCATAAAGATTGGAGGCAAGAGCTACAAGATGCTTTTCTAAGATAAGCTAAAGATAACTCAAATAAAAAATGCGGTTGAATGACTCAGCCGCATTTTTTATTTGTCAGGTATTTCATGTTTAATTTTCAATTCACATTATTCCTGGGCAAGAATCAGAGCGGAATAGGCGGGAACAGTGATTTTGCCACCCTGTGTGGCTCCAAGGCTTCCGTCGGGTGAAATCTTGCCGTCGGTTGCTACAATTTTCCAGTTGCCTCCCTTGATATTGACTACCTGAGGTTTGGAAGCACCGTTGAACACGACCTTGATCTCTTTCCAGCTGTCGCCATTGGCGTGATTCTTGAGAGAATAGGAAATAAGGTTGGGAGTCTTCTTGGAATCAATCTTATCAAAAACAAGGTTCTTGGCTATATCCTCAGCCTTGGTCATGCGGAAAGCGGGATGAGCCTTGCGGAGAGCAGTAAGCCCCTTGTAATAGTTAAAGAGATCCTTATATTTTGTCTTGTTAGCCCAGTCGATTGCATTGATTGAATCAGGCTGGTTGTAAGAGTTATGCACCCCTTTCTTGTCGCGGAAGATCTCTTCTCCGGCAAACATGAAAGGAGTTCCCTGAGAAGTGAATACGATTGTCTGAGCCAATTTTGCGGCGGCAAGCATATTCTCTTCCGGCTCACCCTCCATCGACTTGCGAAGCTTGTCGGTGAGACAAAGGTCGTCGTGACAAGAGATATAGTTGACAATCATCTCAGGAGAGGCGGCATAGGGGAACTTGGAGTTGTTACCCTCCTTGAAATTCACCTGAGGATGCGGAGTGGCGGCCACGATTCCGATTTTCACAGTTTCCTCGAGCCCCGGCTTTCCGGTTGCGAAACCGCGGTCGGAAGCATCAGTGTAATGACCCTTCACGGCATCACGGAGGTCATCGGAGAAAACAGCGATGTCGGTCATCTTACTTACGTTCTCCTTAAGCGCACGGCGTTCGGGAGCAAGCGGGGAGTCGCCTGCTGTCCAACCCTCACCATATACAAAGATTGAAGGGTTGATTTTCTTCAACTCAGCGGCTACATCGTTCATTGTCTCGGTGTCATGGATAGCCATAAGGTCGAAACGGAAGCCGTCAACATGATACTCCTCTGCCCAATATTTCACAGAATTCACTATGTAATCGTGCATCTGCTTAAGATCGGAAGCTGTCTCGTTTCCGCATCCGGAAGCATCTGAATATGAGCCGTCGTTGCGGTGGCGATGATAATATCCCGGAGCAGTAAGCTCAAAATTGGAGCCGTCGTTTTCAGCCGTATGGTTATACACCACATCCATAATCACACCGATTCCGGCATCGTGCAGAGCCTTAATCATCTCCTTCATTTCGCGCACGCGTGTGGCAGGGTCGGAAGGATTGGTTGAATATGAACCTTCGGGAGCATTGTAGTTCTGAGGGTCGTAGCCCCAGTTATAAGTGTTCTGCCAGAGGTTGGCCTCATCTACGGAATTATAGTCGTAAGAGGGTAGGATATGCACGTGAGTCACGCCCAGTTCCTTAAGATGGTCGATACCTGTCTTTTCACCGGCGGGAGTGGTGGTGCCCGGTTCTGTCAGGGCAAGGAACTTTCCTTTATTTGCGATACCGGAAGAGGGGTGCATCGACATATCGCGGTGATGCATCTCATAGACGATCACGTCGGAGAAATTCTTCACTTCCGGACCCTTGTCTGTGCTCCAGCCTTCGGGATTGGTGGTGGCGAAATCGATAATGGCGGCGCGTTTGCCGTTCACGCCAACAGCCTTGGCCCATACCCCCGGGGTCTCATTGAGCCATTTCCCATTGTTCTTGATGCGGAAAGTATAGAACTTCCCATAAAGTTTTTCAGGAACGGAAGCAGACCAAGTGCCGGTGGCAGGATCGAACTTCATATTTAGCTTGGAATAAGGCTCTCCGGTGTGTCCGTTGTCATAAAGATTCACCACCGCTTCCTGAGCCTTTGGGCTCCAGAGGCGGAAATGGGTTCCGGAATTGTCAACAGTAAGTTCAAGGTCATCGCCATTGTATGTGGGCCATGAAATGAACTGGGCGTCATAATCGCTTTGGGCATATACGGGCGCAGAGGCTCCAAGGGCGCACAAAGGCAAAACAAACGACATAAGTCTTGAAAGATTTTTAGATCTCATGTAAGATTTATATTAGATTAAGATTTAAATTGCATTATAATCGAAGTCTCGAAGCACGTTTTTACGTGTAGAGTTGCGTAATTCTATCAATATGCAAAATTAATCATTCTATCGTTAAAAGAAAATAAGATTTTGCATAAAATATTTGCCCGAATACGCAAAAAACATTAAATTTGCAATAGACAATTGAACAACTGTTAAAACTAATCTAAACGATCCGACTTCGGAGGAGGGTTGCCGTAAGGTTGTCTCTCCGGATTCATAAATCCATATTAGCTAACCGATGATCAAAAAATATATTCTTTCAATAATTGTCATCCTTGCCGGGGTGAATTATTCGTATGCCAATGCCAAACGGGTGGATGAGATAGAGGCTAAGCTGAACAAGGAGCTTGCTTCCGCACAGAGTCAGAAAGATTCGGTGCGCATATTGTATAATCTATTTGATCTTGTCCCTCGCAAAGAGAAGCTTCATTATTCCGACAAGCTTTACAGTCTTGCCGACCGAATGGGTCGCGACGATATCAAGCTTAACCTGCTTAGGGAGCTTAGCCAGATAGGTGCGACCCTTGGCAATCAGGATTCCGTGTTCAGGAAACTTAATGAAGAGGTTGCGAAGATACCGAGAAGCCAGGAACAGGAGGAAACGGCCTTGTTCATACGAATGCGACAGGTATCGGTCGATGCCCGTAGTTCTGATTCCAAGAGGATCGAGGGACGCATAGCCCAGCTGATAGCGGAAGAATCCAAAGCCAAGGATCTGGCACTCAATCTCCGTGTGTTGCGCCTGTTCACAATTGTGGAATATCTCACAAACGGAGGGATTGAAGGCCCGCTGTTGGGAGAGTATGTCGGCATGCTGAAAGAGAGGATGGGACAGGCAAATTTCAAGCTTCATGGGCTCAACAATGTTCTTCTTCAGGAGTCGGCCAATATCTATTCCACCATCGGCGAGCAGGAAGCATCTGTGGAGGCAGATAAGGAGATGCTCAAGACGATCGATATACTTGAAAAGACATATCATCAGGAAGGCCGCAAATATCGCAACTATACCCAGAATAAATATTTTATCTATCGCCGTATGTTGGAGAATTACAAAGCTCTGACACCGCAGGAGGTGGAGGAATATTATGGAAAAATCAAGGAATATATTGTAGATGATGAGGATGTCCAGGCCATAGACGGAAAGAATCAAGCCTCTTTGATGGCTTATTCAATGGCCAAGGGGGACTATATCACGGCACTGCCCCTCATAAAGAAGTCGCTCGAGACAGAAAAACAGCCGGCAAAACGCCGCCGTCTTGTGCGCTGGCTCCAGACTGCCGCAGAGGGGATAGGAGATAAGGACACCCAGATTGAAGCCCTGAAACTCTACAATGCCATGTTGATAGAACGCGACACGTCGAGTTCGTCAGACCGTTCCAAAGAGCTTGACATTCGTACGCGCGTAAATGAGCTGAAGGCCGACAAGACCTTCCTGCAGATGGAAAAGGAGAAAGAGGAGAAGCAGTCTTATCAGAGAATGATGTCGTTCGTGATGGTGGGATGGTTGATATTCGCCCTTCTGTTGGTGGTTGTTCTCTTCTTCTGGGGAAAATATCGCACGGCTTCAGTGAGAATCCGTCAGTTCGTGGATAATCTTGATGCGGAATGCTCATATCTGAAGGATCAGCACTATCGTGACACCGGTTACGCTGATAAATTGGATCAGCGTGAGAATGTGGGTAACCGTAAGGTAATTAAGCGCCGCAAGAGGTTGAAGTCAATCATCCCGATGCTTAATTATGTGCTCAACGATCTGCTCTATATCGCCTCAATCGGCAAGATTGGAAGAGGAAAGTTTGTGCGACCGGTGAGCGTGACTCAGGTAATCGACGATGAATATGCAATAGCTAAGGCAAATCAGACTTCCACTGCCAAGCTCGAGGTTGTATATCCGGAAAAGGATATCGAGATACGCAGCGACAAGGAGTGTCTTGAATATGTGTTGCGTCATCTGTTCTATGCCGCCAACCGTGTTTCAGAGGGCGGTGTGATCCGTCTTGAGGTTCGCGAGCGAGAAGATGATAAGCGTGTCGATTTCCTCTTCACCAGTACAAGCGTCTATGTTCCGGAGGGGAACGAAGATGTGATGTTCGACAATTTTATCAACGTTGAGAAACTTGTTGACCGTGACGACGCCGGTCTCTTCATAGCCCGCCTAAGCGCTTTGTTGCTCGACAGCGGCCTCTATCTCGACAATGAATATAAGGAGGGAAGCCGTTACGTGTTCAGCGTTTCAAGAGTGATGGGAAGATAAGTGGCCTCCGGGAGTCAAGTTTTATCAAATCATATCAAGTTTTATCAGGCTTTATCAAGTTTTATCAAGCTTTATCAAGTTGTATAAAAAATTTGTGTTGATTATAAAAAGGGCCGGCATCTTAAAAAGGTGCCGGCCCTGCTTTTAAATATAATTCAGATTATTTCATAAACATCTTAACACGATTCCATTTGCCATCAAGGGCATCAGGAACGCAATCCACATCTTCAGACTGCTTGAAATCGCGGAATTGCGACTCGCTCCAGATAAAAGGTTTCTGCTGAATATGGGCAGTACCGAATTTCATCCAGAAAGAGGTCTTTTCGCCATTTATATCCGGCTTCTTGGAGAGGTTCTTCAATGTGTCGAGAATCAACTCACGAGAGAAAGCCTTGGCATCGATAGAACCATCAGGACGAGTGCGAGGCATCTCGGTTGTTCCATATCCGAGGTCCCAACGGCCATAGATTGACAGCGGTTCGCGGTCTTCGGTATATGTTACCAGGTCGCGTGCAGATTCTATATCCTGAACAGTGTCGATACGTGCCCAGAGCTGGTTACGACGCATCGGACGGAGGTTCATGCTCTCAAGTTCATATCCTACCCAGAAGTAAACCGGCTGGTTCACACCGAAAATGTGGTTAGGAGTGATCAAGTGGTGGTCGTAGTCAAGATGGTTGGGAACATATCCTGTTGAATCCTTCATCGTGATCTCCTTACCGTTACACTTGAAGAGAGCGAAACGTTTGTAGCTCATATCGATAAGTCCGATTTCACCTGTATTGGCATCAATCACCTGGTAACCGTTGAGGTATGTGCCGGTGTTATCCATAGAGAGGTAATCGTAGAACTCATCAATGTTGCGGGCAAACTGTTCGGCCGCGGCAGCACGATAGGTCATCCAGATACCGAGGGTCTTGGTTTCATCATATAGATCCACATGGGTGGTCTCGTTGAAACCAATGCCATTGCCATTGAAACCGAAGTCGGTATTAGAGCCGAACTGACCGGGGCAGTTGGCATTCTGCGTCACGAAGTCTTCACCGATACAATATGTCACAGCGCACGACTGAGCCCAGAAGCAGCACCAGGAGTTGTGTGTCCAGAAGATATTTCCGTCAGGCATAAGTTTGGTAAATGCCGTGCAATGGTCAGGCTTCTCTTCAGGAGAAAGTTTCTTGGCAGTTCCGTAACCCATCACCAGACCGATCTTGTCGCCTACGGCGTCGAAGAGGTCGTATTGAGAGTTGATGAAGATGACATCAAGGAAAGTCAAGGGATCCTGTCCATACTTGAGCACACTCTGCTCTGCCGGGAAAGAGGAGAGGCGGAGGTCGTTGAGGCTGACATCCTTACGCGGCGTAGCGTCAACAGCTCCTTCATAGATACCTAACTGACGGAACATCAGACGGATAATCTTCTGAGCCTTCTCATCATCCTTGTTCATTTCGGCCCAGTCGCAAAGCCAGTTGTAATTCTCCACCACGCTCTGACCGCAAGCGGTGAGATATTCCGGTTTGACCTCGATGGAGATATCGTCCTGTGGGGTTGAACCCACGAGGAAGTTGCTCCAGGAGTTGTTACGGGTGGCAAGAATTGTTTTTCCTGTCTGCACTTTACCCTGCACGTAGCCGGCGTTATATTCATTCTGGTAGATGCTCACATTGGGATTCTGAGCATAGATTGCGTAGTTCCAGTTATTATCCACACACTGCGCGAAACCGCAGGTGTATTCGTCCATCACAAATTGTGTGGCTTCTGTATTTTTGAAATTTGGGGTGTATTTAGCCATAACTTTTAAGTCTTAATTAGGAATAAATTATTCCATAAACATTTTAACGAGATTCCAATTACCGTCGATAGCATCGGGGATGCAATCAACTTCTTCGGGCTGTTTGAACTTAGCCCAGATCGACTGTGACCAGATGAATGGAGTACCGTCGAGATATGGCGAACCAAATTTCATCCAGAAGCTTGTCTTTGTTCCCTCCTTGCTCGGTTTCTTGCTCAAAGAGGCAAGCACCTTGCGGATTTCTGCAGTTGAGAAAGTCTTTGCATCTATAGAGCCGTGAGGCTGATAGCGCAAGAATTCAGAAGTACCGTAGTTCTTGTCCCAACGTCCTGCGATGGATATAGGTTCGAGGCTTTCATTGTATGTGATAAGAGCCTTTGCACCATCCATGTCATGAACGTTTGGAATGTTTCGGTAGAGCTGGTAACGACGTTTCGGTGCACCATCGATAGTCTGAAGCTCACGCCAGATACGTTTGTAGATAGGGTCATTACATCCCACTACGTAGGATTCGCTGATCATGTGGTGGTCATAATCAAGGAAGTTGGGCTTGTAGCCGGTAGAGTCGCTCACTGTAAGCTTCTCGCCATCCCCTTTGAAGAGAGCGAAACGGGCATAACTCATGTCGATCATGCCGAACTCATTCCTGTAGGCATCCACGAGCATATATGCATTCAGGTATGTGCCGGTGTTGTCGATAGTGATGTAATCATAGAAGTCGTCGATGGATGTGGCGAAGAACTCAGCGGCCGCGGCACGCCATGTAAGCCAGATACCCTCAGTCTTTGATTCATTGTAGAAATAGGTTTCGGTTGTTTCATTGAAACCGATTCCGTGACCGTTGAAACCAAAGTCGGTGTTAGATCCGAACTGTCCGGGGCAGAAAGAGTTCTGGGTAAGGAAGTCGTCACCGATCACATAGGTCATGGCACAGCTTTGAGCCATAAGACAGCACCAGGAGGTGTGGGCCCAGTAAATGTCGCCGTTTTCCATCTTCTTCACGAAACCTGAACAGTTGCCCGGTTTCATGCGGAGGTCGAGGCCCTTATCCTTATAGGTGTGTTCATCGTCATCTTTCTCCACCTTGTTGAAAGCCACGCCCAATGGTTTGGCGATAGCATCCCAAAGGTCCATCTGAGCATTGATGAAATAGATGTCGATAAAGGTAAGGGGCTGATCATCGGAATGCATCTTTGAATCTTCAGGATCCATATTCGAAAGCTTCAGATCATCAAATTTAACATCCTTCAAAGGTTCCTTATCGGCTGCACCGTGATAAATACCGAGCATACGGAACATGACACGTATGATAGCCTGAGTCTTTGCATCTGCCTGATTCTTCTCAGCCCAGTTGCAGAGGTAGTTGTAATTCTCCACAAGGGCGTTAGTTGCGATCTCTACGCCACCTTCCGGCGGAGTTACAGAATCGGCACCCGGTCCTTCGTCGAGGACATACCAGCGCCAGGTGTTGTTACGGGTAGCCTTGATCACATGGTTGGTCTGCACTTTGCCTTGCACGTACCCGGCGTTGTACTCATTCTGATAGATGCTCACACCGGGATCTTGCGCATAGATGGCATAATTCCAGTTGTTGTCGATACACTGTGCGAAGCCGCGGGTGTACTCGTTGAGTACGAATTCACTAACTTCAGTGTTTTTAAAATTTGGTTTGTACATAACAGTTTTTTTAAATAATTGTGTGTTTTTATTTGGTATTTGTCGATTCAGAGGCGGCTTTCGCCTTGTCGTCAACAACATCTTTTACAGTTTGGGCAGCCTTGTCAGAATCCTTTTCTTTATCCTCACGGTTTTTGTTGCGGATTTCAACATAAATCTTGCGGACAATAACCAAAGCGGCTGCGATAACAGTCATCCAGAGACAGATGCGGAATGCAACGATCGGGTGAGTCTGAGTTGAAGTGTGGAACACTTTTGCGATACCGTCGATGATGAACGGTGCAACCACGTTGCCGATAGAATCCATAGAGGCGAACCAAGCGAGGGTAAGCGTAAGGGCGATACGGCTTGAGGCAACTGAGAGCTTATTGTAGTAGTAGGGCTGAGCCACACCATAGAAGTAGGTTGCAATCAGGATACCAAGACCTACAATGAACACTTCACTCCAGAATGTCATCAGTGCGAAACCGGCCACGATAAAGAGGATACAGATGATAGCCACTTTATTCTTCATGATTTTCAGCACATAATTAAGGGTGTAACCTGAAATCATGATACCGAAGAAGAGCACAGAGGTGAGGTCGCCGGCAGTAGCCGAATTGGAATACCTGAACGGGATGTAAAGGCTGATGGCCGCAATCACGAGAGTGATGAAGAAATAGTAGGCACAGTAGCGGATAAGCATCGGCATATTGACCTGCTCAGAGAACTTGTAGTGGACAGGCTTGCCTGCGGCCGCCGTGTCTGCCTTGCGGAGCTGGCTCGGTTCCTTGATATATTTGCCAAAACCCTTGGCAAAGAAAAGAGGAACGATAGGGAGAAGATAAACCACGAATGGGAGACGCCAGTTGATCTTTGCCAGATAACCTGTGGCAATCACACATCCCATGAGGACGAGGTTCAATGTTGCAGAAGTGTAACCATACTGGGCTGTACGCTGTTTCCCTTGGAACATATCGGCGATGAATGCACTTGCCAGAGGGCTGAGGATTCCGGCCGCGATACCGATAAGGAAGCTAAGTATGATCAGGGTGATCATGTTGGGGACGAAGAAGAATAGCACACCGCAGATGCCATAGAACAGACAGGTCCAGAAGGTAAGCTTATTATTATTGAACCTCGTACCGATCCAACCTCCGAGGAATACGAAAGGAATTGCGGCGAGGTTAGGCCCGATGCTGAGGAACTGCGACTCGAGCGCTGATGTTCCGGGGAAAATCTTGGTCAGATCGCCCATGATGGGAGATATTGCAAGACCCGGCAGCGAGGTACAGATAAAAATTACGTATAGGTTGAACACCGCCCACAGAGGGAGGGTATTGTTGCCATAACCGGATTTAATATGAAACATAATATGAGGTTTTTATAATTATCAATAATCTTTTCTTTCACGTAATATCAGACCTTCGGCCGGCTTAGAATGTAAATGAGAGCTGGGTCTGAATCCTGCTGTCGTGAGCGCCTCCTATGTTCCAGGTCTCCCTGTGACCCCAGAGGTATTCGATTCCCCACTGCAACCAGTTGTTGAAGGTGTAGAAGCAGTTCACGGCTCCATAGAGGGCATATTTATAATTCTGCGATTCGTCGAGCACATTGCTGTAGGGAGCCACATCCCACACGCGTGCTTCAGAGAACATGGCGTTGAACTGAAGTTTGGAAGTAGGGTTAAAGCTTACACCCACATTGGCACCCATCATCGGGGAGGCCTTCATGCGACCCGGCTTTGAATCAGAGGGGATAAAGCTGATAGGATGACCGGCTATATCCTGGATGTAATCACCGATGCCCTGACCGTATGCGAACTGATAATAGAATATCCATTTTGGATTGGGGGAGAGGTTACCTGAAAGCATGGCACCCCAACCGACATCATGGCGGGTCTTGCCTGCTAAAAGATCTCT
Source organism: uncultured Porphyromonadaceae bacterium (assembly GCA_947174305.1). GTDB lineage: Bacteria > Bacteroidota > Bacteroidia > Bacteroidales > Muribaculaceae > Lepagella. The sequence goes on along the minus strand of CAMWIH010000026.1, from coordinate 609 downwards.
ATAAGCAAAATTTCTCAAAAGAGCTGAAACACGGATACGGTTCCATTGCGAGAAGGAGTATTCCACCCACATCGGTATGTCAGGAATCAGATTCTCCGCGTCGGCATAATTGGCCACCTGAGTGCCGTCGAACTGAGGATAATCCTTGCCTCGGTAGTATCCCTTTGAAGAATAGAAAGTAGGGATATCAAGACCAATGGCATATCTGAACCCATTATATGAAGGTGATTTGTAGGAGATTTCGTAACTTAGTGTTGACACTTCGCCTGAGGGACCTTCGGGGTCGATTGTGGGAGGCTGGCAACCGTAGTCATCCTGAAAAAGAGTGAGCTTCATACCGGCAGTGAAGTTGCGGTAGGTAAGATAAGCCCTCTGGAGCACTATTGTGTTGTCGATGCCGTTTGTTCCGGCCTTGATATAACCGGTTATCTCATTTTTTGTTCCGGCTAATCCGACAACCTGGAGATCGACCGACCCGTTGAGGGGATTGAGATAAAAGTCACCTTTTTTCCCGGCAACCGCAGGCACCGGGATTGCCGAGGTAACGAAGCTTGGACCTGCACCGGGCTGTTTGTAAAGATTGTTGCCGATATCAAATCCAAGTATCGG
>CAMWIH010000025.1 GCA_947174305.1 uncultured Porphyromonadaceae bacterium | reverse complement strand
CCTACACCCATATAGAACCAGGAGTTATATTGATAACCCTGCGACGTACTGAATTCCAGAAAATCCGCATCCTTGTTGCCAAGAGTCTTGCTCCAGCCTGCATCGATCGAGCCTTTATAACGACCCGATCCCGACAACGCCGGGGAAATAAGCGAGGGCAACTGATTCACAATCTCATATATTTGCGCCGATGCGGGTGTGGCCACCCCCATTATAGCTAACACGATCCCGACTCCGGTTATAATTCCTTTTATCCTTTTCATAGTTTCCTTGATTAAGTGACACACCCCTTTTCATCAACAAAGAAAGTGGATGCTATAGAACTATAACATCCACTTTTTCAATTTAGTTTACAAACCGTTCTACCAATCCTCGCGAGCTTACAAGTCTGTATTCGGTACCCGATCCGTTTCGGATTGATATTCCTGTTTCAAAGATATTCCTCCACCGCAGATTCAACTGCCGCTTCATCAACTATCCATCTGCCGGCTTCTTCCGGATTGGGACTCACCTCCACGAAATCCATCACATCGTAACAGTCTATTTCGGGTGAATCAGTGTCAACATTCCGGCTATCCTCAACATATACATCCAACGTTTCAGGCTTGATGCAAAGCTGTGCATTGTCATCGTATGCCTCCTCGTCGGCAATATATTCTTTAACAGCCGCGCAGATACGCGCTTTAAGCCCCTCTCTACTCATAGCCATAATATTCAACCCATCAGTCTCTGCCACCGCCAAAGAGACGGAGGATAAAGAGGAAGAGGTTGATGAAGTCAAGGTAAAGGTTCATCGCGCCCATTGTTGCAAGCTTGTCGGCAAGAGCCGGATCAAGGTTGGCGGAAGCCATACGCTTAACAGCCTGTGTATCCCATGCAGTGAGACCCACAAAGAGGAGGACTCCAACTATCGAGATAATCCATTCCATTGTGGAGCTCTTGAGGAAGATATTCACAACCATGGCGATGATTAAGCCGAAGAGAGCCATCATAAGGAACGAACCTATTTTCGTAAGGTCGGTCTTGGTGAAGTAACCATACACCGACATAGCTCCGAATGTGCCGGCAGTGATGAAAAGTGTATATACGATAGTTCCTATGCGATAAACAAGGAAAATAGGTGCAAGCCACACTCCCATCAAAGCCGAATAGACAAGGAAGAGAGCCAGCACAGTGCCTGTTGACATCTTCATCATCCTTACCGGAATCAGTATTGCCATTGCAAACATTGCAATAAGGATACCCCAGAAAACAATCTGATTGCCAAAGATGAATTGCATGGCCGCCTGAGAGCTTGCCACGCCTAAAGCGCAGAAAGCGGAAATCAGAAGACCGATAAACATGCGCACATAAACGCGCTTCATCACAGCATTAGTCTGCTGTGCAACGGTGTTGCCACCATATCCACCTCCATAATAAGGTGGAGGAGTGTTGAGTTTTGACTGATCGTAATTCATATTACAATAAATTTTAAGTTACTATTAAAAAAGCCTATAACGCCCATATCGCCTATAATGCCCATTCGGCCTATCACGTTCCGAACTACATTCTTTCGGGCATTTCGATGCCAAGCAAAGCCATCCCGCTCTTTAAAGTCCGGGCAACCACGTATGAAATGAGCAGACGCAGGTCGCGCACCTCCTTGTTCTCTTCGCGAAGAATCGAATAGTCGTGATAGAACTGGTTATATTCTTTTGCAAGATCATAGGCATAATTGGCTATCACCGCAGGAGAATAGTTGCGTCCTGCTTCAGCCACAACCGATGGAAAATCCGCTACCTTCTGAACAAGCGTACACTCCTTTTGGTTGGGTTCCGCCTCCGGGGTCGCCTCAGGATTAAAACCGCCTGCCTTGCGGATTACGGAATTGATACGAGCGTAGGTATATTGAATGAAGGGACCTGTATTGCCGTTGAAATCTATCGACTCCTTAGGATTGAAGAGCATATTCTTCTTCGGATCTACCTTCAGCAAGAAATACTTTAGCGCGCCAAGTCCGACCATACGGGCAATTTCGGCAGCCTCTTTCTCCGACATCTCCCCAAGGCGCTCCGCCGACATCTCCGACGCGCCGCTCACCATAGTGTCGATAAGATCGTCGGCATCTACCACTGTTCCCTCGCGCGATTTCATCTTTCCTTCGGGAAGCTCCACCATTCCGTAAGAGAAATGTGTAAGGTCTTTTCCCCACTTGAAACCGAGTCGGTCGAGCAGTAGCGACAGAACCTGGAAGTGATAATTCTGCTCGTTGCCTACCACATAGATCATCTTATCTATGGGATAATCCTGATAGCGCAGTTTGGCAGTTCCTATATCCTGCGTCATATATACAGATGTGCCGTCTGCGCGAAGGAGAAGCTTATGGTCAAGGCCATCGTTAGTGAGGTCGGCCCAAACCGAACCATCCTCCTTGCGGAACATAATACCCTTCTCAAGACCACCCAACACGAGATCCTTACCTTCAAGGTAGGTATCCGATTCGTAATAGATCTTGTCGAAATCTACGCCCAGACGCTTGTATGTCTCATCGAAACCTGCATAGACCCACTCGTTCATCATTTTCCAGAGAGCACGCACCTCAGGGTCATTCTGCTCCCACTTGCGCAACATCTCGCGGGCTTCGGCCATAAGTGGAGAACGTTTCTCGGCCTCCTCTTCGGAAAGACCTTCCTTCTCCATCAGTTCTTTCACCTCCGCCTTGTAATGCTTGTCGAAAGCTACATAGAAATCACCTATCAGATGATCACCTTTCTTGCCGGCCTTTTCAGGAGTGATCCCCTCACCCCATTTCTTCCATGCAAGCATCGACTTGCAGATATGAATGCCACGGTCGTTTACGATATTGGTCTTTACGACCTTATGCCCGTTGGCCTCCAATATTTTGGATAGAGAATAACCTAAAAGATTATTACGCACATGGCCAAGATGGAGAGGTTTGTTAGTGTTTGGAGAGGAATACTCCACCATCACCAAGTCTGACTCCGGGGTGACGTCACGCATGCCCCACTTGCTGTCGGCGGCAATATCGTGAAGCAACCCTAACCAATAATCGGGGCTGATAGTGATGTTGAGGAATCCTTTCACAACATTGAATTTCTCAACAGCCTCGACATTTTTCTCAAGCCATTCACCGATTTCTGTGGCAGTGGTCTCAGGATTTTTACGCGAGGCCTTAAGGAATGGGAAAACTACAACTGTGAGATCTCCCTCAAATTCTTTCTTTGTGGCCGAGGGAGTGGCCTGCTTTTCTTCGATATCGGCACCGTAAAGCTCTTTTACGGCTTTTACAACACCTTGTGCAATAATCGATTCTATTGTCATTTCTATTTTATATTTACCTTATTTTGACAATTATAATCCTTGCAAGTTTAATCAACTCGTCTAAATCGCAAAGATACAAAAAATTTACCGATCTTGAAAACATAAAATTAAGCGGGGTGGTTCTGATGTCCACCCCGCTTTCAAATTGTGAATATTCTACTTTTTATTTTTTCTCCGCCGGACTCATGGTTATTTCAGTGAGCTGTGCACTAAGAACATAATCCCTGACGAAAGCTGATATCATATCAGGAGTGAGCGACGAAAGAACCATGTCGTAATCGGAATCAAGGTCAAGCCCAAAACTGTTGAGAGCTTTCATCGCTGCAAGCCAATAGGCATTTTCGCCTATGTTTTCCTCATGACTCTTAGCCATATACTCTTTCACTTTCTCAAACTCCTCTTCACTAACTTTCTCCGACATACCCTTCAGTGTGCTCTTTATCACCTCCGCACTCTCGGAGATATGCGCCGGATCAGTCTTGACATATACCGGCATCATAAACTCCGGAGCGTCATCACCATTCATTCCGGCAGTGACGCTGCCATGTGTCGTGATTGAATATGTCCATCCTTTATCTTCCCTAAGGTCGGCGAGAAGACGCGCTTTCAGAATCTGCCCTGTCATCGAAGCAAGAAGAATGTTCTTCAAATTGTAGGGACAATCAATATGGCGGAACTGATAGACAATTCCCGTGGGATTAATCATCTCCTCCTCAACATCGATTCGCTGATTTCCCGGAGTGAACCTATATCCGATATCCTTCCTCTTTTCCATTCTCCCCTTTGCAGGTAAAGAAGCGACATAGCGTTCGAGAAGATCCTTCATCTCGTCGGGATCAAAATCGCCTGTGATATAGAACGTGAAGTCACTGAAATCACCGAATCTGTCGGCATATTCTTTCATAATACGACCATAATCAGCCTTGGAAAGCATCTCTGCAGTAAGCTTATGCCCAAGCGGATGATTACTATACACACTCTTGTGTATAAGGTCGCCCATCTTATTGACAGGGTTCGATACATCCCCCTCCAATTGATGCATTCTCGAAGTGTACCACGCATTGAAAGATTCTTCATCGGGAACAGTGGATGTGGCCTTGAGCCAAAGTAAACGCATGACATCTTCAAGAGCCTCACGTCCGGAAGAAACTTCCAATGTCTCGTCGTTCCGATCGGCCATCAGTGACACTTTTATATCGCGTGAAGCCATCATACGTCGGAGATCTCCGTTGCTGTGATTTCCCGCGCCGCTGAGTGACATAGCCTCATTGAATATCTTCAGGGAAGGGGCATCCTCCTCTTTATAGTTCTGAGAAAAGCCTCCCTCTCCCACACCGCGTATAAAAATCTGATTCTCTTTTAAATCAGTAGGTTTCATCATAACTTTAATTCCATTGGAGAGAGTCAGCAAAGTTGCTCCAAAATGATTAAGAGGCTCACTCTTCACAACGCTGCCTCTTACCGGCTCGGAATCAAGGATTGTCTGCTTTCTCTCGGGAGCCATAAATGGAAGTATTTCCTCGGAGTTTACACTATAGAATGCACTCTCCAGATCTTTTTCCGAAGGGAGATCGCCATCCTTACCGGGACGAAGGTATGTCAGAACCACCGCATTGCGTCCTGAAGGATCTATCAGTTCTGCAAGTCGTTCACGACAATCCTCCACATTGAGTTCTGCAAGGATACGCTCCACCCTTTCCAGACGGGCCGCAGGGGTCTCAAACATTCCCCCTTCCGTGAAATAACGGCTTATATCCTTTGCCACATCCGTATTGCTTCTTGATTTTCGCGCCACTGCCTTATTGCGTTCTTTCTCTAAAAGTTCGGCGCGTGCATTTTCGAAATCTTCGTTTGAAAAGCCTTTCTCGCGTGCCCTGCGAAGTTCTCTATATACCGCCTGTAAAGCCTCCCGGGCGCGTCCGGGCTTCAATTGTGCTCTCACCACATAAGCCTTCAGCTTCTTTGAGAGAGGAAGAAACGTGTCGCCCAATCCTATGTTTGCAACCGGAGTATTGTCGGCAAGCTCAAGCGCATCATATCTCTCAATCAGCATAGAGGAAATCAATTCAGCAAGCAATTCCTGTCGCAGTCGCTGGTCGGCTGAAAGTCCGCGGTCGTCATGCTTGAAATAAAGCTGCATCATATTCACCGCCTGCTCAGGATCGCTTTCCACAATCACCGACAATTTCTCATTGACCGGAAATATGGGTTCGGGAAGATTGGTGGTCTGCGAAGTCGTTTCCATGTCGTTGAAAATCGCTGTTATCTTCTTTACGATCTCTTCCGGATTCACGTCTCCTGCCACAATGACAGCCTCCGCTCCTGGAGTGTACCATTTTTTATAAAAATCGCGAAGCTTCTGTGGCGGAAAATTCTCCACAACCTCCATTGTACCCATGGGCATTGCATCTTCATAGGGTGTGCCGGGATATAGACGACGCGCAGCCCTGCGCAACATACGCGAGGTCGCATTGTCGCGATGACGCCATTCACCCTTTATCACACCTCGTTCTGCATCTATGGCTTCATCCGAAAGGGTAAGGCCGTCGCTCCAATCGCGTATCACCATCAAGCAGGAATCCACTACTGATTCTCGTGCCACGGGTACCATCGATATGTTATATACCGTCTCATCTACAGAGGTATAGGCATTGAGATTTTTTCCAAACTTCACCCCTACGCTTTCAAGCCATTCTATAATACGATTGTCGGGGAAATTGCGACTCCCATTGAAACACATGTGTTCGAGGAAGTGGGCCAGCCCCTTCTCGTCGGCCTCTTCTACTCTCGATCCGATATTGCGAGAGAGATAAAAATCCACTCTTCCTGAAGGCTCAGTATTACGATAGATATAATAAGTGAGTCCGTTGGGGAGTTTCCCTTCCTTTAGTTGCAAATCGGTCACATCCGCATAGCCGGGCAGCATGACACCGGCGAGAAGAAGTGAGGAGAAGAGAGGTTTTAGGAGAGGTTTCATAAGATTAGTTCTTTTCTTTTTCATTTTTATCTGAAATTGCTAAGTTGCTACTAAGAATTAATACAATATCGATCTCTTTTTAGCGGAAGTGGGCCGTCAATCCTACTGAGAAGCGATTAATGGAGATTCCTGTCGAGGTGTGGGAGTAGGAATAATCTGCTGTCACACCGGCCGCCAATCTACCGGAGAATCTCCATAACCATTCTCCTCCTACTCCGCCGCCCGCCAGTCCGGACGTGGCATTTGCAAAATCATTCGTTGTCACAGCGTGGAGAGCCTTGTCTTCCTCTCCTCTCCCGGGATCGGGCAGAGATAGCAGCGAGGAAACAGGAAGTTTCGCTCCAACTCCACACCTTATCACTGTGAACGACTTGCTTCCGCTGAGAATATTCATTCGGAAATCTGCTGATAATGCGATGTGTTCATCCAGCCAATCACGACGTGGCGAGAGATATACGATCCTCTCCCTGTTCCATTCAGCTCTCGGAAGGATAGACATATTCATTCGTCGGGTGGAAAATCCCCAATATCCGGCAATGGTCCCTCCCCGAAAATTGTCGGCATAAAGTGTGAGCGAACCTATTTGCGGATAACTTCCGGACGAAGCATCTCCGAAAATATTCTCTTTTCCATGACGTCGCGAAGCTTTCCATTCCCCCCAGATTGCATAAGATGCTGTTTTAAACCCTAACTGAAGATGAACGTTCTTCTCATTCAGATTCGCCATAGGCAGTCGATTAAGATCGGTTATCACATGTCGCATACTCATAAAAGAGAAATCGGCATTCAGAAAGCCCCCTTTTCCTCCTGAGGGAATAAGATTCAAGGAGAAGCCTCCTGTGTGGCAATCATTAAACACACTCTTTCCCGTGCCGTCAAACCTGGAATAGTGTGTGCCAAGTCCCGTGAGATGAAAAAGTTTTGTCTCCCCGGTTTCATTCACAAAAGAGATCTCGGTGGATATACGGTAACGATTGTATCTTGCCGACACACCTGCATAATAATCACGCCAGACACGATAGGAGAAACCACCCTTTACAGTAAGGTCGCCCGACACATTCCTCGGACGCGGATCCACATCGCGATAGGATAGAACAGCTGTGTAGCTCCCTTCTACCCCCCAGGCGATATTGCCTCCTTTGTGGGAATATCCCCCTTCGAAATAATATTTCTCAGTGTGAAGCTTACCTCCTATGCTGTCGGCTATGAGATAAGGATAGATCCTGTCGTATTCTCCCGATTCGTTCCATATCGGCGACAATATCATCCCGTTGACGTATCCGGCTCTCCCGATTACACATCCATTCGGGGTAAGGATATAGGCATCCGCTCCAATCTCCCAATCCCTTATCCCGTCACCTTTACCCGACACCATAGGCGTTGACTCGCGGTATGAAGAATAGCCCCCTTTTGCACTACAATCCGACTCCGGCAATTTCCATGGCAACAAAGATGGATTCTCCCAACTCATATCACCTACCCTTTCCCTTTCCATTCCGTCGAGAAACATACTCTTCAGAATATCTTGTTGGGCTTGGATCAGCGAATCATTTGAAGCAGAGAAAATTGGCTGAACCGAAAAGAATAGAACTATAAATATTGAATATAGCAGGCGTTTCATCTAAGCTTCATTATTTTCTCATAATATTCGCTACTCATCGGCACAACACCGTCGTAAGTGAGCGTGGTGCAGGGAGCGCCCGACAGATCCTTGGCACTCCCCTGAAGTTCTATCTCGGAGGGGGGCACCATAGGGTTAAAATCTTCAGTAGAATTATTAGTGTCCTGCAGAATCGGATTTCCCTCCGCGGTCAAACCTATCATCTTGCGTCGCACAGCATGGAAATATCTGGTCTTGTCATTGTCCATTGTGCCGCAATAGGTCCATCCCATATCGAGAGCCGGGGCGGATATATTCCACTGGTATTGAGCTGCAACAGAGCATGTCACCAGGTCAAGTATCCATTCGTTGGGCAGACGGTAGGCATTCTGTGACATAGGGAAGGTGCCGGCAAGAGTCACTATCTCATATTCGTAGTTGTAGAGATAATTGGCAAGATATGTATCCTTATCCACCGAAATGCGGGCAATGCCATAGGCCTTGAAGCCTCGATTATGCAGCATCCAGAACGATTGTGTGTAGCAATACCATTTATCAAGATTATCCACCAGGGGGGAATCGATATCCAGACTTGATGGTTGTTTACTCACATCATACCATTCCCAATCAGCACCGCTGAGGTCAAATGAATTGGGATTGATCACACGATGGTCGATTCCCGTGTCGGCTATCAAGAGATATTCCCCCGGTTGCACGGGATGCTCCGTACCATTCCCCGGAATTGTATAGAGAGCATCCACAGTCATTGCCTCCTGCATAATATCAGGAGTATATTGGTTTTTCTCTGTTGTTGTGAATTTTGATTCGAAAAGAGTTATTCCATCGGCATAAAGCACATGGTCGGTATTATTATAGAGCTTCACATAATCGTCTCCGTAGTACTGATTGCCCGAACTTTGAAGGGTGCCTGAAAAGAAAATCTCGGAGATAATGAAATCAGTGGAAGTGATGTTGACATATGGTTCGAGAATTATTTTGTTATAACCCTCGCTAAATATCACCGATTGCCTCAATGCCTTCAGATCGGCTGTTGCTCCATTGGAAAGATGGGTGGTGGCGGAATAGTTCACATCATAAAGGCCGGGGAGCAGGTTAATGGTCTCTCCCTTTAAGAACGAAGTGGAGACTCCATTGCTGATATTGCGGAATGTGAACTGTTGCCCGCTGATATCTTCAGATATATTATCGGGAAATATCAATTCTATTTCCACATTAGCCGAAGGAAGTGTTGAATCAAGAGAATCATCGCATCCGGCTACAATAGTTGCCAACATAGTAAATAAGGCCGCGAGCATGAGTCGGCTGCTCGTCTGTATCGAGTATATCTTAGTCATATTTAAAATTAAATTATTCGAGTGTGTTAGAAACTTTTTATATTTATCCTTAGATTGATAAATTTAATTCCATACCAAAATAGGCATCCGAGGAGCGTCGCACGAGCAGACCGTTGGCATGATAATCCGGCAGCCAATCCAGAATCCTATTCACAAAAAGCGCAATTCTCAAATGCTTCCCGATACTTTTCGTGGCTTTCAGATTGAAATATCCTGCAAAAGGGATTTTTACAGTCTTGAAAGTATCCTCGTTGTAGGTCTTTATAAGAAAAGGTAAAAGCAGATCGTCGCCGGTGTGATATGGAATATATGGATGAATCTCTCCATCATCAGCGGAAATATATGCATCCGGGGTTCCGTCAATGGGCATTCTTGTGGTCTTCACCCACCACATTATCTGGAACGTACTTGTGAACACCAAGCCCCATTTCGGGATCTGCGTGTCGAACATAAAATTGGTGTTCAGCTGTTCGTTCACACGTCCGTCGCGATAATTGTAGATACCCACATATCTGTCGCTTACAGAAATGCCATTCACCACATCATTGACGGTGGCATACTGACGTTCGCTGTTGGAATATTCCGATCTGAACCATGCCCCGGTGATGGAAAGGCGTGTACGTAAGGGTTTCCATCTGGCGGTGGTGGCGGTAAATTCCACTCCTTGCTTTGCAATTCTCGTGCCATTGGTGGCAATTCGATAACCTTTCAATATTGTCTTCTCTTCATACGGGAGCAGGGAGAGATCCGGAGGTCCGGTAAGGGTGGCCTGATCTATTCCGGAGGCATCATAATCCTTATATGAATAAGGGGCATATACCGAAGAATATCTGAAACCGCTTGAAAGATTTTCCCGGAAATAAGTAACGCTGAAAGAATTTCCTTTCCATGCCAATCCTGCTGTTATTTCCTGTTTGCGGTTTCGCGCAGGATGCAACTGATAGTTGGTGGCATCGTTGATATAGGTCATCAGGCTCACTAAGGAATGCTCTGACGGCTTTGCTGTGTCGTAGTAATTGAGCTGTATAATGTCGGCATACTGTGCCTGTGGATACAGATAATCGATCGTGGGCATCTTCGTGGTGAGTCCGTATCCGACATTGAGCGTAAGCATAAGTGCATCCGCCCCTTTCCCTGCGATCGGCACCACCCATGAAGCATTGATTCGGGGGTCGAAATAGGGTCTTGCATGAAGATAATATTCTTTTGGCAGAGAAGGGAGCATTATTCCTCTCAATCCGGCTTGAAGCGTGAATAATCCGCCTCCAAGATTGAGAGAGACTTTATCCTCAAGGAAAAGGCTTAACACCTGCAAAGCGGGGATTTCACGAAAATCACGAGGTCGGGAGGTCCATGATGCAGAAATGGGACGTTGCAAATCATACACCTCCCCTCTACCCAAATTCTTGGAAAGAGTCCACTCCACCCCTCCTTTATAATTATGAGTGGTTATACCCCACTCTTTTTCTCCTCCGGTTTTCCCTTTGAGAAAAATATTGATTGGTTTGCCTTCACTTCTAAAGTCAGCGATATATTCTCCAAGAAGATACTCTCCGATATGCTCACCGGGTTTCATGGTGGTGGGTGCCACCGATGCCCGTTGGGGAGCCACCTGCTTTCGTCTGGTCAATAGGTCGTTTTGATAGCTTGCCGAGGCATTGAAATTGATATCGGATATAAAGCCTCTATTCCATAGATCTATCTGGAGGTCGGAAGTCAACGACACTCGGTTGTATTCGCTCTTGTATTCATCCACCTTCATGAGGTTGAGGTCAGGATCGATCTTGGCATTATCGAATGATCCCGTATAATCACCTCCTATATTCCATGTATAGGATGCATTATCGTTCTGGCGATTAAGACGGAATCTTGCACTTCCCGTGAGTCGCTTATAATTTTCAAGGTTGTTGCGCGGATCGGTTTTTGAGTCGAGATAACTCAAATCAAGATTAATCACATCATCATCTTCATGCATCGCGATCCCTTTTGATACAGCAAAGAGCTTGCTATATTCATCGGCCTTGAAACGGGCTGTTACAGGTGTGGAGCGATTTATACGTTTAATTTTCACCAATCCGGTTGTGAGATTGCCATATTCAGCGGAGGGTATTCCTCTCACGATCTCCACACTCTCGATATTATCGGTGGAAATCGCACGCATATCCACACCCTTGTTAGTGACATTTCTCACCGAAGCCGGGGAATCACTGTTTCCGATTCCTACTGTTTGAAGATTGGCATCTCCATTTATTGGAGCTCCGTCCACCATAAACAGTGTACCCAACGATGACATCGAATAATCATCGTTGTCGATTTTAGCCCCTGTCGCACCCAAATTGCCTGTCTCGCGCAAAGTGATGGTGTTTGCTTTTCCCATTTCCGGATTTTGTGATATATTTCCCGGAAGGAGTTCGAGCAGGTCTGTGAAGCTCGTGGGCTGGAGGTGCTTCATCGCGTCTTTCCCGATACGGGAAGCACTCGTCATACCTTCTCCTTCCCGAGCTGTCACCACAACCTCGTCAAGGGTGGTGGCTGTGCTATCAGGTGTCTCTTTTCCAATGGCTTCTAACGCCACACCCAAGAGCAGTAGAAATACTATATAAAAATTGTTTTTAAGATTCATTTGAAATGCAAAGTTATAACAGTCATAGGTTCCCGGCAATACCTCAAACAGAGTAACTTCACGTCTGAAAATACCTATAAATACTGATTTCATAAAACTTTCGGCAGTTGTAATTTTGCATCCGAAAATCAGATATGTTTTTGACCGAGGTTCGCTTACAACACTATAGCCTCATAATACAATAATTAAAATTATTAATTTTTACACTGTATATGAATAACTTTACATTAGGAGTTACATTCTCTTCTCTGACTCTTCTCTCTTCATTCGCGGTCGTGGCACAGCCTACCGGATCCCCACAGCTTGATTGGGCAAATATATTCGACGGCACCACTTCTGCCGGAGATCAATCGCAGGCCGTAGCAGTAGTCCCCAATTCAAACGGGAGTGTATATTGGCATAATATTGGAAATTCGACAGAATCTGCTCGAGACATCAGTTATGCCGGGAAGGTGCTTTTCGAGGGTGTCCCTTATAACGCAGGCAATAGCAACAACGGTAACCTATGTATCATTAAGACCAATACGGACGGTACCGCTATCTGGAATCTTCACTCCGGATCTTGCGATTTTGCTAACGACGGTTCTATTGCTACCACTTCCGACGGAGGCGCGGTATTCACAGCCCGTCTGCGCCACACCGACGGGATGCTCGATTCCCCCATCTCCATCGTTGACGGCACAGGAAAGACGCATAACTTCGATTGGAAAGTGGAACGCCGTTATTATCGTGTGATGGTGGGTCGGCTCGCTCCTGATGGCTCGCTGCTATGGTCGCGCTTTATTGATTGCGACACCGCCCCTGCTCCTTCCGCCTCCGGAAATTATGCTGAATTTACAGCCGAGGCTATTTCAGTGCCCGCTTTAGCTCTCGACAATGCCGGTAATATATATATCGGGGGAAATTTCCGCAGCAATCTCCATGTTCCTACAGCCGACGGAGAGAAGGTGATTTCTCCCCGAAATGTCTCCACATGGAATGGAGATCCTCAACAAAGTGCGGGTGGGATGTATATACTGAAGCTTGACTCTGACGGTTATTATCTTGCAGATCTTCCCGTGGAGGGAAATGCTCAGAATGAAGCGGTCAATCGTCTTTTATGGAATGATGGCAGTCTATATTTCCAGGCTCTTGTAATCGGTAATGACAATACGATTTCCATAGCCGGAAAGACTTTTACCCCTGAAGGCGATTTCACCCCGGTGCTCGGTCGCTTGGATTCTGATTTCAATCCTTCGTGGATCACTCCTCTAAAGGGCGAAAAACTTAATGGGAAATATGGGTTCCAGAATTGTGGAATTTCAGTATGCGACGACACCCTATGGTTCACAGGTATGTTCAACGGCACTGTATATGCACCCGATAGCACTCCTTTCTTCGCTTCCACCCAGGCCAACATGCGGGAAGGATTCCTTGCGAAGATTGACGCTGCGACAGGCGGATGTATTAAAGGGGTAAGCAGCCGTGACTCGTTCTCTGACAACATCTTGACCGGATATCTTTGCGCAATCCAAAATCCTTATGCGCCTTCAAAGGTATATGTGTATGGTTATGGAATGAATGCGAATATGGGTGTTTTCCTTCGTCCCTACGATGCTTCCACACTTGAAGCCGATGCAGACAACGCATGGACACTCGCTTCTCAGGGAGGGGTTCCCTCGGCCATAGCTTGCGCATACGACATCAATAACGAAGCACTCTATTTTACAGCCCGCGGCAACAAGCCTTTCAAATGTGAAGACACCACCATCGGAGATAATTCCACATGGGCAGTGCTGATGGCAAAATATAATCTTCCTGAGACGTCATTCCCATCTATAGTTGAGTCTGTTTCAGAGGATACTTCATCCCTTGAGATAGTCGTTTCAAGAGGAGAGCTTATCTTCAATTCCACCAGCCCATGCGTAGTTAATGTCTTCGACATCACCGGAAGGCTCGTAGCCTCACCGCTTGTGGACCGACTCACCTCACTCCCCTTGGCGCCAGGACTCTATATAGCAGCAGGCCACAAATATCTTGTAAAATAACTTCAACACCCTAAAGATGAATAATGACAGAGAGGGAGTCGGAACAATGTTCCGACTCCCTCTCGTTTTTGATAGCGATTCTAAATTAATAGACAATTATTTGCCCAGACCGTCAGCCGGTTTGAATTTCACAACTTTGCGCGCCGCAATTGTGATTTTCTCCTTTGTCTGGGGATTGATACCGGTGCGCTCGGGTTTCTCCTGCATGGAGAACGTACCGAAACCGATAAGCTGAACCTTATCATCGTTGGCAAGTGCCTGCTCAATTGATTCGAGCATTGCATCGAGAGCTGCCTTGGCGGCTACTTTGTTAAGCTGAGCCTTTGCGGCAATCTCATTGATTAAATCTGTCTTATTCATAATCTATCTTTTGAATTTGATTTCTATCGTATTTTTCGGCAAATATACACATTAATTGGTGTTTGACAAACAATTTACATCAAAACTTGATATTTTTATACCTTTTTCTATATTTTAACACCTCACACACTCCTAAAGTTGCCGTTCGGTTCTCTTTTCTGAGGTTATTTCAACCACATCCTCCCCATTTTTCTTCTTAAAAATTCTTTAATTCTTTTCTCACTCCGTGTTATTTTGCTATTTTTGCAAAACGAAGCTGTTCGGACAGCTTCAAAAACTCACATAATGACATGAATAATTTCCTAAAGAATATTCCGCCGGTTACGAAAAACCTCATAATCGTCAACCTGATCATCTGGCTGGCGATGGTGATTTTCCCTAACCAGATAGGCTATTTCATCACTAACCGTCTCGGGCTTCACTACATAGCGGGCTCACTCTTCAATCCGGCACAGGTGATAACCTATATGTTTGTCCACTCCACCGGAAGCATCTTTCATCTCCTATTCAATATGTTCACCCTCTGGATGTTCGGACGAATACTCGAGCAGGTGTGGGGTTCGCAACGCTTCTTCATTTTCTATATGATTTGCGGAATCGGTGCCGGGCTGGTGCAAGAAGCCGTCTGGGCTCTCTCCTGGGAACATGAATATATCTCCGGAATTGCAAAGCTTAACGGTCTCACATATCAGCACATGAAAGATGTGGTGGATGCCGCCGTGATTTCGGGAGATGCACAATTCCTCGACGCCATTGCCCAGTTCAAAAATTCAATGTTAGTGGTGGGCGCTTCGGGAGCGATTTTCGGCTTGCTGCTCGGTTTCGCGTTTGTCTTCCCCAATATGCCTCTCTACCTCTTCTTTATTCCCGTGCCCATCAAGGCCAAATATATGGTGATCGGTTACGGAGTGATTGAATTCTTCCTCGGTGTGGGAGGAGGACAATCCACCGTGGCTCATTTCGCTCATCTCGGAGGAATGCTTTTCGGGCTTATTCTCCTCCTCTACTGGAAAAAGAAAGGCACTCTCGGAGGTAGAATTTTTTAGCACTGCCTGGAGAATAGAAGGCCGGTATAAACGGTGTGAATTGAGAATAAGGTTATGACAGTAAAGGAATATTTCAGCAATTCCGGCATATTGATGCTCCTCATTGCCACTAATGTGGCGGTGGCCCTCATGATCGGGCTATCGGCATGGCTTCTTCCTGATGCCGATGAAGGCATGCTCATGTCGTGGCTGGTGATGCCTGCCGAATGGAGCGGTTTTATCAGCCGGCCATGGTCTGCCCTGACCTATATGTTCACGCAGATCTCATTCCTGCATCTCCTCTTCAATATGCTTTGGCTCCTCTGGTTCGGCCGAATTTTCATTTATTGCGCTACGGAAAAGCAATTGCTGTTCACCTATCTCTGCGGCGGACTTGCCGGTGCAATCTGCTTTTTGGCCGTATGCAACATTGGAGATCCCGTTCCGGGCTGCTATCTCACCGGTGCTTCGGCCGCCGTCTTGGCAGTGATGACCGCAGCCTCGGTCATGGCGCCAAACCTTGAACTAAATCTCCTTCTCTTAGGTCAGATAAGATTGAAATATGTGGCCCTGCTGTGCATAGTGCTAACTTTTCTCGGAATAGGAGGTGGCAATGCCGGCGGATTTTCAGCCCATATCGGTGGCGTCATCTTCGGAGTGTTCGCCCCCTCCCTTCTCTCACGAAGCCGAAGCAGTAAAATCAAGTTTGACATGATGGCTCCTTTGCGCAATCTTCTCCGCAAAATGAGGGCAAGGAAACGCAAAGTGCCGGAAGTGTTTCGTGAACCTGTCGGACATTCCTCGCCGGCAGTCCATTCCTCACCCGTGCCACACTCCCGACAAACCGATGAAGAACGTCTTGACCAACTTCTCGACAAGGTAAGGGTATCGGGATATGATTCCCTCTCTTCAGCAGAAAAAAGGGAGCTGAACGCTATCTCAAGCCGCCTATAACCCCATAACCTTATAACCTTATAACCTTATAACCTCATAACCCAAAATAAATGTTTCTACCCGTAGTCAAACCGATAGTAAGGACAGTCTGCCGCATAGCATCATTCGTGCTTTATGCGCTTACCCTTCTTGCCGCATTCGGTGGTCATATCAATCCTGCATTCCTCACCTTCCCTGTGTTTTTTGTCACGGCGATGCCCTATTTCGTCATAGCCACAACCATCGTCATTGTGATATGGCTCCTTTGTGGAAGATGGATCACGGCCGGCATCGGAATCTTCACTCTCTTCGTGGCCTGGTCGCCAATCTCGACCGCCATACCTTTCAATTTTTCTAAAAAAGCCGACCCCGACGCCTTGACTTTCAAGGTGCTCACTTATAATATCCTTCATGGTGATGATCAGGAAAAAGGGAATGATGCGCCCGGCAACCGGTCTTTTGAATATGTCATAGATTCCGGAGCAGATATCGTTTGCCTTCAGGAGATGAACGACCTCAACGATCCCAGCGAGGTTCACAACCTCCATGAGTTTAAGGATACCCTCTTCAAAGTCTATCCATATCAGGCGGGCACGCCATTGAACGACAAGAAAGTGCTGTCGAAATATCCAATCCGGATGATCCTTCCGGAAGCATTCTTCGGACCCGGCGACAATTACTGGTTCTCCGCTTACAAAGTCACAATCAAAGGGCGTGAGCTCACTCTCATAAACATGCACCTCAACTCCATGTCCCTTTCCGATAAGGAGCGCGATCTCTTCAAGGATATTGCCAAAGGGAAAGGGAAGGAGGCCATGAGCGAACTGAAAGGCTCCATAATGTCTAAGTTCCATAACCGCACGGTCTATCGTGCCGACCGCGCAGCCGCCCTGCGCAGGGCAATCGATAAGGTGAACGGCCCCTTGATTATATGCGGTGATTTCAACGATGTGCCGGAATCTTATTGCTACCGCCTGCTGCGTGGCGACGATTTGCACGACGCTTACGTGGAAACATCTTTCGGGCCATTGGTCACCTACAACCGTCACGCCTTCTGGTTTCACCTCGACCAGATTTTCTATCGCGGGCCCCTTCGCGCACTCAGCGTGAAGAAAGGACGGATAAGGTCGAGCGACCATTATCCCCTCATAGCTGAATTTGAATTTACCAACAAATAAGAGTATGAACAAATTTGCAACCGTGGCTCTCGGAGCATTCCTCTTTGCTGCCACACCATTACAGATTATGGCACAGGACAACACCAACCCGTTCCTGCAGGCTTACACCACCAAGTATGGCATACCGCCCTACGAAAAGATCAAGGTGTCTGATTTCATACCCGCCATCAAGGCCGGTATCGAGGAGCAGGATCAGAATCTTTTCAGCATCACGCGCAATCGCGCTCTCCCGGATTTCGACAACACCATCCTTCCGCTTGAAAATCTCTCGCCGATTCTCGAACGTGTGGCAAGCGTGTTCTATCACTATGAGAGTGCCCTCTCCACTCCTGAATTTGCCGCCATGGCCGAAGAGGCCATTCCTCTTCTGAATGAGGCCGCGAATAAGGTGAACCTTGATGAACAGCTCTTCCAGCGCATCAAGGCCGTGTATGATTCCCGCGACAAGCTTAAGCTCACTCCCGTTCAGAAACGTGTAGTTGAGAAATATTACCGCCAGTTTGCCGAGCAGGGCGCCGCACTTTCTCCCGAGAAGAAGGAACAGCTCATAAAGGTGAACGATGAGCTTTCAAAGCTCTTCATCCGCTTCAACAAGAATCTGCTCGCCGCCACCAATCAGTTTACCGTTGTGGTTTACGATTCCGCCGATCTTGCCGGGCTGCCCGAATCATCCGTGGCTCAGGCCGCTGAGGAAGCCACGAAACGTGGCCTTGACGGTCTCTGGGTCTTCACACTCCATGCCCCAAGCCGCCTGCCGGTGTTGCAGTATGCCGACAACCGCGGTCTCCGCGAGGCCATCTATAAAGGCTACACCTCTCTCGCCTCAACCGGTGAATACTCCAACCTCCCGGTCATCAGCGAGATAGTAAAGCTTCGCAATGAGAAAGCCAAGATTATGGGCTTTGACAATTTCGCCCAGATGATGACCTCTCGCGTTATGGCCAAGACCCCCGAAAATGCCACAAACCTCTTGATGCAGGTGTTTGAACCGGCCGTAAAACGCAGCCACGAGGAAGTGGCCGACATGCAGGCAATCGTGGATGCCGAAGGCGGAAACTTCAAGATCGCTCCCTGGGATTATTATTACTATGCCGACAAGGTGAAGAAACAGAAATATGACCTCGACGAGAATCAGGTAAGGGAATATTTTTCGCTCGAGAATGTGATGAAAGGTCTCTTTGATACCACCGAACGTCTTTATGGAATCAAGATGGTTCCTATGAACGATGCACCCAAATATATGGATGAGGTGCAGGTGTTTGATGTTGTTGACACAAAAACGGGCGAACATGTTGCCGTGTGGATGTGCGATTATTTCCCACGCGATTCCAAACGCCAGGGCGCATGGATGGAACAGCTTCAGAGCGCCGGCATCTATGAGGATGGCAAATACCGTCGCCCTATCGTCTATAACGTAGGTAACTTCTCTCGTCCGGCAGGTGATATCCCCGCGCTTCTCACTATTGATGAAGTGGAGACCACTTTCCATGAGTTCGGCCATGCCCTGCAGTCTATCCTCTCTCGTGCCCCTTACAAATCAATTGCCGGCACAAACGTTGACCGTGATTATGTGGAGATGTGTTCCCAGATCAATGAACATTGGGCTTTCGAACCCGAAGTGCTTAAAAGTTACGCACGTCATTACAAGACAGGGGAAGTGATGCCCGACTCACTCATCAACAAACTCAACGCTTCAGGAAAATTCAACCAGGGTTTTGTGACAACCGAGCTTGCCGGTGCCGCGCTTCTCGACCTCAAGTATGGCGCTCAGCCTGAAGTGAAGGATGTGAAGGCATTTGAAAAGAAAGTGGCCGATGAAATCGGGATGCCCGAAGAGATCACTTTCCGCTACCGCTCCCCTTATTTCAAGCACATCTTCGGTGACGATGGTTACGCATCCGGATATTACACCTATCTCTGGAGCCAGGTACTCGAGGCCGACGCATGGGAACTCTTCCAGCAGAAAGGAATCTTCGACAAGAAGACGGCTGATTCTTTCAAGAAAAACATCCTTGAATCGGGCGACACCGAAGATGCCCTCATCCTCTTCAAACGCTTCCGTGGTCACGAGCCCGACACCAAAGCCCTCCTCCGCCTCCGTGGCTTCGAATAATTGAGACAGGAGATAAACTCCTGATATATACATATATTTCAAGACAGGAGAACAGGAGAAACAGGAGCGTCATTGTCTCCTGTTTCTCCTGTTCTCCTGTCTTAATTAATATATCCTCTTCTCCTGTCTTAAATCATGCCTCCTGTCTAAAATAACAACCTTAGTATTATGTATTTAAATAATCCTCCTCTATTATCTCCGCATTCAGTTCCTCATCTTCCGAGAGAATAACACCGGATGTCCGGAAATCATCCCATACATCTTTTAGTCCTTTCATTATAATATGAAACTCATCAGGTTTGTATCTGAAAGTATTGGCTATATTTAACCAGTATTCGATAGACTTGAAGAAATTTAAGGAATCCCAAGGCCTTAAGTATCTCCCAATTGACTCCTTCATCTCCTTAATATCAGTAATAGGTTTATATGGAAATTCCCTTTCAGATTTAATCAATTCATTGAATTTAGAAACGGACCACGCTTCACAATTACGTATGATACCACCCTCCCGTGCATGCTCCTTAAACCACCCTTCCATCTGTTGAATAACATCATCACGAAAAATGAAAAGCTTGGTTTGACAAATCGGCTCATCAGTTGACAATAACGCGAGAGTGTGCCTCACTTTGCCCTCAAGACGATTCTTCGAAAGATTTTTGGGAGACAAATATTTCATTCGCAACTCCACAAGAAGAAGCCTGGCTTGAGAAAATCTGTTCTTCTTATATGGTTTCACACCGATCACGGCATCAACAGTCGCTTCCTTTCTCCTTTTTTCATTCACGGCCGCAAGACTTTCACAATAGTCGATATCCAAACATTCAATTTCCGGTCTGAAGTACTTTGCACCATAGTCTTTTTGCGCCACCTCACAAAGAAAGCTACCACAAGTCTGATATAGAGGATTAGAGGTGACTATACTGTTATCGTAGGCCAATTCACACTCCATATTGGCTTATTTTATCGTATGCAAAATTAAAAGATCTGAAAATTTCCTCAACATTATTCCCTAATTCCCCATACACATATTTAAACGGTTTATCGGAAGAGAGGGCAATATAAAAAATTGTCGTATCTTTTACTCCTTCTTTCTCTGATATCGCCTGAATTGCGGCAACCATATTTGGATGATGGCTCGCCACCATCACTTTTACACCTAATTCCTTATTCAATAGAACTAAAAT
Source organism: uncultured Porphyromonadaceae bacterium (assembly GCA_947174305.1). Classification (GTDB taxonomy): domain Bacteria; phylum Bacteroidota; class Bacteroidia; order Bacteroidales; family Muribaculaceae; genus Lepagella. The sequence continues at coordinate 4,127 of CAMWIH010000025.1, read as the reverse complement.
ATGCGCAAATTCCACAACCCATTGAGGATGAAGATGAGCCTCTGGCTCGTCAATGAGGAGGAGAGTCTGGTCATCTAGATAACCATTTTCAATTAATCTCAGGATATAGGAAAATGTTTTCATTCCCGTAGCCACGTCATCAAGCTTAATATCCAGCCCATCCTCACGCTTATAGCGTAACTCAAGCTGATCAAAGTCATCTTTTTCCGCGGTCACACTCCCCTTTATCAATTTCTGGAGCCTTATAATCAACTTCTTCTCACCTTTGGTTCGCTCCCTTCCTTTCACCGGGTAAATCATAATTTTCTGAAGATCCTCCCAAAATACGTTATCCACCGCCACATCCTCGGAGACAGCCATTGGAGTATTGACGTAAATGGCTCTTCTAAGGTTATAGAGATAGCCAACTTTTCTATTTTTAAGCAAGCTCACTTTGTCTTCCTCCAATTCTATTTTTTCTTCAGGTATCTCTTCCCGGATATCATAATGGAATTTAAGTTGGGAAAAAAATTCTGATTGACTTCTCCTGTCTTTCGCTTCGAGATATCTTTTTTGAGATTCCTCACCACTCTTTTTCTGACGAATGATAAAATCAGAAACCCTCTGATGTGCGGGTAACGAGGAGCCACTGTCTATCCCAAGAAACTTTAAAGCACGGTCCTTGGAAGCCTTTGGATAATTTCCCTTTAGATAATCAGACAACACTACCCCAAACCTGTCCAGAGTATTATGATAAACGATCATTGCCTGATGTAGATTATCTTCACTGTCGGATGCCATCAGTTCCTCCAGCCTCCTCTTGCCGTCATAAATAAGTGAAGAAGGGGTAGATGCCATAGTCATACGCAAATCTTGATATACGGCATCCAGATAATTAAACTCCCGCTGCAAAGAGGATATGAAATCCTGATATAAAAAAAAGTCAAATCTCGACGCTCCGTTTACAAGATAATAAAGCCATCTGGATAGAGTGCTCTTGCCACAACCATTCTCCCCACTCACAACGGTGATACCGTCAAGCATGATATTTGCCAATTCAATGGCATGATAATCTCTTATTGTATATTTGTAATGGCTCATCTATCAATCATTCTTGTATTTCTACCTACAAAGTTACTATTTAAAAAACTATAATCAAATTTTTATAACTATTGTCTTTACATTTTCTACAGTTTTTAATGACCCTTCCTGTAATCCTGTCTAAAATAAAACTCCTGTTACTCTTGTTCTCCTGTCTAAAATAAAAATAACAAGTCCCGGTCTTTTGGACCGGGACTTGCAAAAGATTCCGACTCACGTCGTGGTCTTTTCTTCTTTCGATTAAGGTCAAAATAATAATCAATTACCCTGTTGCTTGCATGTCTTAATATTCTTCAAAGATTTTTCTTGGTCTTATCTTTGTATGCTGTTAACGCAAAATCATGGCTGGAATTCTCCTGCAGACCGCTTGGTCTTTCCGCGCTTTTGCGTCAGGTTTATTCCTTTTCGGTGTTGCAAAATTACAACCCTTTTTATCATTTGCAAAATTTCTTTATATGTTATATAACATACTTTCCATAATCGTTTAAATTTCAGTATTATAAAAATAAATATTTCTCAATATTTGGTGGATACAAAAAATATTCATAAATTTGCACGTATCAAACAACCCGCTAATGCCTTCTGGCTTTCTACAGGTCGAATGATAAACTAATTTACTTTACCGTTTCATGATTAACTCTTTCTTTTAACCGATTCCATACGATAGTCAGTATAAGAAATAGCTTCGGGAAATAAGCCCTATAAGGCGTAATCAAAGGCTAATTAATTAGCCTTTGATAATTCATTAATGAATTATTTTTTCCAATTTAATCCTGAAAACTCAGAGTAGCCTTAAAATTCTTTTAACTAAATAAATTCTAATCTAATGAAAAAATTCTTACTATCGTTAGTAGGTGTGGTATTAGCCCTCTCTGCGAACGCTGACCGTTACTGGATTCACGGTCAGATTTTCGGAAACTCCGGCTGGGGTTCTGTTGAACTTGAATACAACGCCTCAACCGGTAAATATGAAAAAACCGGCACAATCGTTCCGGGAGACTTTGGAGTAAAAGTTACAGACGACGGAGGAAGTAACCAGACCGGTTGGTATTGTGCACAGAGCGATGCAACAAAAAATATTACTCAGCAAGGCACCTATCCTATTTATCTCAATGGTAAAAACTTCTCCTCTACCCTCTCAGGAAATTATACCATTTCTCTTGACTGGGACACAAAACAACTCTCCATTGAACCTTACTCAGGCGTGATCGACGAAAAAATTTCATACGCGCTACATGGAACAATTTTCGACGGAGCATGGAATGATAACAATGCCAAAACAATGACTGAAGAAAACGGTGTCTGGTCATGGACCGGAAACGTTAAAGCAGGCGAGTTTGGTATTAAGAAAATGACCAACGATACTCAGACAGGCTGGTATTGGGGTCCAACTGATAACATCAACATTGATAATACAGGCGACTATTCCGCTGTGCTCCAGAATGGAGATAATGGTAAAAACTGGAAATTAAATCTTGCCGGTGATCTCACATTCTCCTTCAATCCGGAGACTCTCGAACTCAAGATTCAAGGAGAATCCAATCCTGATATCGACTATCCCGCAGTTTTCTTAATGAGCTCCAGAAATGGCTTCAGCGAATCTGCCGAGCTTAAATTTGCAACCGAAGATGGCATCACCTACACTCTCAACGTGCCCGATGCTAACTCCGATTATAAATTTAAGATTAAAGCCAACGGAAAATGGTTCTCTAATGGTGATCAGGAAATTTCAAACGGCACTTTCGTGATTTCTACAAACAACGATATTAATATGTCTCTTGCTTCTGGTGGAAATGTTACATTCACTGTAGTTCAACAGGAAGACTTTAATAGTATAAAAGTAACCATTGAAGGTCAGGAAGAATATGAAGGGTTCGCGCCTATCTTCCTGGTAAGCGACCTATCCGGCTGGACTACAGACGATGAGTTTAAACTCTCCACTACAGATGGAATAAATTATTCTATCACAGTGGATAATTGGGATGGTGATACCGATTTCAAATTCTTTGGTAATGACTCCCACAAACATTGGTTCTCCAATGGACGTCAGAATATGGACGATGGAGACTACACTCTCAATATCAATCCTAACACAGGAGATATGAGCACCCATAACAACGCTAATCCAAAAACTATCACTTTCACCCTTGTGTTAGCAGAGGATCACAGTTCAGCCACTCTTAATATCAATGGTCAAGGTGAAGTGATTCCCGACGATTATCCTGAAATGTATCTCGTAGGCGAACGCACCGGATGGTCAGCACAATCCAAGTATAAAATGGCCACAACCGATGGTATCGTCTATACTTTAAATGTACCTGACATGTCTAACAAACCGTTCAAATTCTTTGGTGGCGATTGGGGCATCAGAGAGCTTGTATGCAACAAGAACCTCATGCAGAACGGCGAATATAACCTTGAACCGCTTGATAACGTTAATATGACCCTTGCTAAAGGTGGTAATGTTACGTTCACTCTTACACGCACATCTGACGATTGGACTACTGCCACTCTCTTAGTTGAGGGACAAGAGGACGGTCCTGTTGAGATAATATATACTTATGCTCTTCACGGACAATTCTTTACCGCAGAAAAATGGGAAGATGTCCTTATGACAGAATCCTTAACAGAACCCGGAACATATCAAGTTATCTTCACTCCTACAATCACAGGTGGACAATTTGGTGTTAAACAGTTGCTCAACGGAAACTCAAATAAATGGTGGAATGACGCGGTAACCTTCGGTTCCGGTGAAGGTAATGTTTCCTCTGCAGAACTTACTCCGACAGGAGATGCAAACTGCACATTCGCTTATCCAGAAAATGTAGCATATATAGCCAAATTCACTCCTACCTTTGATGGCGAAACAGCTGGAAATGGACTTTTGACCATCACAAGAAATTCTCAGACCGGCATCTCGTCAATCTCCGCTGACTCTTCCGAGGCTGTTTACTTCAACCTCCAGGGTGTGAAGATTGAGAAGCCTGAAAATGGTCTCTTCATCGAGGTTCGCAACGGTCAGACCCGCAAAGTGATGGTGAAATAAC
>CAMWIH010000024.1 GCA_947174305.1 uncultured Porphyromonadaceae bacterium | reverse complement strand
CAAATCTAATGAATTTTAGCGACATAAACAAATCTTTTCAATCAAGGGTTAAGGAAGTTGACTTTTCTTTTGGAAAACAATTGTGTTTTTCTCACGCAGAGGCGCAGAGGGCGCGGAGACGCTTCGCTTGACTAATCTCCTACGAAGCGGATAAAACAGACAGGAGAAGTTAATGATTTATTAAGAAAGCAGGAAAATGCTTAAAAAATCTCCTGTCTAAAAAAAATAATGTCTTAAAAAGATATTCTCTTGTCTTTAAAAACCTAAAGGCCATTAATTCTTGTAAGTGTTATATAAATATATTACTTTTGCATTAGCCTATTTAATATATTCCAGAATGTATAAGAACAATAGAAAGGAACATCTCTATTCCGTGGCTTTGAAACTCTTCCTCACCAAGAGGTATGAGGGGGTGAGCATTTCCGATATCGAGAAGGCTTCGGGCATGACAAGAGGTGCCATTTCTTATTATGGCAAGGATAAGCTGGGCCTTTTCTATAACGTGATAAAACATTGCCTCGTCGATAAGCAGAACCTGGATTACAAGATGAATCCCACCCCTCCCCGCTCCCTCCAGGAATTTATTGACAACTATATTCAGGGATGCAGGGAAACATTAGAGAACCTGCGCGACATAGACCGCTCGGTGACAAACGGCAGCAGGGGCTACATGGCCTTGATACTTCAGATATGCGATTTCTTCCCCGACCTCAACGAGCAATACCTTACCAACCGCAACAATGAGTTGCTCCGCTGGATAGAGATAATAAATCTTGCCATAAGGGAGAAAGAGATACGAGCGGACATTGATGTTTTGGCCACAGCCAAGAGTTTCATGAATATCTTCTATGGCCAGTCGTTCCTGGATGCACTGAGCGTGGGGCTCAATGTAATGGATCTCAAATTGCAATTCCAGAACCTCTACAATCTTTTGAAACGGTAGTAGAGTAGAGTCACTATATTAGTTTATAGTTGGTGGCAAACGCAATCGCCTCACTGATGCTCCTCACATCCAATTTCTCAAATATGGCGCGACGACGCGATTTTATGATGTCTTTCGAACGATGCACGCGCCTCGCTATCTCCTCCACCGTCAAACCTCGGGCCGACAGAAGCAGAACCTCCTTCTCCCCTTCGCTCAACTGCACGGCATCCCTCCGCTCCCATTTATCCTCCTCCATATCATAGCTCCAGTATTCCGACTGTCCAAGCTTGCGTACCTCCACATTCCCCGGCGAGTCATGATTGGAAATTGATACATAACAAACCGCCAGCCATATTCGGCCATTTGGAGCCATCAGAAGTGGTGTAAGCTTCTGATGAATCAATACATTACTCCCGTTATTCTTTAGATGAAAGTCATAGCTGATGCTGAAAAGATGGCGTTCCTCCGCAGGCTGGCTGTTAAGGAACCGGAATCCGACGGTGTTGATCTTCAGGAGCATTTTCAGTTCTTCTTCAGGCACATGGGTCAAGTAGAAGTCATAACCCATCCTTTCCACTTCCTTCGCCTTACATCCGCACAAGAATAAAGGATTCCGGGAGACGTAAAGAAAGTTTTTAGCGTAGTAGTCAATTATATAGACACTCTCATAGGCTAATTTTGAGATAGCATCAATGGCGCCCACATAATATTTGGCCCGCTCATAATCTTTAGGGGTGATGCCCTCCACAGAGTTATATGAATTGAAAAACTTCTCCGTTATATCTGCCATAGACTGAAAATATCTTATCTGATGTTGCCAAAAACATTCTTGACAGTGCAAATATAACAAAAAGAATTATAAACGTAATGTATTTGCCAATTTAACACCCTAAAGGGTGATTTTTAACAGTACTTAGATTGACTTATCTCTCGCGAAAAATATAAATTAGACAGGAGTACAGGAGAGACAGGAGAATAATGACCTCCTGTTTCTCCTGTACTCCTGTCTTAAAAATTTGCAGCTGACCACTTTTCTCTTGCATTCCTGTCTTAATAAAACGGTAACGTGGAAGTTCCGTCTAAAACGTTGGCCGATATAGGCACAAAAAAAATTGATTGTCATCCCGACAACCAATCTTGCGTTAACCTTAAAATCTAATACCATGAAAAACTCAATGCAAAATTATAAAATATTTTTCAAAACAATGTTATAAAACATATTTTTATTTCCATATTTAACTTTTATTAACAAAATCAACCTGATTATACCCATTTTATTCCAATAATTTTAGTTTTCTCCTTTTCCATATTGGGAAAACGAAGCATTTTTACTAACTTTGCACAGAGAAGTACTCAGACAAAAGGGTATATAAACACGACAATATAATGGAGAATAAAATAACAGTCGATGGTCTGACTTTTGTGCCTTACATTACAAAGGAGGAGATAGAGAGTCAGGTTAAGCGCGTGGCATCGGAGCTGCGTGAGGATCTGAAGGGAGGGAATCCACTTTTTCTCTGCGTCCTGACAGGCGCTTTCATCTTCGCAGCAGACTTGATCCGTGAAATAGGATTGAACGACGCGCCGATATCGTTTGTAAGATATTCAAGCTACGAAGGCACCTCCTCCACAGGAGAAGTGAAACAGCTGATGGGACTAAAGGAGGATATTTCCGGACGCGACGTGGTGATTATTGAAGATATTGTCGATACGGGACTCACAGCCTCCCTCATGGTAGAAGACCTTAAGAAACGGAACCCATCCTCCATAAGGTTTGCCACCCTCCTACATAAACCCCAGAGTTCCAAGACAGGTTTCCAACCTGATTATGTGGCTTTCACAATTCCCCCGAAGTTTATCATAGGATATGGTCTCGACCTCGACGGGAAGGTAAGGAACCTTAAGGATATATACGTGATTCAGGAACAGCAGGAGAAATAATCTCAAAAGAATCCGGAATCGATACGGATAATACAATTTTAGTTGCTTGTTATTAAAACGAATTTAATATGCTAAACGTAGTACTCTTTGGCGCACCGGGGAGCGGTAAAGGCACCCAGAGCGAAAAACTGATCGACGAGTTCGGTCTCTATCACATATCTACAGGCGAAGTGCTCCGCGACCATATCCGTCGTGGCACCGAACTGGGTAAAATTGCCGATTCCTACATATCAAGAGGTCAGCTCATTCCCGACGACCTCATGATCCGCATTCTTGACGATGTGCTTGAAAAAGAGGCTGCCGACAAGAAAGGGGTGGTGTTCGACGGCTTCCCACGCACAATCCCTCAGGCTGAGGCCCTTAAGGAGCTTCTGCTCAAACGCGGCACGGACCTTCACGCAGTGATCGGTCTTGAAGTGCCCGAAGAGGAGCTTGTGGAGCGTATGCTAAACCGCGGCAAACAGACCGGACGTGCCGACGACAATCTCGAAACCATCAAGAACCGTCTGCAAGTATATCATAACCAGACCCATCCCCTGCGCGAGTATTACACCAACGAAGGGAAATACCTCCCCATCAATGGCACAGGCTCTGTGGATGAAATCTATGATAACATTGCAAACGGGATAGAGAAATCTACCGGCCACAAGCGCACAGTAAAATAAAACGGCACAACTTTCCAATATTTCCATATAAAGGAACGTTAAATCTTTATGAAAATAAGATTTGACGTTCTTCTTTTTATCTCTTCGTTTGCATTCTTGCTCCTTACACTCGGAGGCTGTAAGGGGCCTAAACTCTCTGAAGCCAATGCCCAGTTTGACAGGGGGGAGTATTTCAACGCATCCAAGACATACAAAGCGGTATATAATAAGCTTAGCCCCAAGAACGATCGCGAGCTTCGCGGTGAGGTGGCCTATCAGCTTGCCACGTGCTATCGCCGCCTCAACATGGCGCCCAACGCTTCAGCCGCATATCAGAATGCCATAAGGTATGACTATCCGGATTCCATGGCTTTCTATTACTTGGGAAGGTCGCTTCAAGCCGAAGGGAAATATCAGCCCGCAATCGATGCCTACACCACCTTCCTTGAGTGGAGACCTGACGACCAACTGGCCAAGGAGGGGATAAAGGGTTGCCGAATGGCAATCAAAGCCAAGGAGGGAAAGAAGAGCCGTTATATCGTGAAGAGCGCCAAACTGTTCAACTCCCGTCGCTCTGATTTCGCCCCAATGTATCTTGACAAGGAGCTGAACACCATCTATTACACCTCCTCCACCGAGAAAGCAACAGGAACGAACAAATCGGAAATCACCGGCACGAAGAAGTCGGACATATTCTATTCCAAAAAGGATGAAAACGGGAAGTGGGGTAAGCCGGAACCGGCTGAAGGCGCCCTGAACACGGAACATGACGAAGGGATCATCAGCTTCTCTCCCGATGGACAGACCATGTATCTCACGGTTGCCCGTCGTGCCCCCGAGGCAGACACTTCGGTGGAGATTTACACCTCCCGTAGAAGTGACGCCACATGGAGCGAGCCACAGAAATTTGAAATAACTGCCGACACCCTTTCCGCCTACGGTCACCCGGCGGCATCGCCCGACGGAACATACCTATATTTCTGCTCCGATATGCCGGGAGGTTATGGAGGTAAAGATATATGGCGCATAAACCTTAAGGAACGCTCAGGGTCGCTTGAAAACCTTGGCCCTCAAATCAACACTCCGGGCGATGAGATGTTCCCCTATCTGCGTGCTGACACTCTTCTTTATTTCTCATCTGACGGTCACCCCGGGTTCGGAGGACTCGACCTTTTCAAAGCGAACCTCAATTCAACAGGCGACAGATGGAGCGTGGAGAATATGGGAATACCAATCAATTCTTCAGGAGATGATTTCGGAATAACCTACGGGCTCGGTGAATCGGGCTTCTTCTCCTCCAACCGGGGAGATGCACGCGGTTACGACCATATTTATAGTTTTGAATATCCGGAAGTGAAGATCACGATTTCGGGTATGGTTCTGGATAAGGACGAGGAACCGGTGCCGAATGCCATTATCCGCATTGTAGGCGATGACGGTTCGAACCAGAAGGAGGTGGCCCGTGATGACGGCTCCTTCCGTTTCAAGCTCGAGCGGGGCGTGAAATATGTGATGATGGCCGGAGCGTCGGGTTATCTTAACGTGAAGCAGGAGTTTGAATCTGATATGGAGGAGGAGGATGCCGATTATGAAGTTGATTTCATCCTTGCATCTATCAATAAACCGCAGGTGGTTGAAAACATATTCTATGATTTCGACAAGGCTACTTTGCGCCCCGAGTCGAAGGAAGCACTTGATGAGATGGCCCAGATGTTGCGTGATAATCCCAACGTGACCATAGAGATGGGAGCGCATACCGACCGAAAAGGAACCGAGGAATATAACATCAACCTCTCCAACCGACGCGCCAAGAGCGTTGTGGATTATCTCGTGGGCTTAGGCATCAGTGCCGACCGGATGACCTGGAAGGGATATGGGGAGACAGTGCCTAAAAAGGTGACGAAACGCATCAATCGTGAATATCCGCAATTTGAGGAAGAAACCGTTCTTGATGAGCCTTTCATCGAAACCCTCTCTGAAGAGGATCAGGAGGCCGCAGACCAGATCAACCGCCGTACTGAATTTCAAGTTACCTCCATAAATTATGATATGTATTAAAATGAAAGATACACTGAATTTTCTTAAGGAATTATCTGCCAACAACAACCGCGAATGGTTTAACGCACATAAGGATGAATATCTGAAGGTGAAGGCAAACATAGATGCTTTCACTGCCACCCTTATCTCCCGCATTGCGGAATTTGAGCCGGATGCATCACGGCTCTCACCTTCTGATTGCCACTACCGCATCTATCGCGACACGCGGTTCTCTGCCGACAAGACCCCCTACAAAACCCATATCGGCATCTACATTAATCCACGCGGAATTTACACCGGTGGAAAGAAGAGTGAGTTTTGCGGTTACTATATCCACATCGAGCCGGGAGAATGCATGGTTTGCGGTGGTGCGTGGTATCCACCGGCACCTCTGCTGAAGGAATATCGTAGTGAGATTTACAATAACATAGAGGAATATCTTGAGATTATGGAGAATGCTGAATTTAGCTCTCACTTCAAGCCATACTGGACAGAACCTTTGAAGACTGCGCCCAAAGGATTCCCCAAAGACTGGGAGCATATCGACTTGTTGAAACCACGCAGTTTCACGGTGGCATCTCATATCTCCGACCGCGATTTCTGCTCCAAAGGGATTATTGACAAAATCATCTCCCTCTGTAAAATCCTGAAACCCTACGACGATTTCTTCAACTTCACCCTTGAAGAGCATCCGGAATTGGCTCATTGCCGACCGAGAAGGTAAATTACCCGAATATCTTATTAAATATCTTATCGGTAGCTCCAAGTTTGGATCTGATGTAAGAGCCGGCTTTGCGTCCCGTCTGCTTTCGTTCCTCCGCGGAAGCATCGGTATCAAGCATCAACCTATCGGCAATCTTCTCGAAATCCTCTTTTGAAGCGATCGGGAAACCTCCTCCGGATTCCGCCATTTCTCTCGCCTCTATGAATTTGGTATTATTAGGCCCGTAAATCACCGGCACATCATAAACAGCCGCTTCATTTATGTTATGCAATCCTGCTCCGAATCCACCTCCCACGTAGGCCACATCGCAATAGGCGTATGCGGAAGAAAGGAGTCCGAAACAATCGATCACCAATACACAAGCTTCATCCAATAGGGCCGGATTTTTTCCCGCTTCACTCAAGAGCACACATCCCTTTCCAAAAAGTGTTTTTAGTTTATGAAGTCGCTCGGCATCAAACTCGTGAGGAGCTATTACAAGTTTGGCATCAGTATGCTTTGCAAACCAATCGTAATATACAGCTTCATCGGCTGGCCATGAACTCCCGGCCATCATGACTGGCACATGACCCTCCTCGCCCCTATGGGTGAAACGTTGCAGCAATGGTATCTCCTTCCCTTTGCTTCGTATATCGGCCACGCGGTCAAAACGGGTGTCGCCGAAAACATCAACATTGTTAATGTTGATGCTTTGAAGAAGCTGACGGCTCTCTTCGTTCTGCACAAAGAAACGGGTGTACCACCGCAACCAGTTGCTATACCATGCGCTTCTCTTTTTAAAGAAAGATTGCTCTTTACGGAAAACAGCAGAAATAAGATAAGTGGGAATCTGGCGACGATAAAGCTCCTCGAGATAGTTACGCCAGAACTCATATTTTACGAATATGGCGACCTCGGGGTTCACTTTATAAAGGAATCGTCGAGCTCGCTTAGGCGTATCAAACGGAAGATAACACACACAGTCGGCCAAATCATAATTCTTCCTTACTTCATAACCCGAGGGAGAGAAGAAAGTTAGGAGAATCTTAAACTCCGGCCTTTCTCTCTTCAGCTTCTCTATCAGAGGCCTCCCCTGCTCAAACTCACCGAGTGACGCGGCATGAATCCAGACGTAACGGGCCGAGGGATCTATACTCTTGTCGAGTTTTTCCCATATCTCTTTCTGCCCGACACTCAACTTCCGTGCCTTTTCATTTTTCAAGGAGGCGAGCTTTACACCGGCTCCGTATGCCGATATGCCGAAAGAATAGAGGGGGCGTTCCAGCATCTGCCGGCACGCCTCCGCCATAAATCCCTTTATTTCCTTTGGTCTCGGTATCCTCATTTCTTTATAGTTTCGACAGCCTTCTCAATACGGGCTATCACCTCTTCCTTGGGCATTATCTCGGTGATATCAAACATGTGCGGCCCGCGACAAGCGCCTACAACAGCTAAGCGGAAGGCATTCATCACATTTCCCAAATGATAATCCTTCTCGGCAATCCAGTCGAGAACAATCTTCTCGGCATTGGCAGAAGTCATGTCATCAATGCCTTTAAGCACTTCTATCAGTTCTCCCATTATCCTCGGGGTCTCCTCGCTCCACCGCTTCTTCACATCTTTCTCCGCATAGCTTTCGGGAGCAACAAAGAAGAAATCAGCCTGCTCCCAAAGATCGGGAACAAGGTTGGCGCGGCCTTTGACCATACCGAGAGCACGGCCTATGTATTCATCTGAAAAACCGGTTATCCCTTTCTCTTTCAAAATCGGCTTAAAAAGTTTGCATAGCTCTTCGTCTGATTTCTTCATCAGATATTCGTGGTTGAACCAGATTCCCTTCTTATAATCAAACTTGGCACCGGCCTTCGAGCAGTGTGCGAATGAGAATTTATCGATAAGCTCATCCATCGACATCAGCTCGCTGTCATCTCCGGGGTTCCATCCGAGGAGGGCAAGGAAGTTGACAACAGCCTCGGGGAGATATCCCTTTTCACGATAGCCTGATGATATTTCACCCGACTTTGGATCGTGCCATTCCAGGGGAAACACGGGGAATCCGAGTTTGTCGCCGTCACGCTTTGAGAGCTTTCCATTGCCAACCGGCTTAAGAAGCAACGGAAGATGCACAAACTGAGGCATCGTATCTTCCCAGCCGAATGCACGGTAAAGGAGAACGTGGAGAGGAGCTGAAGGGAGCCATTCCTCTCCGCGAATCACGTGGCTTACCTCCATAAGATGATCATCAACGATATTGGCAAGGTGATATGTGGGGAGGTCATCCGCACTCTTATAAAGCACCTTATCATCGAGGATGCTTGAATTGATTGTCACTTTTCCACGCACAAGGTCGTCAACCACAACATCTTCATTAGGCTCTATCTTGATACGGACCACATACTGGTTCCCTTCATCAATGAGACGCTTCACCTCCTCTTCAGGCATAGTGAGGGAGTTGCGCATACGTCCGCGTGTTGATGCATCATACTGGAAATTAGGCATCTCCGCACGAGCTTTTTCAAGTTCTTCGGGAGTATCGAAAGCTATATAAGCTTTTCCTGCATCGAGAAGTTGCTGAGTATATTTGCGGTATATGTCGCGACGCTCGCTCTGTTTGTAGGGGCCAAATTCACCACCATAGCCGACACCTTCGTCAAACTTTATGCCCAGCCATTCAAGCGACTCACGGATATATTCTTCCGCACCCGGCACAAAGCGTCGGCTATCGGTATCCTCTATACGGAGAATCATGTCTCCACCATTCTGACGTGCAAACAGATAATTATATAATGCAGTGCGCACACCCCCGATATGAAGGGGACCTGTAGGCGACGGCGCAAATCTTACTCTTACTTTTCGCTGTTCCATTACAATGAATACTATGAATTTTTTCGCAAAGATAGCGCATTTCGGCCATTTTAGCAAAGAACTTTCCTAAAAGCCGATATGCGCTATCAATTTTACATGGCTTGATGCCAAATTTATTTCATCTTCACCATCTCATATTTCTTGCCTGTCCATCTGTATTTCAGTTCAGGCTTCATATATTTCTTTACATACTCATAGTTCTCCTTACCCATATACTCCCCTATGGTCAGCTTGGCGGTAAGGGTGGATGTTTCAGGGGAAGCTATGAACTGTATGGTAGGGAATGGCACAAGACTCTCTATCTTGTCACGCACTGTCTTATCGGGCACGTTGAAGAAATCAAGAATCCGGGGATAATCCAGGTATTTTTTTCTCGGCAGCTCCTGCATTTTTTCATCAAAAAAGGTGACATCAGTATCAGGAGCCTGCCCCTCCCCTCCTATTGTATAAAGCACCATACTTTCAGGTCCTTTAGAATCACGCAACATCAGGATCTGTATCCCTGTCACCGGGGTGATTTTTGCCGAAAGATAATCCGGGGTCACCTTCACAAGCTCAGAAAGGCCTTCCATTCCGTTGTGTGCCTTATAAATACTGTCAACGGCATAGTAATCGAGCATATCCAGACGGGCCGACTTGCTGAGGATATCGAGCGTTTTCAATGGGAGATTAACGAAGACATCCTTGGCAAAAAGGGTATCCTTAGCTTCCTGTAGTCCGTATGCAGGAGCAATGACGGTAAGGAATACCGCCATTGCCACAAAAATTCTCTTTATTCGATTTTTCATTTTATCTATAATTCAGTTGAAAGCCCTACATCATTTCTTCATGAAAATGTCGTAGTTGCCGTTATATTTCGGCTTCTTCTCCTTTTTCTCCTTCTTTTCAGCCTTGGCTTTCTTCTCTTTCTTCGGTTTCTTGGCTACCATCTCATCGGCAAAAGGATCGCCTCCGTAAGAGACTCGCTTCCCTCTGCCTCCTCTTTCACTTTTCCTATCGCCCTTCCTTTCTTTTCCTGAGCCTTTCTTTCCCTTTCCCTTCTTCCGGGCATCGGCAGAGTAATCACGGTCGGAAGCTATCTCGGCATTGACGGGCTGTCCGTAAAATTCAGCGTGGCGCAATGCATCGAGCACCCTGCGGGCATCCCCTTTCCTTACATCGAAGAGAGTGTAATCGGGAAGAAGGTCGATTCGTCCGATCTCAGGTTTATTTCCGGGCACATTCTTATTCACAAGCTCCATAAGATTACCGGGGAAGAAACCGGATGCCTTGCCTATATCCACCATCAGGCGTTCAAAGCCATCTTCGGCCGTACGGCGGTCTTTATTCTTACGGGCATCGCCCTTGCGACGCTCACCTTTCTCTCTTTCCCCTTTCTCCTTGCCATTGGCGTTAAGGTCAATGTCTGGCATATTGCGATAATATTCAAGGAGACGGTTAAATTCGAGCGAAAGGACACGTTTGAGAAGGTCGGACTCTGAAAGCCATTCAAGCTTCTTACGAACGCCGGGAAGATATTTTGCAATCTCCTTTTCATCAACCTCCACTTTCTCAAGACGGTCGGCAAGATTATAAAGCTGTTTCTCTATGATATGCTCAGGAGTTGGCACCTTACGATATTCAAATGTCTTGCCTATCCTCTTCTCTATCTCACGAAGCTTACCTTTCTCGCGGGAGTGGATTATGGCAACCGACACACCGGTTTTGTTGGCTCGCCCGGTACGTCCGCTACGGTGAGTATATGTGGCGGGATCATCCGGCAATCCATAATTTATAACATGGGTAAGGTCATCCACATCAAGACCGCGGGCAGCAACATCAGTGGCGACAAGAAGCTGGGTCACATGATCACGGAATTTCTTCATCGCCAAGTCACGCTGGCTCTGCGAAAGGTCACCGTGCAGGCAATCGGCATTATATCCGTCATTGATAAGCTTGTCGGCTATTTCCTGAGTCTCCCTCTTCGTGCGGCAGAAAACGATACCATAAATATTGGGGCTGTTGTCAACCACTCGTTTCAAAGCAAGATATTTGTCGTGTGCCTTGACCATGTAATATATATGGCGCACATTCTTCGAAGCCTCATTACGGTTACCTGCCACAAATTCAACAGGATCCTTCATATACTTCCGCGCGATGCCTGCAATCTCTTTAGGCATTGTGGCAGAGAACATCAGCATCTTTCGGTTCTCCGGCACATGAGAAAGAATCTCATCAATATCGTCGAGGAATCCCATGTTAAGCATCTCATCCGCCTCATCAAGAATAACCGTGTTCACTTTCTCAAGTTTAACCACACCGCGCTTGATAAGGTCGATTAGTCGTCCCGGAGTGGCCACGATAACTTGCACCCCGTTCTTCAGCGAACGAATCTGGCTCTCTATGCTCGAACCTCCATATACGGGGAGAATCTTGATATCGGGAAGATATTTGGAAAAGTCGGCAAGGTCGCCTGCTATCTGGAGACATAGCTCACGCGTAGGTGCAATAACCAATGCCTGAGGCACCCTCTCCTCCGGATTGACGCGCTGTAAAACCGGGAGGCCGAAAGCCGCCGTCTTGCCCGTACCTGTCTGAGCCAAACCGATCACATCCCCCTCCTTCTCTATGAGGTGAGGGATAACCATCTCCTGAATAGGCATAGGATTTTCAAAACCCATATCGGTAATAGCCTTAAGTAACTCCTCAGAAATGCCGAGATCAGCAAATTTGGTATGTTCAGGTTCCTCCTCAATCACCACCTCTTCAGCAGGAGATTCAGCCACCATCTCATCTATCTTAAGCTCCTCCGGAGACTCAACCACTACAGCCTCATCTACCATATTCTCCTCCTCCGGAGACTCAACTCCTACAGCCTCATTCACGTTTTCCAGCTGCAATTTATCATTATTTTCTTCTAATTTTTCGTTTTCTATATCCATAATTGTAATTTCTATCTAATTATATAACGCTAAAACATGCTTTTTTCATTTAAGACATATAATTTTCCCCTAACTAATTTTCTTCCCATTCTCCGCTCTCTTCCCATTCTCCGCATTCTTCCCATTCTCCCCCTCTCAATTTCCTGCCCTCTTTCTCTCTCGATATTCATTTCCTTAGTTATATTCATTTATTTACAGTTATATTCATTTTCATTTACAGCTATATTCATTTCATTTACATCACAAAACAATCCGGCAATGCTCATAACTTCCATATAAGAAAGCAAGATGATCTTGATAGCTCCCGGATCCCAAGCAAAGATTTCCATTGCAATCTCGAGCAAAGGTTGTTATCGTTATGTTATGCAGAATTTACTATTGTGATGCGATTGAAATGAGCATGACTTCCATATAATAAAATAATTTCCATATAATAAAATAATTATGCAATTTGCATTGTTTAAATCCAAATATATTTATAAATTTGCCTATTAGCTTTTAGCCAAAAAATTTCATCCTATGGCCAGTCATATCTCAGATTATTCTTTCAATAACCCAGACAATATATTCATAAATCCCTTTTACCGGAATCCTGATCATCCTAATTTTAACCGAAGGGCAAACCATCACGACTATAAACGGCCGGCTAAATATCTAATCACCATTCTTAAAAATCCCGTCATCCCCGCTCTTTGCTCAATCCATGGAGATCCCTATTCCCGGGAGAAAAGGGAAATCATTACCAATCTCTCTCCCTCGGGTCTAATAATCCCGGGAGCAATCAAAGATTGGAACCAAAAATTCTCAGGAATATATGTTCCCGAATATGCTATCATGCCTGATCATCTCCATCTCTGTTTAGATGTATGCACTCACCTTCCCAATGGTTTATCTTTAGCTATGGCCGGGCTGATGGGAAAAATCTCAAAAGCCTATCATTCCTCCCTTTCTATTTCAGATATGCCTGAAAAAATGACACCTTTCTTCTCCAAAGGGTTCAATGACAGGATTGCCTATAACCAACAGCAATGGGAACGCCAACTACAATATACAGCCGACAACCCACGCAGATATTTGATCAAACGCCGGCATACAGATTACCTTCTAAAACGATGGCTACTCAAAATGCCGGGAGGTCACAAATTCATACTGAAAGGAAATATCTTTCTGCTTCGCCAGCCATTCCTCTTCCGAGTAAAGACGAGTCGCCGCTTCACCCCCACTGAGGCCGAGGCAGCAATGAACGAATGGAAAACAAACTTATATAACGGAGGCGTTCCCATCTCACCATTTTATAATCCTCAAAACGAAGCGTATAAAAATGAACCAAGATTACACACGTAAAAAGGTTTTATGATAATTTGAGATAACGCGCAAAAAAACAGAATATTACGACCGTTAGAACGTGTAATGCGTTTCAAATTAAACGACAATTACCGCAGAAAACACGACCTTTGATAATCAACGACTTACAATAAAGGTAAATATTAGAAAAAACGAAGCGTTATGTTAAAATTAGCGTTCGAACGCTGATTTTAACATTTTTAGTAACATCCTGATGCGACAATTTGACCAATTTTATAACTTGTCAAAATATATTTCGAAACAACGAAAAAAGGAGGAGGCAAGATCTCCGGTTTCTTCCCTCCTCCTCGCTGCATAAACGCTTATTTTCTTACCTAATTTTTTAACCTTAACCCTCGTTTCAAATAGTTGTAAAACGTTCTTTCCGAAATTCCAAATTGCGGATAAATATGCGCCCGATATATATTCCTGTTTGAAACTCCGTTCTTCATGTAACGATCATATATTTCATTAACCTTTCTGACCCTAAGCAAATAGGATTTCCCCGCTAAACCTAAAGTTGCCATAGATATTATTTATTATTCTAATACGCTTGCACTTACAATAGCACCAATCCCCTTCCCTCTGATGGGAAGAACGATCGAACGCTTATCAAACCCCACGATCGTGGCGCGTTCCCTGGGGTCATCATAGGAGGCGTACATGTACATTTCTCCATCCGCCTTAAAAACCTCCTCGGAATAAAACGCCACGCTTGCAAAGGAATCAGTCGCCACACCTCCATATTTGACTTTAGACAGCCTTTTTTCCTCTGTCTGATATGTTGGCATTGCCGAGCATGAGAAACATCCGAAACCGGCAAATTTCAATGGTTCCCCATCCTTTATGTTTGTAATATCTTTGAATATCGTTAAATTTTCTAAAAGCAGATCCGAAACGTGTTTTGGGTGCAATACAAGATAACGTAAATCTTGTGGAATATCGGCATCATCGAAACGTTCCTTAAGTGCAAGTATATCTGCAAATTTAAGACGTTTGCGCGTGCCTGTTACTTCTCCCGTTGTTGTAACTAACGGAGTGTCTAAGGTGTCTTCCTGAGGCGCCATGGCGTGGGTTGCCTTTGCTGTAATCGCCTTTCTCAGCGTGTTTCGGTGCTGTCTGATCACGCTTTCCAGCTTATCGTAACTGTATTCTATCGCATCCGGCCGACGTATTATGGTGTTCTCTGTTTCAAACTTATCAAGTTCAAAAATGCAATCATCATCCTCCCGATCCACCACCGCAATGGGGTAGGTTGTATTGTTAATCAACACTTTGGGACTTATCCCGGCTGAAGCGATATGTATTTTGTCGTTTTCGACAAATGCGTCATAGTTGGTCAACTTCTGCAAAAAGCTATCATCTGGATAAAATCCCTCGCGTATCTGGTTTAACCAAATTTCCTTGTTAATTGCCATGGTTTATTTGCTTTTTTAGTTTATTTACTATCAGTTTTTTATATAATTCTGGGTGCGCTGCAAGATATTCTGGTTCATGGCGTCTATAATAGTCAAGATCTTTTACGCCATAATCATCGCCAAACTCTTCCGCCATCAACCTTTTGTATAACGCCGGATTATCTCTTAACTTGTCTGGAGCATATTTGCGATATTGTTCAAGTGACCAACTACTTTCATCTTCCGGTAGACTAATAAATTCCGAAAGTTTAATAGAACCATGCATGGCGTTTAATACAGCACGTAGAACCTCAACACCCATACACTCGCCAACCTGCTGAAATACATATCGTTCCTGTGGAATAACTTTCGAGCTATTATGTTTTAAAAGTGTGTCAATCTCTATCTTTTGCATTTCCTTGCGCCCGGCGCAATACGCCCGGAATCCCTTAATATTGCCACTTGCCATTGCAAGAAAACTTGTGCGATCATTGTCGGTAATAAGACCGTTTTTAATTGCCTCGTCAACCTCTTTTTCAACATTTGAAGGCTCTTTTAACAGTGTTTTAACGGCACTAATAATAGTGCTTTCGGTTGCATCTTCTTCAAGTCCGAGAACGTTAATCAGACGACCATGGAGAGTTTGCCCCGGTTTTTCTTTCCCATCATTATCAGATAATGAAAGTAAGGTTGCTAAATCTTTTCTTGCATAAAGTTTCACGGCATTTTCGTTAGCCGGTATATCCACAATGGATATTTCAAATAAATCGCACTGGGTTATGGTTTTAATACCATTAATAACATTTTCTTTTATAACATCAATTCCTATTGAAGCGCTGCGTAAAAAACCGTTTTCAACCTGCTTTTTAACCTTTGCTCCTAATTCTGTATCTTCATCGAAAACTGCTTCAGCAATCAGATTCTTTCCCTCTTTATGCACATTCTCCCATCGACCTATTACACCATTATCTCGCTCATGCATGTAAAGCATTATTGGGTTGCGTTCAAACTTAGCCGTGTTGATCCCGGAGGTTAGAACCACACTCCCATAACTGTTTAATGTCTCGTCCGAGACTATGAATTTAATTCCTGCCATTGATTTTAGACAATTGATTTCAGTGCAAATCTACAAATCAATTGTCTAATAAGCAAAAAAGCGTGCAATGCTTTCATTACCCTATGCAAGCATTGCACGCTATCAAGTATAAAACATTTACATAAATATTTTTTCTTGCTGAAATTTTGAAAATCAAAAGAAAGGTATTAAATTTGCGGTATCCTAAAAAACTCATGTTATGAACCCTTTAGACAAAACCTCAAAAAGATATTTACAGCCTATGGTGCGGAGCGCGGAAACGCCCCGGCGCTTTAACATGAGTAAGCGTAGGACACCTAAGGGCTGTTTTATTATTTTCCTAAAATACTCATGTTATGAACCATTTAACCGAAAGTTATTCAGCGGAAGAGATCCTGAGGAATCATTTCCGTACAATGATCATCACCGATTTCGTTGACCGGAACGGAGAGAAAGGACAGATCGCAACCCTTGTTTCCTATACCGGAATGTTTGATGAAACCGTAATGGGAGTAAACAAATCCCTAAGATCAGGCGGAAAAGCTGTGAAATGGCAATCTCGTGTTTTCACCGTACAAGATGGCAAAATAAGCAACACGATCACTTATAAGCCCGTTTGCCTAAACGAAAATAACATATAGTATATATAACACCCCGTAGGTGCGACGTCACATCTACGGGGTTATAAATTACAGCCATGTCAAAGACACCGACCGTCAAAGAAAGGATCATCGAATTATCCCGGACGTATTCCCCGGATGAAATTGCCGAATTTATCGGCACGAGCATTCAGTATGTCAATAAGGTTTTGAGAAATGCCGCCACAAGTGAAAATAATCCGCTTCTGACGCTTCAAAACTATATCATGGCACATTGCAAGGGGATAACCAAGAAAAACGATTTAGCGGCGTTCTTTGGTGTCTCTCGTATGACAATAAACCGTTTTGAGAATCGCCCGGAAATTAAACACCATTTTGCCCGATACATGGAATTGAGGAATAACGGTTATTGCATTGATCAAATAACACACCACTTAACACAGATCCTTGAAACCTTATCTCTATTTGAACCTAACAGCGGCATAACTAACAACCTTAAACAAGCAGTTGCCATTCTGATCAAATGCGACAAATTGACCAATTGAGTCGTTTTAACATTTCAGTCGAAAAAGTGTTAAATGAATATCTAGTGTAACCCCAGTGACCACCCATGTTACATTTTAACATAAAACGAAACGTATATATAATTTATAATTCTATTTATCAAAAAGTTATAAATTTAATATTTTCATTTATTAACATAAATCGTGTCCCATTTGCCTAAAATGTTAAAATTTTGAATGTCCCATTTTGAACGGCTTGTGAAAATCGTTCGAATACGTTAGAATACATTTCGGCCAATCCTACAACTTAACATTAATCTTTCGTCTTTATCACACCATTCCACCCATATATGTAAACTATATGTTAACGTATCAGCACGTTATGTAAACTTACGTATAAACTTTTCGCGTTCAAATGCAAAGCAAATGTAAAGCTATGTAAACTTTTTGGAGTAAATAAAAGCGACATTTCAACCAACCAAAAGCACCCAAATTCAACCGTTTACCGTGTCACACTCGTGGTAACGCTTCGTTTTGTGCCCCATAATTTATTCATCCACATGAGAAGGAACTGAGAGATTTCGCTATTCGGGAAGGCTTTTCCTTTATACGAGTCTGCTCAAATGGATTTGCACAAAGAGGAGCGGCATCGGGAAAAGAATTTGAACTGATGTCTCAAGGGAGAATACTGCTTATCGGCCAATATGCCTTCAATACTCAGAAAGAGGAATTAAAATATAGCTACGCACAAACCCTAAACCAACAATCCCTCGACATAGCCAACGCATGCAATCAAGGACTCCCCTTTTCCATCAGGCCGGAATCATAAATGTTAAAATTACACTCTCCCTTTTGAAATTCGGGGAAATATTATAAATTTGCGGTGGAATCCCATGGTTGCTGTAGCGACAGCCCTACGGGTTCAACTTTTTGTTGAATGGCGGAGCGATCCGCCGAAAAGGTGTTATTGAAATTTTATCTTCTACATTCGAACTTGGCGGTTTGATACACCCCGAAGATAAGACGACATTACAAGGATATTGTGATTGTCCGTTTCTCGGATGGGAGAACAAAGAAGATTATGCAGTAAGATATATTAGATAAATAGGGTAAAAAAGGGGATTAGCGTTTGGGCCAATCCCCTTTTTCATTTCC
The DNA here is from genome assembly GCA_947174305.1 of uncultured Porphyromonadaceae bacterium. Taxonomy (GTDB): domain Bacteria; phylum Bacteroidota; class Bacteroidia; order Bacteroidales; family Muribaculaceae; genus Lepagella. Next base: position 7,431 of record CAMWIH010000024.1, on the reverse strand, counting down.
TTTTCCCAAGATTTTTACCATATCTTCAATTACCGATGCATTAATATAAGAGAAATTAGAATAAATTTCAAAGCTCATCTAAGAATGAGATTGCGGATTAAGATTCAAAAATACAAAATTTAAATCTTGCAAGAAGGGGCTTCGGGATATATCACCGGATATTCGGGGTGGCGTTCAAACCAGATTATGGCGTAGGGGCAAGTGGCGGCTATCCGGTTGCCGTCGGCCAGTATCTTATCGGCGGCGAGTTTTACCAATTTGCCGGCTATGCCTTGACCACGAAGCGAATCGGCTACGTAAGTGTGATCGATGGTTGAAATGGAATCTTTGGTCGGGAAGGTGACTTCCGCTAATAATGTTCCCGAAGGATCTTCAGCATAAATCCTATCTTTTTCTGTTATAAATTCCATAATTATCAATTTTTATAGCCATCATTCAAATTTAAATGAAAGTTTTATAGCCATCATTCGAATTTAGATGAAAGCAAGTTTTAAATTATCTTCGTAAAAAGCGTTATTATATTAATTAACACTTAATTGAATAGATTTTATTTAAGAAGATTTGCAAGTAATTATATTTTGAACTAAATTTGTTGTCATCGTTTACTATAAAAATTCAGAAATATCGAATCAATTCTCTTGATTCATCAATTTAATTTAAATATTTATATTATTATGACTCAACTTACTTTAAATATCGAAAATAAAGAAATGCTTGGTGTGTTAAAGACACTGATTAAAAATCTTAACGGAGTCACAATTGCACCCCCTAAAAAAAATTCTCCTTCCAAACAACTGATTGAAGCATTTAATGACGCTAATGAAGGAAACGTTTCAGGCCCTTTTAACAGTGTTGAGGAACTAATGCTACATCTCGCACAATGAGTTATACAGTAAAAACGACTAAAAGATTTGATAAATCTTTTAAAAAAGCCTTGAAGAGAGGTTGCGATAAAGCAGCTTTTCAAACTGTTTTATCTCTTCTTATGAAAGAAGGGAAACTTCCTCCTCAATATCGTCCTCATAAACTCAGCTCAAAATTTAATTATTCATGGGAATGTCATATAAATGCTGATTGGCTATTGCTTTGGCAACAGAATGACCAGGAGCTTACTCTCCTTCTTATCGATACAGGCTCACATTCCGATCTTTTCAAGTAATTGCAAAATCTAAATATCTTTGCTATTTTTGCAAAAACAACGTATTATTATGAAACGAAATTTGAAACATATCACACTGGCACTGGCTGCCATGACAGCTGTGGCTATGATTCCGAATGCGGATGCGTGTACTAACCTTATAGCGGGCAAGAAGGCTACGGCCGATGGCTCGGTGATGGTGACTTACGCTGCCGATTCCCATAATCTTTACGGTATGCTTACTCACACCCCGGCCGCTAAACATGCTCCGGGCGCGATGCGTAAGGTGGTGGAATGGGATACCAACAAACCTCTCGGCGAGATTCCTCAGCCGGCCGAAACTTATAATGTTGTAGGCAATATCAACGAACACCAGGTCGCTATTGGCGAGTCAACCTGGGGTGGACGCCATGAACTTGCCGACACCACAGGACAAGCCATTATTGATTATGGCTCTTTGATCCAGATTGCTTTGGAACGTTCCAAGACAGCTCGCGAAGCTGTCAAGACTATGGGAGACCTCGTGAATAAATATGGTTATGCCTCGGAGGGTGAGTCATTCTCAATTGCCGACAAGAATGAGGTGTGGGTGATGGAGATGATTGGGAAAGGCGCGGAGAAGGGTGCCGTTTGGATTGCAGTACGCATACCCGATGATGCCATTTCCGGTCACGCCAACGAACCTCGCATTCGCAAGGTGGACTGGAAGGATAAGGATAACTTGATGTATTCTAAAGATGTAATATCCTTTGCTCGTAAAAAGGGTTACTTCTCCGGCAAGGATGAGGACTTCTCTTTTGCCGATGCATACGGCGAACATGACAAGGCCACCCGGCGCGGTTGCGATGCACGAGTTTGGAGCTATTTCCGTCGTTTTGACCCCAAGGCTGATAAATATTATGCCTGGTGCGCAGGTGAATCTGACGAGCCGATGCCTCTCTACATTGTGCCTGAGAAGAAAGTGAGCCTTAAGGATATGCAATGGAGCATGCGCGACCATTTCGAAGGGACCCCTTTCGATATGACCCAGGATGTAGGCGCGGGACCCAACAAGGTTCCCTATCGCTGGCGTCCGATGGAATATGAGGTTGACGGTAAGAAATACTGTATGGAGCGTGCCATCGCCACTCAGCAGACTGGCTGGAGTTTCGTCAGCCAGAGCCGTGACTGGTTGCCCGACCCGGTGGGAGGAGTATTATGGTTCGGAACAGACGATACCAACACCTCTGTCTATATGCCTTTCTATTGCGCCATGACGGAGGTGCCAAAGCAATTGGATAAGGGTGACATTAATACATTCGATATGGATGCCAACTTCTGGATGACCAACTGGGTTGCCAACCAGGCTTACAATCGTTATGACCTTATGATCCCTGATATCCGCAAGGTGCAGAGCTCACTTGAGGATAAATACCAGTCTTCTCGTAAGGAACGGGAAGAGGCACTCACTAAACTTGCCGAAGCTGCCAATACTGAACGCCTCGTGCAAAGCATTAATGCGGAAGGTAAGGAGATTGCCAAGGAGGCTACCGATGCTTATCGTCAGTTGGCTCAATATCTGTTGGTGAAATATATGGATGGTAACATGAAAAAGACCGACGAGAAGGGTGATTTTATTCTCAGCGAATATGGGCTACCTGTTTATCCCACCTTCCCCGGTTACGATAAGAAATATTATGAGAATATTGTGAAGGAGACCGGGGATCATTTCAACATTTCAGAATAATAGGAGGGTGTGTCATAACGGCCCGTCTGGGTCGTTGGTTGAGATTTCAGCTTCGGTCACATACGTGAGTATGCTCCCTCAGCCTCAATCTCAACCGCCTACCATCCGAACCATTCTGACAGCACCCTCGCCATCCGGATTAAAAGTAGGACGGTGTGTCAAATTACGGAAATTTGACACACCGTCACTTTTAATCGCAATATTCTTACTGGGTATATAAGAATCTCTTTATTGAGCGTTTGGGAGTCTTTTCAAACTCGTGGGGAACAAGGATTATCTTAGCCAATCTCTCGTAAGGTGCCACCAACTTGTTGAGTTCTTCCCTGATGTTTTCCATCGTCGGATCTGCATCTGCTCCTGTAACTCCGATGCTGTCGAGAGCTTCATAGTCAGGATAAACCAGACCAACCAGCTTACCATCCCTCTCTACAACCAGGCTTTCCGCTACAAAAGGCATATTGTTAAGCTTAGCCTCAATCTCCTCAGGATAGATATTCTGACCGGAAGCCGAGAGAATCATTGTCTTGGAACGTCCGCGGAGGAAAAGCGTACCGTCGGCCGAACGTGTACCCATATCGCCTGTGTGTAGCCAACCCTCTTTATCGAAAACGGCCTTAGTGGCATCCGGGTTCTTGTAATAACCCTTCATAACATTGGTTCCTTTCACGCATATTTCACCCGGAATATTCTCAGGGTCGGGAGAATCAATTTTCGTTTCCATTATCGGCAAAGTCTTTCCGGAAGAACCCACTATAAACTTACGCCAAGGTGTGTAAGAGATGAGAGGACCGCATTCAGTCATTCCATATCCTACAGTAAACGGGAACTTTATCTTATGCAAGAACTCCTCCACTTCGTGATTCAATGGCGCGCCTCCAACTATAACTTCCTCGAACTCTCCGCCAAACACCTCAATGAGCTTTTTCCGAATCTTGGTGTAGATGTAAGTGTCGAGGAAAGGCACGGCAAGAGTCCAGCGCATAGTCCCCTTTGAAATCATCGGCAGAATCTGGTTTTTATAAATCTTTTCAAGAATCAACGGCACGCATATCACCAAATTGGGCCTTACCTCCGCCAATGCCTTTATCAGCACACGGGGGGAGGGTGTCTTCCCTAAAAGGGTTACGTGAGAACCTGCTGCCAGAGGGGTCAGCATATCGAACGCACAACCGTATGCATGCGCGAGCGGAAGGAAAGCTAAAGCACGTGAACTGCGGAAATGAAGCACGGTGTCAAGTCCGAAACATACATTCCCGGCAAGATTCTCGCCCGTCAGCATCACACCCTTCGAAAACCCGGTGGTTCCGGAAGTATAATTAATTTCCACTACCTCCTTATTATCCCGATCGATATATTTCACATCCGACGCAGAATATTTATCGGGATAGCGACGCCGGAAACGCCGGCGGAGCAACCGCAGATTGTTGCGGAAGTCGGAACCATCCTTCTCGTGAAGCACTTTCGTCTCAATCCCTATAGTCATCACTCCCTTTACATTCAGAAGTTTCTCAGGATCGATATGCTCGAAGATATGCTCATCAATAAAAAGAATCTCGGCCTCAGAATGATTCACAATATGAGTCACATCAACAGGATTGAAATCCTGAAGAATGGGAACAATCACGGCCCCGTAGGTGACGGTAGCCATGTAAATAAGCACCCAACTTGTTGAATCCTTGCCACAAAGCGCAATCTTAGATCCCGGCTTCACGCCATTGGTCTCGAAAAAGAGATGAATCTCGGCTATGGTAGCGGCTACACGTCCATAAGTGAGGGTTCTCTTGCTCACATAGTCGGTTAGAGCAGGGAGATCCCAGTTCTCTATGAAACTTTTTTCATAGAGTTTTATGAAATTTTCTATTTTTATCATATCCGAAGCATTTTCTTATCCTTCAAGAGCAAGTTTATAAATCTCCTTGCAGTCATCCATAGATAACTGCACATAACTTCCGAGTGTGTCACCCATATTGCGGTGCAGGCTCCCTACCATCTTATCAATATCCGGCTCACATCCGCAAAGCTCACGCAAGTTGGTGGTCATACCCAGGTCGTGATAGAGATGCTTCAATTCCATTATACCATCCTCGATTATCTCCTCTGTGGATTTACCTGCCGGATTGACCGACATCACATTAATGGCAAATCGCCATAATTTATCAGGATTGAGGGGAGCACAGAATTTCATCCAAGCCGGGATGATCACAGCCAAGCCCGCCCCGTGTGCAACATCATAAAAAGCCGAAATCTCGTGTTCAAGTCGATGCGAAGCCCAGTCTTCCACCTTCCCTACACCGCATAAGCCATTGTGCGCGAGTGTTCCTGCCCACATCACATCAGCTCGAGCAGAATAGTTTTCCGGATTCAGACGAAGGGAAAGAGCCTGATCAGCAATATCCCTCAAGATTGCTCCAGAGTAAGCATCCACAAGCTGAGTGTCGGGAGTATTTGAGAAATAACGTTCGAATATATGAGCCATCATATCCACTATGCCGTTGGCAGTCTGATTCCAGGGCAACGACATTGTGAGCTCCGGATTCATAATAGCGAAGCGAGGACGGAGCACCATGGGATATCGCACCGAAATTTTCTGATGAGTCTGCTCATTCGTAATCACCGAATTACCGCTTCCTTCCGAACCGGCCGCCGGAATGGTGAGCACCACACCCACAGGGAGAGCCTTTTCCGGGTTGGCCTTACCACTATAGAAATCCCAGAAATCGCCGGCGTATGGCACACCGAGTGCCATCCCTTTTGCCGCATCTATCGGTGAGCCGCCACCGACAGCCAAGAGGAAATCCACCCCTTCTGCCCTGGCCTTCTCAATTCCTGCATATACGCTATCGGCCGTAGGATTCGGTTTAATACCTCCGAATTCTATGTATTCAATCCCTTCTTTCTCCAATGAATCTGTGATCTCCTTCATCAACCCGTCGCGCTTGATACGGTCGGAGCCATATACAATCATAACTTTTGATGCACCGTAACGCTTAAGTGCAGAACCGGTCTCTTTCTGTGTGCCACGCCCGAAAATAAACTCCGTGGGCGAATAATATACAAAATTTTCCATGGAATATATGTTTTATAGGGAATCCTATCCTGTATATAAAACAGATTGCCGTGCATTCTTGTTTGCACGGCAATCATGTTATTTTACTTTATAATCCCTTATACCATATTTTAGGTCAAAGGCCTTAATCATAGATTCATTCGATATTTGAAGCAATAGCTTCGGCAATCTCCTTCATCTTCTCGGCATCAGGATTATCAATCTTCGATTTGAAATCCATATCCCCCTCTTTCTGAAGAGGCACGAGATGAATATGAGCGTGAGGCACCTCAAGACCGAGCACTGTCACGCCAACCTTACGGCAAGGGAGAGCCTTCTTGATACCCTTTGCAACTTTCTTGGCAAAGACCATCATCTCAGCAAGATCTTCATCAGCGATATCGAAAATGTAATCTTCCTCCTTTTTGGGCACAACCAGCGTATGACCCCAATTTACAGGGTTTATATCAAGGAAAGCGAAAAACTTATCATTCTCCGCAACCTTATAACAGGGAATCTCCCCCGCGATTATTCTTGAAAATATTGTCATTTCTTATCAGATTTCGATCTTAACAATTTCAAAGTTCATCACTCCTGCCGGGGCCTGCACCTTAACAGTGTCGCCCACCTTATGGCCAAGCAGAGCCTGTGCAATCGGGGTGTTGGATGCGATCTTATGTTCACGAAGGTTTGCCTCGCTTTCGGTCACGATGGTATAAGCCATGGTCATTCCGTTAGCCACGTTCTTAATTGTCACGGTATTAAGAAGCTGAACCTCCTCCGTGTTCAATTTGCTGTCATCGATGATACGGGCTGTTGCCACAAGCTCCTTGAGCTTGGCAATCTTCATCTCAAGCATTCCCTGAGCCTCCTTGGCCGCATCATACTCCGCATTCTCCGACAGGTCGCCCTTGTCGCGAGCCTCTGCAATAGCCTGCTTGATTGCCGGACGCTGTGCCTCAAGGGCAGCCAGCTCTTCCATCTTCTTGTCGTAACCCTCCTGTGTAAGATATGTTGCCATAATTTCTTTAAATTTTCGTTCGCTCTCTCATAACGAGCATTTATGATACCTTATTTTAAATTTTGATTCGCGTTTAATTTCACCACATCTGCCATAAGCCACAGTTCGTAATCTCAAAGAAGCTTTATAAGGCATTAAGACAAATGCTCGGAACAAGCCATGCCTGCTCCGAACATCCGTGATGCGTTTCAAAGACCTTACGCCTATATTCCCGGAAGGGTGTCGCCCCACACAAAAAGAATATAAAAATAAAGGAGTCCTTTTTCGAGTATCGGCATTCCGCTGCGGAACCCGGCAAAAAAAGATCCTTTGCGACGATTAGTCTTATATCGATGCCACCTCACATATATGGAAGTCGCATCTTTTCGCGACAAAGTTAATTCTTTTTATCTTATCTAACAAATTTAACCCCGATTTTCTTTTCATTGATTGCAAATCGGCGAATTTTTATTAACTTTACCACAATTAAATCCTAATAACTCATTTGAACTTTTTTGACT
>CAMWIH010000023.1 GCA_947174305.1 uncultured Porphyromonadaceae bacterium | reverse complement strand
GTGCCATGCTGACGAAATAAAATATTCAAGCGGTAAAGAGATAATCTTAATCGGAGCAGAGTTTAATAACGCAACTCGAAGTCTATATAAATGGGAGATAAGGTGTGTCAACTCGATAAGTTAACAAACTTTTAGATTAGGTCAGTGCATCCTAAGCAACCATCGTTTTTCTCGATTGTTATATCAATGAAAGCTCTTGATAAGCCGATTCAACAACTTCGCCAATGACAAAAAGAGTTTTTTGGCACACTATTTGATATTAGATTAGAAAACACAAACGATAGAAAAACATTTATAATATGGCAACAGGTAAAATCGGGGTTACTACCGAAAATATCTTCCCCGTAATCAAAAAATTCTTATATAGCGACCACGAAATCTTTTTACGTGAACTTGTGTCGAATGCAATCGACGCAACCCAAAAACTCAAGACCCTCGCTTCCTTTGGTGAATTCAAAGGCATTCTCGGTGAAATGAATGTGAAGGTAACAATTGACAAGGAGGCAGGCACCCTCACCATATCCGACCATGGTATCGGTATGGATGCAGAAGATATCGAGAAATATATAAATCAGATAGCTTTCTCGGGTGCAGAGGAATTCCTTGAGAAATATAAAGATACAGCCAACAGCATAATAGGCCATTTCGGACTTGGATTCTATTCGGCATTCATGGTGTCGAAGAAAGTTGAAATCCGTTCACTCTCATATAAGGAGGGGGCTAAAGCCGTGGAGTGGGTTTGCGACGGTTCTCCCGAATATGAGATGCGTGAAATAGAGAAGAGCGAACGCGGAACAGACGTTATCCTATATATTGACGACGATAACAAGGAATTCCTTGAACAGCTCCGAATCGACAACCTCCTGAAGAAATATTGCCGTTTCCTTCCAGTGCCGGTGATCAGCGGAAAAGAACAGGAATGGAAAGATGGAAAATATGTTGATACGGATACGGATAAGGTGATAAATGCCACCGAGCCTCTGTGGACCAAGAAACCCACCGAGCTCACCGACAAGGATTATCTTGAATTTTATCATGAGCTGATGCCCGGTCAGGAAGACCCAATGTTCTGGATACACCTTAACGTGGATTATCCCTTCAATCTAACCGGCATTCTCTATTTCCCGAAAATCAAGAGCAATATCGACATTCAGCGCAACCGCATTCAGCTTTACTGCAATCAGGTTTATGTGACCGATCAGGTGGAAGGTGTTGTGCCTGAGTTCATGATGTTGATGCAGGGTGTGATTGATTCTCCCGATATCCCCCTTAATGTAAGCCGAAGCTACCTTCAGGCCGACCAGCAGGTGAAGAAGATATCTTCATACATCTCCAAGAAGGTGGCGGAGAAGCTCGACAAGATGTTCAAGGAGGATAGGGTTTCATTTGAGCAGAAATGGAACGATATCGAGGTGTTCATCAAGTATGGAATGCTCACTGACGAGAAATTCTTTGAGTCTGCCAAGAAGTTCTTCCTGTTGAAGGATGTAAATGACAAATATTATACTCTTGAAGAGTACCGGAAACTGGTTGAGGCGACCCAGACTGACAAAGAGGGTAACGTGATCTATCTCTATGCAACCGACAAGACAGCACAGTATGCATATATTCAGGGTGCAGAAGAGAAAGGGTATAACGTATTGCTGATGGATGGTCAGATCGACAATCATTTGATCGGACTTTTGGAGAGCAAGCTTGAAAAGACTCGTTTTGTGCGTGTTGATTCCGACACACCCGAACGTTTGATAAAGAAAGAGGATGATAAGAAATCCGACCTCACGCCTCTTCAGGCTGACATTCTCACCGGTATTTTCCGTGCAGAACTTCCTACGGTAGAGAAAGCCAACTTCATTGTTGAATACACGGCTCTTTCTCCCAACGATGCACCGGCAACCGTTACACAGAACGAGATGATGCGTCGAATGAAAGATATGGCTGCCATGCAACCCGGCATGAACTTCTATGGCGATATGCCCGATATGTATTCGGTTGTGGTCAACACCGAGCAGCCGGCAGTGAAGAAGATTCTGGAGGATGCGGAGAAATCTGTGGCTGATGTTGTGAAGCCTATCCGTGAAGAGATAGAGAAAAATAACACTGAGATTCAGGATTTGCGCAAGAAACTTTCTGAGAAAGATGCCGACAAGGATGGCATCAACAAGCAGATAAGCGATCTTGAAGAACAGGTTGGGAAGGATCGCGACCGCGAGGAGAGTGCAATCAAGGAATATGCCAACGGCGTAGCGAATGTTAAGCAGATAATTGACCTGGCTCTCCTTCAGAGCGGTCTCCTGAAAGGGGAAGCCCTTTCAGCCTTCATCAAGAGGTCGGTGTCATTGCTTTAAGCAGATTCCTTAAAACTAAAAAGGATAATTTTTGAAGATGTTGTGTCAAATCCCGAAAATTTGACACAACATCTTTTTTTACCCGGATGGCGAGGGTGTTGTCATAACGACCCAGACGGGCCGTTATGACACACCCTCGTTATTCTTCATATCTCATTGTTTCCGCAGGACTAATTCCGGAGGCAAACCAGGAGGGGAGAATAAGGGAGAGATAAATTATCATGGCTACCCCTGCGTTGAGTAGGCCGAAGAGAGGCCAGTTAAACTCAACGGGCACAAAATCGATGTAGTAAGCTTCGGGGTTGAGGGGAAGAAGGTGAAATCGGTCTTGGCAATAGAGGAAAATAAGCATAAGGCCATTGCCGATAAGCATTCCTGTAATGGCAATCCTTAAGGCCATATAGACAAAGACACTGCGCACTTTCGATCTTCTGGCCCCTAACGAACGGATCAGACCGATGAAACGCTTTTTGTCGAGAATGATAATCAGCATTCCTGAAATGAGGGTGATGCATGCCACGAAGGTCATAAGCACCAGCACCACAATAACATTAGTGTCGAGAAGCGAGAGCCACCGAAAATATCCGGCTCCCTGTTGGAGAGCATTATCTGCCCGATAAAACTTATAGACAGTACCATCTGCAAGGGCCTCCATCAGACGATTCTGCAGACGAACAGTATTTTCCGCCAGTCTGTTGAAATCATCAGTCTGCACCTGTATGGTCGTTCCCTGATGATCCTCTATGCCTCCCAATTCCTGGATGAGACCAAGACTGCCATAGAGATAGATATCGTCGTATGAATCAAAGTGCGAGTTGAAGATACCCGTGACCTCCAGTTTGCGTACCCTAACATCGTCGGAGATGAAATATGTATCAATCCTGTCGCCCGGTTTCAGGTTAAGCTGACGCGCCGCAATTCTTGAAATGACAACCTGCATTTTTGTGGAATCGGCAGGAAGTTTCTGATCAGGCAGCGAACCTTCTTCAAGATTCCTTGTGAGGAAATCGTTAATCTGCTTCCCCGAAAGGGAGCGAAGGTAAGCTCCTTTGAAATTATCGGGAGTCTTGAGGATAGCAGGGATGGAGGCCTCAAGGGAATAGTCGGTCACATAGTCCTCTTCGTCAAGAAGCTTGACAAGAGAGGGAGTCAAGGAGACAAGATTGTCGTCGCCTTCAGATTGTGGAATGGAATATAGGGTGATGTGCGAATTGAACCCCACGACCTTCTCCCTGATTTCGCGTTTGAAACCAAGCACTATAGATATTGCCGCAAGCATCACGCCGATAGAGAGTGCAACGGCAGTGATTGCAACCTTTATGGCCGGGGAGCTTTTACGTCCACCTGAAGATAATGAAAGCCTTCGCGCAAGAAATAATGGGAAATTCATAATAATGGATAGTTCATTGCAAAAGTAATAAAAAAAATCTCCCGTGGCAAATGCTACGGGAGATTATATAAAGGAGTTGAACAAACGCACGCAATGTCGCCCGTTTGTTCAGAAAAGGGGGGACAAACATTCTTTTTATTTCTAAAACGTTTGTGTAAGGTGGATTGTTCGGAGAAGCGATAAGTGAAAATTTATTTGCCACGGTTAATTAATTTTTGTAATTTAGACTCCTCTTTACATTTTACTGCGACTTAGAAGTTATATTGAAAAGTATGAGTAACGATGAAATAGAATTGACACTCTCAGCCAATGTCAATCTTCTTGCCGTTCAGAGCGAGGAGGAGAGGAAGATGTCGCCCTGTTGCGGCACGGGGGCTTTCCCTTCGGTGCCTGCCTTGAAAGAGATGATAGAGCTGGTGAAGGGGGTGGTCTTTCCCAATTTCCTTGAACGGAGGCGCACCTCAGCGCAGATGCGAGTATATTACATAGGAGAAGGACTTGAACGCATCTTCTCGATATTGTCGAAGGAGGTGCTTCACGCCCTATGTTTCGAGCGCGAGCTTACGGAAGGGGAGACGCGGGCGCAGGCAAAGGAGCTGGCCATTGGATTTATCGACAAACTGCCTGAGATTAAACGACTCCTTTATAAAGATGTGGAGGCGATGTATAACAATGATCCGGCCGTTGATAATTACGGAGAGGTGATTTTGAGCTATCCTGTGGTCCAAGCCATGGTCCATTATCGTGTGGCCCATGCTTTGCTTACTCTTGGGATACCTGTGATTCCGCGCATACTGACTGAATTAGCTCATTCCTCCACCGGTATAGACATAAATCCGGGAGCACAGATAGGGGAATATTTCGCTATTGACCACGGCACAGGAGTGGTGATAGGGGAAACCTGCATAATTGGAAATCATGTCACGCTTTATCAGGGTGTTACGCTTGGAGCCAAGAATTTTACTCTCGATAGCAAGGGGCATCCGATAAACACCCCCAGGCATCCGATAATAGAGGATAACGTTACCATCTATTCCAACTCCTCGATTCTCGGCAGGATTACCGTGGGGAAGGGATCGGTGATCGGAGGCAATATCTGGCTCACCTATTCGGTTCCTCCCGGTTCGCGGATTCTCCAGCGTAAGGCGGTGGCCTCAACCTTCACTGACGGAGCCGGGATTTAGGAATGGAGATATAAAGATAAAATGGAGAAATCAATATGGCTTAAACCCTCCAAATAACAAATTTTTGGGAATGGAGCCTAAAAATTTGGTTTTTCTCTTTACTTATATTAATTTTGAACCAAAATCTAATACCAATTATCATGGAGAAAGAATTACAGACCACATGCCTTCACGACCGACACGTTAAACTCGGTGCGTTGATGTCGCCTTTCGGCGGATTTGATATGCCGATACAGTATGCCGGAATCACAGAAGAACATAATGCAGTGCGCCAACATGTAGGCGTTTTTGATGTGAGCCACATGGGAGAGGTTCGCGTAAAGGGCCCGGATGCATATAAATATGTGAGCCACATTTTCGTGAATGATGTTACGGGTGCGCCCGACGGACAGATTTTCTACGGAATGATGTGTTATGAGAATGGCGGTGTGGTTGATGATCTTCTTGTTTATAAGGTAAATGATAACGAATACTTCCTTGTGATCAATGCCTCCAATATAGATAAGGATGTGGCATGGATCATGAAGAACGCCGAAGGATTCGATGTTGAGATTACCGACGAAAGCCCGGTTTATGGCGAGGTTGCCATTCAGGGACCGGAAGCTGAGGATACGGTTGAGAAAGTTCTTGGTATTCCCGTAAAGGATATAGCATTCTATAATTTCAAGACTTTCCCCATCGATGGCGAAGAGGTTATCGTGAGCCGTACAGGCTACACCGGAGAGGATGGTTTTGAGATATATGGTTCTCACGAATATATACGCAAAGTCTGGGACAAGCTTATGGAGGCAGGTGTGCAGCCATGCGGACTCGGTTGTCGCGACACGCTTCGTTTTGAAGTAGGTTTGCCGCTCTACGGAGATGAGTTGGCCGATGATATCACACCGATCGAAGCGAGCCTGAGTATGTTTGTCAAGCTTGACAAACCGGAATTTATCGGCAAGGAGGCTCTTGCCGCTCAGAAAGCTGAGAGTGTTAAGCGTCGCATCGTCGGGCTTGAGCTTGAAGGAAACGCCATTCCACGTCATGGCTATCCAGTGGAGGTGAACGGAGAGAAAGTGGGTGAGATCACAACGGGCTACCGTTCCATATCAACCGGAAAGAGCGTGGCCATGGCTATGATCGATAAGCCATACGATAAGCTTGGCACTGAGGTGGAGGTTCGCATCCGTAAGAAAACCTTCCCGGCCAAGGTTGTGAAGAAGAGATTCTATGACAAAAATTATAAAAAATAATATACATCAGAGAATATGAGCAAGATTGAAAAAGAGTGCCGTTATGCGGAATCTCACGAATGGGTTAGAGTAGATGGCGACATCGCAGTTATAGGAATCAGCGATTACGCTCAGCATGCTCTTGGAAACATCGTGTATGTTGATCTTCCCGAAGTTGGTGACGAGCTTGAGGCCGGTGACGAGTTTGGTGCTGTTGAATCAGTTAAGGCTGCCAGCGACCTTTACACTCCGGTTTCCGGAAGTGTTGTGGAAATCAACGAAGCTCTTGAAGATACTCCCGAGGCCATAAACGAGGATGCTTTCGGCACATGGCTTATCAAGGTGGCAATGTCTGATCCTTCTCAGGTTGATGATCTTCTTGATGCAGATGCATACGCAAAAATCTGCGAAGGTTAATCCAACATTCAAGCATATATGATTGAATGAAGGTTGAAGGCCTTTTATAAATTTAAAGAAGTCGTCGGGCACAGATGGATATGCCATAGGGCCGGACGACTTCAACTAATTTTATGAAATCCTATTTTACTTTATCATGAGCAATCGCTTTATACCCCATACCGAAGAGGATATATCCGCAATGCTGGAAAAAATCGGTGTCAAATCAGTTGACGAGCTTTTCGCCGATATCCCTTCGGAAGTAATTTTCAAGGAGGAGTATGACATACCCTCTGCCATGTCGGAGATTGAACTCCGCAATCATTTCAAGGAGCTTGCCTCAAAAAACGATACATTGGTAGTTTTCGGAGGCAACGGAGTGTATGATCATTATGCTCCTTCGGTGATTCCTCATCTTCTTGAGAGAAGTGAGTTTTATACAGCCTACACTCCCTATCAGCCTGAGATTTCACAAGGCACACTTCAGTATATCTTCGAATATCAGAGCATGATATGCGAGTTGACGGGCATGGAGACCACCAACGCCTCGATGTATGACGGCGCCACAGCCGCAGCCGAGACCATATTCATGATGGTTGCTTCTGCGAAAAAGAAAAACAGGGTGCTCCTTTCTGCCACACTGCCTGAACACGTGCTTAAGGTAGCCAAGACATACGCACGTTTCCATGGCGTGGATGTGACTGAGATTCCTGAAAAGGATGGTGTGACCGACCTTGAAGCGATGAAAGGCGCCCTCGGAAGCGGCGATGTGGCAGGTGTGATTCTCCCTGCGCCCAACCGTTATGGCGTGATTGAAGACTTTACCGGTGTGGCCGACGATATTCACTCTGTCAAAGCCTTGATGGGAATGTATGTTGATCCTTCCACACTTGCCGTGCTCCGTTCACCGGCCGAGTGGGGTGCCGACATTGCATGCGGGGACGGGCAGACACTCGGAATGCCGATGCAGTTCGGCGGTCCTTACCTGGGCTTCCTTTCTTGTCGCCAGTCGCTGATCCGCAAGATGCCGGGTCGCGTGGTGGGTGCAACAACGGATGCATCGGGCAAGCGCTGTTATGTGCTTACGCTTCAGGCTCGCGAACAGCATATACGTCGCGAGAAAGCTACAAGCAATATATGTTCTAACCAGAGCCTTATGGCGCTTTATGCCACAATCTATATCTCGTTGATGGGCGAGAAGGGATTGCGTGAAGTAAACGTGCTTTCAGCCGACGGTGCGCATTATCTCTACAACCGTTTGATTGAGACAGGAAGATTCCGCCCCGTGTTCAACCGTCCGTTCCTGAAGGAATTTGTGGTTGAAACAGACCTGGATATTAAGAAAGTCAATGCCTATCTTCTTGAAAAAGGGGTAATGGGAGGTGTTGACCTTGGCAATAGTCGCGTGATGTTTGCTGTGACCGAGAAACGCACAAAAGAGGAGATAGATAATCTTGTAACATTAATGTTGGAGGCCTAAGGGAAAAGATATGAAATATTACGATAAATTGATTTTCGAATTGTCGCGTCCCGGAAGAAAAGGTTATGAACTTCCAGCCGACAACTATGGTTGCGATGCACTCAAGGAGATTCCGGCCGACCTTCTGCGTAAGGATGCTCCGGAGTTGCCCGAAGTGAGTGAACTCGACGTGGTGCGTCATTACACAAATCTTTCGTCAAAGAACTTTGGTGTTGACACCGGTTTCTATCCTCTCGGAAGCTGCACCATGAAATATAATCCCAAGATTAATGAGGAGGTTGCGGCAATGCCGGAGTTTGCCGGCTTGCATCCGTTGCAGCCCGCTGAGTCTGCC
The DNA here is from genome assembly GCA_947174305.1 of uncultured Porphyromonadaceae bacterium. Taxonomy (GTDB): domain Bacteria; phylum Bacteroidota; class Bacteroidia; order Bacteroidales; family Muribaculaceae; genus Lepagella. The sequence continues at coordinate 17,239 of CAMWIH010000023.1, read as the reverse complement.
CAGGGTGCCCTCGAACTTTATTATAACCTACAAAAGGCGCTTGCCAATATAGCAGGTTTGGCCGAATTCACTCTTAATCCCTACGCCGGCGCACACGGTGAGCTTACCGGTCTGATGGTTATGCGTCAGTATCACATCTCGCGTGGTGACGAGAAACGTCGCAAGGTGATCGTGCCCGACTCTGCCCATGGCACCAACCCGGCATCGGCAATGGTTGCCGGTCTGGAGGTGATTGAGGTAAAATCGAAACCTAACGGCTCAATCGATGTGGAAGACCTCAAGCCATTGCTTGATGACACTGTGGCCGGCATCATGATGACCAACCCGAACACACTCGGTATGTTCGAGACAGAAATCATGGAGATAGCGAAGCTTGTGCATGAGGCCGGTGGACTTCTCTATTACGACGGAGCCAACCTAAACCCGATGCTCGGAAAGGTACGCCCCGGTGATATGGGATTCGATATCATGCACATCAACCTTCACAAGACATTCTCAACACCTCACGGAGGTGGCGGCCCGGGTTCCGGTCCGGTGGGAGTTGCCGCTCATCTTGTTGATCTTCTCCCGAATCCTCGCGTCAAGAAGGGTGAGGATGGTAAATTCTATGTGGAGAATGGCGACAAGAGTCTTGGCAGCATATCTTCCTTCCTTGGAAATTTCGGAGTGATGATGAAGGCATACGCCTATATCCTCTCTCTCGGCAAGGAGAACCTTAAGAACGTTGGCCCTATGGCTACTCTTAACGCAAACTATATCAAAGAGTCGCTCAAAGATGATTATCTTCTCCCGATAGAGGGTGCTTGCAAGCATGAGTTTGTGTTCGATGGTTTGAAGGATAAGTCAACAGGCGTGACCACTCTCAATGTTGCAAAGAGACTCCTTGATTACGGCTTCCATGCTCCTACAATCTATTTCCCATTGCTGTTCCACGAGTCGATGATGATAGAGCCCACCGAGACTGAAAGCAAGGAGACTCTTGACGAGTTTATAGAAGTGATGCATAAGGTTGCAAAAGAGGCCAGGGAAAATCCCGACATGGTGAAGAATGCTCCTCACACAACCCTGATCTCTCATCCTGATGAAACCACTGCCGCAAAGAAGCCGATACTCACATATCGTCAGATGAAAGGTTAAGCAATGAAAACAGATCTTATTATAATAGGTGCGGGCCCCGGCGGTTATGAAACAGCCGTCGAGGCCGCTCACCGTGGAAAGAGCGTTATCATTTTCAATGGTGGCGCATTAGGTGGAACGTGCCTTAACGAAGGCTGCATTCCTACCAAATGCCTTTGCCGGGATGCAGAAATGGTGGCACAGTTCAAGGAAGCAGACCGTTTCGGGATAGATGACTTCACTTTTGCTGTTGACTACACCAAGATTGCCGCCCGCAAGAATGAGGTGGTAAGCAAGCTTCGCGAAGGCGTTGCCGGGTTACTCAAGTCTGCGGGAGTGGCGGTGGTAGATGCCAAAGCATCTTTTAAGGATGCCGGAACCATCATCGCCGATGGGGAGGAATATACTGCCGATGATATTATAATAGCCACCGGAAGCGTGTCGAAGTCATTGCCGATAGAGGGTCATGACCTTGATTGCGTGATGGATTCATCCGATATTCTGTCGATTGATTATGTGCCTGAATCGCTCACTATCATAGGTGGCGGTGTTATCGGAATGGAATTTGCTTCCATATTCAGCAATCTCGGTTCGAAGGTGACTGTGATTGAGTTCATGAAACAGATTCTTCCCCCATTTGACAGCGACATTGCGAAGCGTCTCAAGCAGACTCTTTCCAAGCGAGGCATAAACATCATCACGGGTGCGGCTGCCAAAAAGATAGAGAAAACAGAGGAAGGTGTCCGTGTGGTGTATGAAGCCAAAGGTAAAGAGGGAGAAGTGATCAGTTCCGACCTTCTTATGGCTGTTGGCCGGGCACCGCGCGTGGATGGCTTGAATCTTGAGGCTGCGGGTGTGGAATATTCACCTAAAGGGATCAAGGTCAACGATGAGATGCAGACCAATGTGGAGCATATCTATGCAATCGGTGATGTCAACGCCCGCATGATGCTTGCCCATGTTGCCTCATTCCAGGGGTTACGCGCACTGAATGCAATCGAGGGGAAGAAAGAGTCCATTCGATTTGACCTTGTGCCCTCTGCAGTCTTCACCCTTCCGGAGTGTGGAATGGCGGGATTGACAGAGGAGGAATGTAAGGCACGGGGAATTGCTGTCACAACCGGCAAGAGTTTTTACCGGGCCAACGGCAAGGCACTTGCAATGGGAGAGGAAGAGGGTCTATGCAAACTGATCTTCTCCAAAGAGGATGGCAAACTTCTTGGTGCCCATATCATGGGAGCTGACGCTGCGCTTATGGCTCAACAATGTGTTGACTTCATGAACGCCGGAGCAACCGTGGCTTCAATCTCTGAGACAATCTTCGGACACCCCACATTGAGCGAGATAATCCTTTCTGCGGTCCATGCGGCGAGATAGGAGAGAATGAGCGAGATGGGCATTGTTTGCAGAATATGTGATTTAGGCATTTTACGGAAAATTAGCATAAAAATTATTTGATATTTTCTTATATCAGAAAAAATTAGTAATTTTGCATCAGTTTTGCAATCTCTGGTAAGAGACTGCGCGGGACGCGGTCGAAAGAAACTTATTTATATTGCAAAGTAACCCGTTAATTTTTTAAAGGTAAAATGGATTTAATTAAAATCGCAGAGGAGGCATTTGCAACTCCTAAGAAAGACTTTGATGCATTCGGCCCCGGTGACACAATTAATGTGGCTTACCGTATCAAAGAGGGTAACAAAGAGCGTATCCAGCAGTATCGTGGTGTTGTAATCAAGATTTCAGGCCACGGTGACAAGAAACGTTTCACTGTCCGCAAGATTTCTGATGGAATCGGTGTTGAGCGTATTTTCCCTATGGAGTCTCCGTTCATCGAGTCTATCAAGGTTATCAAGTATGGTAAGGTTCGTCGCGCCAAGCTTTACTATCTCCGTAAGCTTACCGGTAAGAAAGCTCGTATCAAAGAGCGCATCGTTAAGAAAGCAAAATAAATTTTGCATGAAAAATAATAACAGCCCGATCTGTCATGCAGGTCGGGTTGTTATATATTATAGGCGTGGTAGGCGCTTATGAGCGTTATGGGCGTTATAGGCGTTATAGGCGTTATAGGCGTTATAGGCGTTATAGGCGTTATAGGCAATGTAGGCGCTTCTAACATTTTAAAAATTTTGAAATATATATAGTTATGTCAAAAAAAGCATTATTGATTATCCTTGACGGATATGGAATCGGTGATCATCAGAAGGATGATGCCATCTTCAACACTCCCACTCCATATATGGATAAGCTTGTTGCGGAATATCCTCATTCAAAGCTTGAGGCAAGTGGTGAAAATGTAGGCCTTCCCGATGGACAGATGGGTAACTCCGAGGTTGGTCACCTCAATATAGGTGCCGGCCGTGTTGTTTATCAGGATCTCGTGAAGATCAACCGCGCAATAGCCGATGGCTCTTTCAAGGAGAATCCCGAGATTAAGTCAGCGTTCTCTTACGCCAAGGAGCATAATGTTCCTATCCATTTCATGGGTCTCACCTCAGCCGGTGGCGTTCACTCCTCTCTTGACCATCTTTATGCACTTTGCGACACGGCAAAGGATTATGAACTTGATAAAGTTTTCATTCACTGCTTCATGGATGGCCGTGATACGGATCCTCGCAGTGGAGCCGGTTTCCTCCAGGAAGTGGAGGACCATTGCGCCAAGAGTGCAGGAAAGATTGCATCTGTAATAGGGCGTTTCTATGCCATGGACCGTGACAAACGATGGGAGCGTGTGAAAGAGGCATACGATCTCCTTGTTGATGGAAAAGGGAAGAAGACCGATAACGTTGTCAAGGCTGTTGAAGAGTCATACGCCGAGGGTGTGACCGATGAATTCATCAAGCCTATCGTGAATGATACGGTTGACGGCACAATCGGAGAGGGCCACGTGGTCATCTTCTTCAACTATCGCAACGACCGCGCAAAAGAGCTTACCGTGGTCCTCACTCAGCATGAAGAGGATGGAATGAAGCCCATACCCGGTCTGCAGTATTATTGCATGACTCCCTATGACAACTCTTTCGAGGGGGTTCACATCCTCTTCAACAAGCAGGATGTGCCCGACACATTAGGTGAGTATCTTTCAAAGAATGACAAGAAACAGCTTCATATCGCCGAGACTGAGAAATATGCTCATGTGACATTCTTCTTCAACGGTGGCCGTGAAGCTCCTTACGAAGGAGAGGAACGTATCCTCGTACCTTCTCCAAAGGTTGCCACCTACGACCTCAAACCGGAGATGAGCGCTCCTGAAGTGACCGAGAAACTTGTCGAGGCCATAGACAGCGAAAAATATGATTTCGTGGTCGTGAACTTTGCCAATGGTGATATGGTAGGCCACACCGGCGTGTATCCTGCAATCCAGAAAGCGGTGGAGACTCTTGACAAGTGTGTGGAGAAGGTGGTTGAGGCCGCGAAAGCTCACGGTTATGAGACCATCATCATTGCTGACCACGGCAATGCCGACCACGCCCTCAATGAAGATGGCTCGCCTAATACCGCCCATTCGCTTAATCCCGTACCATTCATCTATATCGGTGAACATAAGGATGCCAAGCTGAAGGATGGACGTCTTGCCGATGTGGCTCCTTCACTGCTTCATCTCATGGGTATGGGTCAGCCGGCGGATATGACAGGTGAAAACCTTATCGAATTTTAATAGAAAAACTATAAAACAATGCTTACGAAAAGAATTGAAGATGCTCTTAATGAGCAGATAAATGCCGAGATGTGGTCGGCATACCTATATTTGGCAATGTCGCTTGATTTCGACAACAAAGGTCTGAAGGGTTTTGCAAACTGGTTCCGGGTGCAGTATCAGGAGGAGCAAGCTCACGGACTTGCCCTGATAGACTATCTGTCGGCACGCGGTGGTCGTGTGCTTCTCAAACCTATTGCGGAGGTTCCCGTAACCTGGGAGAACCCTCGTGTAGCCTTCAACGACACTCTTACGCATGAGCGTAAAGTGACTTCGCTCATTCACAATCTTTATGCAATGGCCGAGGAAGAGAAAGACTTCGCTACGCGTCAGAAACTGAACACGTTCGTTGCAGAGCAGGTGGAGGAAGAAGACACCGTAACCCAGATTATCGACGACCTCAATCTCGTGGGAGACGATGGAGTGGGTCTGTTCCAACTTGACCGCGAATTAGGTCAGCGCCAGTATGTGGCACCACAGCTTTAAATGAAACCCTCCTCGCCAGGAGGATAATATAAGGACGGTGTGTCAAATTTTTTCATTTTGACACACCGTCCTTATATTTCAGGAAGTGGCCAAATTTTTATTGTAACTTTAAAAAAAAATGGTTATTTTTGCGATATAACCAATAATTCGGCCATGAATAATAAATTCATTAAAACTCTTATCCTTTCCTTTACTTCCCTTATCGGGACAACACTTTTAGCGGATAATCTTGTGATACTGCATACAAATGACACACATTCGAATATTGACGTAGCCCAGGATGGCACAGGAGGTGTGTTACCGCGTAAAGCGATAATCGATTCCGTGAGGAATGCGGAAAAGAATGTGATTCTTGTAGATGCGGGGGATATGGTGCAGGGTACACTATATTTCAATTATTTCAGGGGAGATGTGGAATACCCGCTTTTCAATCTGATGGATTATGATATCAGAATCTTGGGTAACCATGAGTTCGACAACGGACTGAAGGAGCTTGCCAATCATTGGAAAGAGGTGAAGGGGGCAAGGCTATCTGCCAATTATGACTTCACTGACACCCCTGCGAAGGGACTGTTTGAGCCATACGTCATAAAGAAAATAGGCAAGAAGAAGATAGGGTTCATCGGTATAAACATTGCTCCCGAGAGCCTTATCTCGAGTGAGAATTATAAAGGTATGAAATATGTCGATGCAGTGCAGACAGCCAACCGTTGGGCCTCTTTCCTGAAAAATGATAAGAAATGTGATTTGGTTGTGGCTGTGACTCATATCGGATATACCTCGGATGTGAATAAAAAAACAGATGTGGATCTTGCGCGTGAAAGCAAGGATATAGATATTATAATTGGTGGCCATTCACATACGTTCGTTAATCCCGCCACTCCCGATATCACTCCGTACTGGATTGAGAATGAAGTTGGCCAGCCTGTGCTTGTGACACAGACCGGACGTTACGGAAAGAATGTTGGCTATATAAACATTGACCTCGAAAAGATAGCGGAGAAGAAGTTTGATTATCAGTACATACCTGTCACCGACCGATTTGCGGCAGATGAATATGATTCCAAGATAATCTCATTCCTTGCGCCATATAAACAGAAGGTTGACTCGGTGAATAATCACCGGATTGGAGTTGCCACCATGGATATGAATAATGGTTCGCGCACGGGAGCCTATCCCAATTGGGGTGGTGATTTTGCACTGTGGTATGGAAGGCATATAGCCGATTCATTGCGTGTTTCCAATCCCTCATTCCCGGAGGTAGATTTTGCCATGGTGAATGTTGGGGGCATTCGTCAGCCGATGAAGGAGGGAGCTGTCACGGAGGGTCAGATCCTTTCCACTTTCCCATTCTCAAATTTCATTGAGATTGTGAGGATAAAAGGAGCAGATTTCATTGAAGCCATGAAGGTGGCGGCGGCAAAAGGGGGAGAGGCCATAAGTGGTAACCTTAGGGTTGTGAAGCTGAAAGATGGCGATATCCGTGTGCTGCTTAATAACGAGCCTCTTGATCCTGATAAGGAATATACGTTGACAACAATAGATTATCTTGCCAACGGAAATGACGGTTTGAAGACTTTGGGAAACAATACACGGTTATGGAGAGATCCGATGATAATGAATGTCAGGATACTTGAATACATTAATCGTTTAACCTCGTTGGGACTTCCGATCTCTTCCGATTCCACTCCGCGTTTTGTAGAAGAGGTTGAAATAATGGAATAGATGAAGAGCGGATGGCTTTGGTTTTTGGGTTTTTCCCTTGTTTTGATCGGTTCTGCGAGTTGCAACGGCAGGGGCGGTATGCTAGGCAACTGGGCAGAAGAGTTGTCGTCAGAAGTGACCGACAGTCTGCAACGTGAAAATGATTTAAGCTTTCGTGCGTCGGAGATGGCTGATTCCATGCTTGCCGGAATGTCTCTTGAGGAGAAGGCCTCCCAGCTTATGATACCGGCCCTTTATTCCTCTGATGATGCTTACACCTTAAAGGCCGTGGGTGAATATGGGAAGAAAGGTGTTGGAGGTGTGGTTCTTCTTAAGGGGAACTCTGCTTCTGTGGTTGCAATTGCCGATTCGCTTACGCGGTCATCAACCATCCCGCCGTTTGTGTCGATAGATGCAGAATGGGGATTGGGCATGCGGCTCAGCGATGAACCGAGCTATCCATTCAATTCAGAAATAGGGGATAGTGTGAATGAAAAGGAGATGTTTCTCTATGGAGCAACTGTCGGAGAACAATGTCAGGATCTTGGAATCAACATGGTCCTTGGCCCTGTGGTGGATGTTGCACCCAAAGGGAGCTTCATGGGGAAAAGGTCATACGGAGAAGATCCGGTGAGGGTATCCGATTTAGCCGTGGCATATTCTCTCGGCCTCGAGAGTAAAGGAGTGATAAGCGTAGCCAAGCATTTCCCGGGGCATGGTTCTGCCAAAGGTGATAGCCATCGGTCGAAGCCCGTGATTGAGCGAACTCTCCATCAGATGGATTCAATTGACCTATATCCCTTCCGTAAGTATATAGATTCGGGATTGTCGGCAGTGATGGTGGGACATCTTGCAGTTCCGGCTGTCGATCCGGAGATGCACCCTGCCGCCGTGTCGCATACCGTTATCTCGGAATTGCTGATCAAGGAACTTGGATTCAACGGATTGGTGCTCACGGACGCCCTTTCGATGGGAGGGGCCGAGGGAGCGGGCGCGGACAACGCAATTGAGGCCGGGGCCGACATCATTCTCGCGCCAGCCGACACCGGGAAGGCTATTGAGAGCATACTAAAAGCTGTCAGCGATGGAAAGATCACAGAGGAGAGGCTCGACAGGAGCGTGAGAAAGATCTTATTCTATAAATTCCTGATGGAGCTGAGGAAAGGGTTACATTATTTTGTAATATAATTTATATTGAGTATCATGGCGGAATTCGATTTAAGCAAACTCGATAAATACCGAGAACATAATCAACTTGAGGCCAAGAAGGCTAAAGGTGGTTTCCCGGGATCTTTCTGGGAAACATACTCCGCTTTTGCCAATACTGACGGCGGAATCATTCTGCTTGGCGTGCGCGAGGAGAGGGATGGTAGTCTTGTGCAGGAAGATGTCGATACTGATAAATTGGAGAAAGATTTCTGGAACCTTATTAATAACCGCCAGAAGATAAGTGCGAATATTGTCACCAGAAGCATGGTGAAGATCGAATCTGTAGATGGTAAGAATATTCTTGTTGTGCGTGTGCCTCGGGCTGAACGAGCTGCGCGTCCTGTTTACGTTGGCACAGATCCGAAGTCTGGTACATATCGACGCAATCATGAAGGAGATTATCATTGCTCACTCGAAGAAATGTCGCTTATGTTTCGTGATGCCGCTTATGTCACTCAGGATGCAAAGGTGCTTGACAAGATGGATATTACGGTATTCTGCAAGGATACGGTCAAAGGCTATCGGAACTTCTTCCGTTCCACACATACAAATCATCTTTGGAACAATGAAGACGACGAGATGTTCCTGCGTAAGATTGGGGCTATCGGAATCGGTGAGGATGGCAAATACCATCCCACGGCTGCCGGACTACTGATGTTTGGCTACGAGTATGAAATTACACGCGAATTCCCTAATTACTTCCTCGATTATCAGGAAAATCGCTCATTGGGTGCTACACGTTGGACTGACCGCATCGTCTCCACCTCCGGTGACTGGAGTGGTAATGTGTTCGACTTTGTAATCGAAGCCTTGCGACGTATGCAGCAAGGTCTCAAAGTACCATTTGTATTGAAAGGCAATCTTCGCGTAGATGATACACCGATTCATAAACTTCTCCGAGAAGCGATAACCAACGCTTGTGTCCACGCTGATTTCTATGGCCGTCAGGGATTGGTTATTCAGAAATCAGAGAATGGCTATCGTCTCTCCAATCCTGGTACAGTACGTATATCAATCTCAGATGCGATTGAGGGAGGGATCTCTGACCCTCGCAACGGTATCATGCTGAAGATTTTCTCACTGATAGAATTCGGAGAAAGAGCCGGTAGTGGCTTGAGTGGCATCTGCAAACGTTGGGAAAAGGTCTATCACACTCCAGTCACGATTGAGGAAACCCATAAAGATGGCGTAGATCGCACAGTATTGACCCTTTCTACCGGAGGCAACGAGCAAGACGTAAAAGCCATGCTCGAACTCTACGGCGACCTCATCGACCCCAGTGAACCCCAGACAGACCAAGAAACTACCCAGAAAGACCAAGAGACCGACCAAGAAACTATTAAAAGCACTTCGAATGACCATAGAACAGACCAAGAAACGCTCGTAGCCGACCAAGAAATAGGTAAAGCTATTTCTTGCGACCAAGAAAAGACTGTGATCGACCAAATGTCCGACCAGAAAATAAAAATTTTGAACCTCATAAAATCAAATCCCAATATAACTCGGTCGGAGATAGGCAGAATCTTAGAACTGCATGACAGTAGTGTTAAAAGACGTCTGGAAAGATTAATTTCGGAAGGGCTTATCCGTAGGATAGGATCAACAAAAGCAGGTCACTGGGAAGTATTAATAGCAAAATAAACATTTTAGTAAAGCGGGAATAAAGTGTTATTCACTTTTTTACTACTAAACAGCAAAATTGCACCAAGGACTCCTTGATTATGAGGTAGAGATCTGAAAAGAAATACCCCGGCCGGATGGTCGGGGTAATATCTTTAGGAGTCGTAAGTAATCGGTGATTACTTGCTTGCCAGGTGGTCGGATACAGTAAGCGATGCGCGACCTCTGGCGCGACGGCGAGAGAGAACTTTGCGACCGTTTTTAGTGGCCATTCTCTCGCGGAAGCCGTGCTTGTTGACTCTTCTGCGGTTGGAGGGTTGAAAAGTTCTTTTCATCTTTTTCTATTGATTAATTGAATACAACAATGCCGCGGTTATGGCTATAGGTCGGCATTCGGATTGCAAAATTAATCATTCATTTTTGATTTGCCAAATTTTCGCGGTTTATTTTTTTTTATTAATTTTGCAACGGTAAAGAAAAATCTCTTTTTTGCTCCTTTGCGGGCATTGGATTGAAAATTTGATAAAAACATTATAACGTTATGATGAACGCTCAAGACATTAAGAACGGCACTTGCATCCGCCTCGATGGCCGTCTCTATTTCTGCGTGGAGTTCCTCCACGTGAAACCTGGAAAGGGTAACACCTTTATGCGCACCAAGCTTAAGGATGTTGTTGACGGCCGTGTGATTGAACGCCGTTTCAATATCGGTGAGAAACTTGAAGATGTACGCGTGGAGCGTCGTCCTTATCAGTATCTTTATTCTGACGGTGACGACGATATCTTCATGAATAATGAAACTTTTGAGCAGATTCCTATCCTCAAGGAGGTTGTTACCGGCGCCCCCTATATGAAGGAGGGTGATACTGTAGAGGTTGTTTCTGACGCTTCAACCAACACTGTGCTTTATGCCGAGATGCCTGTAAAGACTGTTCTTAAGGTGACTTACACAGAGCCCGGTCTTAAGGGTGACACCGCCACCAACACACTCAAGCCTGCCACTGTTGAGACAGGTGCAACCGTAAAGGTGCCTCTCTTCATCAATGAAGGCGAGCTCATCGAAGTTGATACGCGCGATGGCAGCTACGTGGGCCGTGTGAAAGCATAATCCGGCCGTCCGGTTTAGATAACAATTAAAATGGAATGGTGAATGATTGTCTTATGCGGGCTCTCATTTATCATTCCATTTGCTTTTACGCTCCTCGGCTGTACGTTTCCACTTTTTACCAATATACCTTTTCGTTTATTTTAAATTTTTCCCGAGATGTTCTTTTCCATCATTGTTCCTGTATATAACCGTCCTGATGAAGTGGCCGACCTCATAAAGAGCCTGAAGGCCCAGACAGATATGGGATTTGAGTTGGTTCTTGTGGAGGATGGCTCCACTGTTGTGGCTTTGCCCGACAATTATGATGCCTCTCCGATTAAACTCAAATATTATAAGAAGAGCAATGAGGGGAGAAGCATTGCCCGCAATTACGGTTTGGAGAGGGCAGAGGGTGATTTCTTTATTTTTGTTGATTCCGATTGCATTCTTCCGCCTGATTATATCGAGAAGCTTCGTAAAAGTTTAATAGAGAATCCTACGGATTGCTTCGGAGGCCCTGATGCCGCCCATGATTCCTTCACCGACACTCAGAAGGCCATCAATTATGCAATGACCTCCTTCCTGACCACAGGAGGAATAAGAGGAGGGAAGGTTTCGATGGAGAAATTCACACCCCGCACATTCAATATGGGATTTTCACGAGAGGTGTATGAAAAGACTGGCGGTTTTCGCGAGATGTTCAGCGAGGATATAGATATGAGCACACGCATCCGGCTCAATGGTTTCCGGATAATGCTTTATCCTGATGTGAGTGTGTTTCACAAGCGTCGCGGCAATTTAAGGAAATTCTGGAAGCAGGTGCATGTATTCGGTCAGTCAAGAATCACACTGGAACTTCTTTATCCAGGATCGATGAAGTTAGTGCATTGGTTGCCGGCCGTTTTCACGGTTGGTGCGATCGGTCTGTTAATTGGCTCCATCTTCTGGCCTTGGCTTCTAATCCCTTTGTGCGTTTATCTGATAGCGTTATGGATAGGAGGTTTGATAGAGACTCACAGCCTTAAGGTGGCTTCGATGGGTGTGGCCGCGTCGATGGTTCAGCTTCTCGGCTATGGCACCGGATTCATCAAGGCATATTTCACAAGGATTATCCTGGGGAGAGGACGCGATGCCGAGCGAGAGAAGGAGATCCGAAAGGGGAAAAATGAGGGATTGTAGGAGCAAAGTTATCCGGATAAGGCGAATTATCAAAATCAAGATATGGAAGAAAACAGCAGATGCCTAAAGGTGAAGGATATGGACGTTGATGACCAGCCAAGGGAGCGGGCATTAAAGTATGGCATATCCACTCTTTCCACTCCCGACCTGTGGGCATTGATATTGCGCACCGGTTTGCCTGGGAAACCCATTACACAATTGTGTCGCGACCTTATGCGCGATAACGAGCAATCCCTGTTTAAGCTTGAAAGGAAAACCCTTAAGGAGATAATGTCAACTAAAGGGATCGGACAGACAAAGGGACTTCAGATTCTCGCCACTATGGAAATCACGCGACGTTATAACCGTGAGAAGGTAGGAGAGAAGTATGTGATTAATTCCTCTCAGTCAATTTATGACCTTATGAGGAGCGAGATCGGGAACCTTTCTCACGAGGAGATATGGGCCATATATCTGGGACGCCGTAACGATGTGATATTGAAAAAGCGAATCACCACGGGAAGCGCTGTCGCCTCCATTTTCGATGTAAAGGCCATACTGAAGGAGGCACTGTTGCTTGAGGCCCAGGGGTTGGTGCTGGTTCATAATCATCCGTCGGGAAATCTTGTTCCGAGCATACAGGATGACCAGATAACAAAAAAGATGAAGGAGGGAACACAGGTTATGGATATGCGTATGATTGATCATCTCATAGTCTCATCTTCAGGTTATTATTCATATTACGATTCGGGAAGATTGTAATTTGAATAAGTTATTTTGTAACATCTGTCACAAAATATGTGGAAGTACCGTCTTAATAATATGTATCGGTATCTTGCAATAATAGTTTTATTCGCATTCTATGGGTCATTTATTGGGATTGACGCATGGAGTGCAAATGGTAGTCGCAGAGATGCGACCAACTTGCCGGAGGTGACGGTGGAATCGAACAGGAATAAGATTGTGCATATATTGGCTTACGTGCGTGATTACTCCACAATGTCAAGCGCCACAGACACCGTGCATCTTTTCCGGGAGAAACTTGTGGATTTCATGTTGCTCCCTAATGAAAGGGTGAAATTCAAGGGTTGGAATATTCCACGAATACTTACATCAAAATCTTATTACAGGTTTACCAATTCAGAAGGCCTTGACAGTGTAAGCGACGAAAGCAGTTTCCATTTCTCATGGGCAGACTGGGTTGGGTTGCCTCCGCTGGAGAGATTGCCTGAAGCATTAAGCTACAAGGAGTGTGGTGTTGATACATTGCATGGCAAGTATAGTGCTTGCGAAGCATGGAAAAAGGATAAAGATATAGTGAACGTTAAGGTTGATCTCTTGGCAGATAAAAGGGGGCGAAGATGGTGTCCGACGGTTAAGGGTTTCTTTCAAGACGGGGTCGATTTTTATGACTTTCGCCTGTCGATGAATTATGAAAATGTATTGGGAAATGATATTTCACCTTTAGACCTAACCGATTATTCTTTTACTGTGGAGTCTAATGGAAGGGGCCATGAGATGGAGAGGATAAAAAGTGAGAAGGAGAAATTTTATTTTACCACAAAAAGTGATGTCTATATAATAGACCGGGAATACATATCGGCTAAGGATGCAAGAAAATGGGAGAGCCACAATTATGAAGATGAGGAAGTGGAGCTTTTCGAACCGGCCAATGCCCCTCCTCTTGATGCGATGACTCTTCAGCTGATCGATAGGGTTGGCAAAGTAGATAAAGGGCAAGTCCGTGTAGAGCTTCCTCCCGATGAACGATTGGGATGCGGAAAATTACGAAACGACAACTTCAATATAGGCAAACGCGCCTTATTCATGCTGAAAGAGCTCACAGGCATCACTCTATTCAAATCAAGAAAAAACATGAAGAGCCACTGGCGCAAGTTCAAGGATGAACGAATAAGAAGAATGAAGGAGGAGAATGAACAAAAATTTTGAACCTTTTTAAATATGATGCGTTATATAGTTAAAGAAAACAAAAAACAAAGGTTATGGAAGCAAGAGATGATAAAAGAAATAAAATAGGACATAATATCGAAGAAGCTGAAACTATGGCACGAGCAGAGCAAAGGAAGAGAAAAAACGAGAGTACGCGTAAGATGAACAAACTCTGGATGTGGTTGGGAGTTGCTATCCTTATTTTTATCCTTCTTTTCTGGATATTCGGAATTGGAACACAGGAGGCAATAGATGGGGTTGACAATGGTGTTCAGACCACTATCACTACCGGAACCGCAACTCCCTCAGGTGAATAGTTCATTAGAATAAAAGATATACCCGGCCATTCAAAGTCCTTTTAAAGGGTTATACATTATAGAAAACAGGACCGGGATAAAGACCTCAAAGCACTTTGAGGTCTTTTTATTTGTATAACAGGCGGACGTACCGTGGTACGTCCCTACGGAAAAAGGTTTACCTGCCATCGTCGGCGAGCAAACCTCCATTCTTGCATATTAAGAGAATTATTAGTAAATTAAAGAGAACAATATACAGATATTAAACAATTATTTTACGGATCGATGAGACTCCCTTTCCTTTGTATCGCGATAAACGTTATTAACCTTGCGTCCACCAAAGGAATAAGCTATTCGAAGAGCCACTGCGTGCTGGTGTATATCAGTTCTGGAATAGAGTGTGTAATCCTTAAACTTCGCACTCGATTTCGTTATGCTCCAACCGAATGGATCGGTAACTGAGGCTGTGATTGTTAGACGGTTATCAAGCAAAACATACCTTAATTCTCCGGTCAGGAACGTCCTGTTTTCGTATTTAATCATCTTGTCTTCGTATGGGAAGTGGTGAGTGCACCGGATGTTGAAAATCAGATTTTTCTTTCGGGTTAGCATCCATGAGGTGTTGAGTTCGAGTTTTCCGCTCCAGCTGTTTTCATCATCCTCTTTATAATAGGGGCTCTTTGATGTTGTATTTGAATAGAATACCTCACCCCCGAGATTGATGTTCCACCAGCTAAAAAGAGAGCGATTGTAAGATACATAGAGACCAACCTTAGTTGTGTTGAGACAATTTTCAGGAATAGTCCATTGCATTCCATCAGGATTGAAATGGGTGATGTAGCCGATTGCATTCCTGTTCCAGGAGCCGTATAGCACAGCATAAATACCCTTGTAGCTGTAATTTATACCGGCATTATGAGTTATGACTGCTTCAAGGTCGGGATTTCCTGTAAAGTAATCATTTACCGTAGTGTAATACCGGAAAGGATTCATATCCCCGAAGCTCGGGCGACTAATGCCCATGGAATAATCGGCCGAGAGGCGTCCTCCTTCCGGAATGTTCCAACTTATGAGGGCAGAGGGAAAGAGATAGTCATAAAGTCTGTGATTACGGATGTTGTTGACTTCCTGAAAGCCTGTAACATCCGTGTGCTCATATCTCAAGCCTATTTTACTGAACAGACCACCGGTGAAATTTTTTTCTGCGCTAAGATAAAGTGCGAAGGTTTTCTCATCATATTTGAAATGATTGCTTTGAGTGGGATCATTTATGAATTCTCCATTCACTTCATTAGCCACTTTTAAATTCGTATTGTTTCCGATAGCGGTATAGGCTGCGCCGGTTTCCATCCTGAACGATGAGAAGGGAAGGGTAGCATCCAATTTCACCGAATGAATGTCATATCGGTTGTTGTCATCCTTTGTGAGACGCGATATGTCGGAATTATCCCATCGGGTTACTATATCAGAGAAAGATGAGCTGCGCTTGTCAAACCAATTGTAGGTCAAGCTAAGCATCTTCCCTTTGGAATCCAATATCCAATCTGCGAAACCTGTAAGTGTCAAGGCATTTTCCGGATAGGAGGGTACTGTAGAGGTCGAAAGAAGCGTCGAGCCTTGTTCGAGAGTCTTATCGGTAATATCATCATTAAAGCGATTGTTACTGTAATTCACAATGGCTCCTGCACTGAAGCGGCTGCTGAACTTATATTTGAAAAGCCCGTTCGCTCCGAGGGTGCGCCATATGAAAGAATTCCTTCTATCGGATATCCGGCTGTAATCATTGAAAAGGTATTCCTTGCAAACATCATTTTTTCCTTTGAAGTCGTTCCAACTTATATCGCCCGACAATTCAACCTTGCGGGTGGTATGCGACACATTCCCTCCGAGTATATAATTAAAATTATCGGAATGGCTTCCCCTTCCCCAGACATTCCCTCGTGTTCCGAGCGATTCATTCCTTGTGGTTATGCTGATGAACGCCACATTATTTCCAGCTGCATATTTTGCCGGAGGCGTGGTGAGGAGTTCGATCTTCTCAATTCCGTTGGCTTGGAGATTCTTCAACTTAAGGGCTATTGCGTCGTCGGTCATTTCCAGAAGATGGCCGTCAACAATGTATTTTACGGAATTCTTGCCTGCAACGCTCACCTGATCATTGATCACGGATACGCGAGGAATGCGGTCTAGCAGTTCCACACCATTGAGACCGATAGCATAAGGGTCATTCTTGATGGTATAAACTATTCGGTCTGGCTGCTGTTTCACGGCAGACCGTTTGGCAGTGACAACCACTTCATTCAGATCTCGCTCCATATCGGCGGATGAAGATATGGAATCATTCTTTTCCTGGGAAAAAATGGATGCAGGGAGTGCTACCGCTCCTAAGAGCAGTATAAAAGACTTTTTCATAATGTATGTTGGAATTAAATTTTCAGACTAATTGAAGTTGTCAAAACTTCATTGAAAGCGACGTTGGTTGTTATGATTAATAACCTCTACCTTCTAACTTACAACTTACTTACAGCTTATAACTTATTTAAAGGCTTCTGAGGAGCCGTTTATAAAGAGATAGCAGGAGGAATTGGAATAATACTGGATTCCGATGTTGATATCGTGATTGTTATTCTTTATCACCATATAGGAATATGAAGGGCCTCCGTCTTTAATTATGTCCTGCGAGGTTTCGGCTCTGTCGGTATCTTTTTTGAATAGCTGGGTCACTTTCTTGACCAATGCAGCGTTGTTGTTGACAGTGAATCCCCGGTAATATTTATCTTTATTTTTGGAGATGTGAATTTGCACAGTCTTGTCGGAGTTATACGAGCCGTCGAAAAGTTTTTCCACATTTAATTGTGGCGGTTTGGCCATGGCCAATATACTTATGAAGGAGAATATGATAATGATGATATAGCG
>CAMWIH010000022.1 GCA_947174305.1 uncultured Porphyromonadaceae bacterium | reverse complement strand
AATTAAAGATATATTTGTTTATACTTTGTAAATTTATCTGTAAATTTGCATTACAGGAATGGATTCCTGGGGCAGATTAATTTGAAATATACTAAGTTATAGACAATATATGTTAAAAGTCAACGACTTACACGCTGAAATAAATGGCAAGGAGATTCTGAAGGGAATCAACCTTGAAGTTAAACCCGGTGAGGTTCACGCAATAATGGGACCGAACGGCTCAGGAAAATCAACCCTTTCTATGGTGCTTGCCGGCAACCCGGCCTACACCCCTACGGGAGGTTCGGTGGAGTTCTATGGCAAGGATCTTCTTGCCATGCCTCCCGAGGTGAGAAGCCATGAGGGACTTTTCCTCGGCTTCCAGTATCCGGTTGAAATTCCCGGAGTGTCGATGGTCAACTTCATGCGTGCTGCGGTCAACGCAAAGAGGGCTTACTTTAATGAGCCTCCAATGTCGGCCACAGAATTCCTGAAGATGATGCGTGAAAAACGTGCCGTGGTAGAACTTGACAACAAGCTTGCCTCGCGCTCAGTGAATGAAGGTTTCTCGGGTGGTGAAAAGAAACGCAACGAGATTTTCCAGATGGCTGTGCTCGAACCCAAACTCTCTATTCTTGATGAGACAGATTCCGGACTTGACATAGATGCCTTGCGTATCGTGGCTGAGGGTGTCAATAAGCTCAAGACCGATAATAATGCAACCATCGTTATCACCCATTACCAAAGACTTCTCGATTACATAAAACCGGATTTCGTACATATCCTTTACAAAGGGAAGATAGTCATGACTGGTGGTCCTGAATTGGCCCTTGACCTCGAAGAACGTGGCTACGACTGGATTAAGGAACAGGTAGATAAGGAGGGGTGATTTTATGAATGCACTTACACAATATCTTGATCTTTTCCTGCAGCACCGCGACATATTAGACTCTCATAGCGCAGGGGCTATCAACAGTCATCGCGAAGAGGCTTACAAAATTCTGGAAAAAGCCACCCTTCCCAAGGCCGGCAGTGACAACTATGAGACCACCGACCTTGAAGCAATGTTAGCGCCCGACTATGGACTGAACATAGCAAAACTCGACATAGATGTGAATCCTTCGGCAACATTCCATTGCGACGTTCCCAGGATTTCATCTAATCCCTTTCTTGTGGTCAATGATACCTTCATATCATCTCCCAAGTCTTTCTCCGGACTACCGGAAGGGATAGAGGTTGGGAGCTTAAAAGACCTTGCACTGCGCGACCCCGAAACTTTCAATAAATATTATGGCAAAGCTGCCGACTTGAAAAACCCGATGGTGGCCCTCGACACACTGCTCGTGCAAGATGGTTTCTTTCTTCGTGTGAAGAGAGGTGTGAAAGTAGATAAACCGCTTCAACTCGTCAACATACTCCAGAACGGAATGCCACTTATGGCCATCCGGCGCATGCTGATTATTATTGAAGAGGGTGCTGAAGCAACCCTGCTTGTATGCGATCACACCCAGAATCCGGAAATAGATTTTCTAACTTTAGAGACAATTGAAATATTTGTAAAGGAGAATGCTTCTTTCGATTTTTACAATCTTGAGGAGTCAACAGCCAAGACTAATAGAATCTCAACACTCTATCTTTCACAGAGAACCGACAGCAGAGTGGTGATTGACGGCATAACCCTCTACAATGGCATCACGCGCAATGAATATTTCTGCCGGTTCGAAGGCGAGAACGCATCTCTGCGCCTCCTTGGAATGGGCATAGAGGATGAGCATCGTTCCCTCTCCACCTACAGCAGAATAGAGCATAACGTGGCTAACTGTCATTCAGATGAACTCTTCAAATATTCAGTTGATGATAATGCCCAAGGAGCCTTCACCGGCAGAATCTATGTGGCCGAAGGTGCCGTAAAGACAGAAGCATATCAGTCAAACCGCAATCTTGTGGGCACCGATACGGCAAGAATGGAGAGCCGGCCTGAATTGGAAATATATAACGACGACGTGAAATGCTCCCACGGCTCAGCAACCGGACAGCTCGATCAGCTCCAGATGTTCTACATGCGCACCCGCGGTCTTGATGAACCCACAGCTCGACTCCTTCTTAAACAGGCTTTCATGGCCGACATTATCGACGGAGTGAGAGTGGAGGCACTGCGCGACCGTCTGCATCTTCTTGTGGAACGCAGGTTTGCTGGAGCCTCTTCTGCCTGCGCCTCTTGTGCAGGATGTAATAAAGAGTAATGATGGCAGGATTTGATGTAGAAAAAATAAGGAAAAAATTTCCAATCCTCTTGCGACAGGTGGGAGGAAAGGGATTGATATACCTCGACAACACGGCCACCTCCCAGACCCCCGTTTCTGTGGTTGACGAGATTGACTATCTCTATGAAAACACGAAAGCGAATGTGCATCGCGGTGTTCATACCCTTTCACAGGAGGCCACCGACCGCCAGGAACATACACGTCGTCGCGTGCAGGGATGGATTAATGCCCGAAGTTTTGAGGAGATAATATTTACCCGGGGCACCACAGAAGCAATCAATCTTGTGGCCTCATCTTTTGGCGACCGGTTCAAAGATGGCGACGAGATAATCCTGACCGTGATGGAACACCACGCCAATATAGTTCCCTGGCAACTGTTGCAAAGACACAAAAACATCAAGCTCCGGGTGGTGGATATCAACGACCGGGGGGAACTCGATCTGGAGCAGTACCGCTCTCTTTTCACCCCACACACGGTGTTAGCATCATTCACCCATATCAGCAATGTGCTCGGCACGGTGAATCCCGTGAAAGAAATGACCGAGATTGCCCATTCACACGGTGTGCCGGTATTAATTGATGGTGCGCAGGCCTCTCCTCATCTCCGGCCTGATGTGCAGGATATAGGTTGCGACTTCTATGTTTTCTCTTCGCATAAGATGTATGGCCCGACAGGCGTCGGAGTGCTTTACGGACGCAAGGAACTTCTCGAATCAATGCCCCCCTATCAAGGTGGTGGGGAAATGATTAAGCACGTTTCATTCGAACACACCACCTTTGCCGACCTCCCCTTCAAGTTTGAAGCCGGCACTCCTGATTTCATCGGAATCGCCGCTTTTGCCAAAGCAATAGATTTCATTGAGGAGACCGGTATTGACAACATACGCCTCCATGAGGAGGAGTTGCTTCATTACACTACGGAAAAACTTCTTGAAATACCCGGAATCAAGATATATGGCACTGCGCCCGATAAAGCGGCAGTAATCTCCTTCAATATAGGTGAGGCACACAACTATGACGTGGGCTTCCTTTTAGATAAAATGGGAGTGGCTGTCCGCACAGGCCATCATTGCGCGCAGCCTTTGATGGAGCGACTCGGTGTTCCCGGCACAGTCCGAGCATCCTTCGCGGCATATAACACTTTTGACGAGGCAGACCGCTTTATCGAAGCCTTAAAAAGAGTGGCACCAATGCTGATGTGACTACCTTCCGAACGAAATCGCATAATGAAGCGGTGCAAAAATATGAGAATTATTTGCCTCATAATTTTTGCACCGCTTCACATCTTTTTGATTTAGGTTAAGAAGATTAATGGCATTCCTCTTGTATATTTGTTGCAGAATAATGAAGTATCTATGGATTTAAAGACAGCCTTAAGGATGGTGCATCCTATAAGTGATGATGCAATAGAGGAACTTAAGCCGTTGCTTGTTCCGTTTAACGTAGAAAAAGGTGGACAACTTATTGCTCAAGGAGTTGTGGCACGCGATGTGTTCATTATTTTGGAAGGTTCGCTGCGTTGTTATACTCTTGTTGACGGCATAGAATATACCCGTTGGTTTGCCACGCCCGGCGACGTTGTGACATCCATGTTCTCTTTTTGTCATAATCTTCCGGCCTCTTCCACCATAGCCTCGTTATCCAATGCTCACGGCTATTCAGTCAGAATTGAAGATGTAAAACGATTAATCTCAATAAACAGCGAGTGGGCACAGTGGAGCATAAAATATATAATGGAAGGGTTATTCATTCTTGAACGTCGTCAAACTCTCCTGGGCTACGGGGATGCACAAAGCCGGTATCTCAACTTCCTTCGTGCACGCTCAGTCGAGACCGTGAACAACATCCCCCTGCAATATATCGCTTCATATTTAGGTATGACTCCTCAAACCCTCAGCAGAGTTCGCAGGAGGATAGCCCGGGATCCAAACTTATGCAATGGTGAAGAGTTCCCTGAAACAGACTTATAAAACAAGAGAGAGGCACCCACCGAGGATGCCTCTCTTCTGTTTTCAGTTAAAATAGCTCTGCATAGGCTTACATACGCACCTTCTCTGTTCTCACAGTTCCATCCGCTGAAACGGTTCTACGAATGAGAATCTCACCCTTCTCAAATGTTGAGCGAGGCGCACCTGTAAGGTCATAATAGATGGTTTCTCCCTCTTTGACCATTATGGTTGAAATGCCAGTTGTCAGGGGATTAAACACATATTCATTTGACCAGCAAGAGGGAATCTTACCATAAACCGGTCTAACTTTAAGCACATAATCTTTGTCCTCCATATCCTTCACAGGAAGCTCCGGAGTGTTCACACTGCTCATCGCTTTACCATCAAGCTCAACATCGTAAGACGTTGGTTCACCACTATGGTTAGACGGGGCAACCCATTTGATTACGCCTGTACCTTCTTTGATTTCCGTGGAGAATGTCTCCACTGTAGGATAATCATCAAGTAAGACTTCGTCAAGACATAATACGCCATATTCCCCTGTAGCTTTACGTGAAGCGTTGAAAACAATGGAGGCACTCTTACCTGCAACCTCCGGAAGAGCTACATAACGGTTCACCCATACGTACTCGCTTCCATCCTCAGCATTTGCCGCAAAATCATCAGAGATTCCGACTTCAAGCACCATCTTGTCTTCACCATCTTCCCGATAACCTGCAATAAGCTTATTGTCAAGGTCAGGACGAGAAAGATACCAGAATGAAAGTACGGGATACTGCGCATCGCTCATATTAATCGGTGTGGAAACCATCAGACGGTCGGCATCACCCGAAATGGAAGGAACATTACAATATGCATAGCCGTCCTCCTTTTTATCATCTCCCAATACACCGTTTGCTCCGCCGGAATAATATTTTGATCTTGAGAATGCCCAGTCATAATCATCAGGTTCATAAGTCCATATATTATCAGGGGTGGGTGAATAACCCGATCCTGCATTGAAATGCTCAATGAAGGGGAGGGAGGCCATTGGGCCGACAGTGACGGTCTCGGAACTGGCAGCCGGGCTCTCGCCCATTGCATTGTAAGCCGTAACGGCATAGCTGAGAGAAGTGAGTGTGGTCAGATCCTCACACGGATCGAAGAATTCACATTCCTTCAAATCTTCGGCAAGAAGCGTTTTGTCGAAATAACTTATAACGCGTTCCACTTTATAACGGATAGTGGCCGGATCAAGCCAGCCTCCGTGACGTCCCTCTGCCGGAGCAGTCCACGAAATTAAGGCTCCCGAATCTTTTGCCACAGCTTTCACATCCGCAGGAGAAGCGGGTGAATCCGCGCCAACATAAAGGGAATAAGTCTTTGCCTCACTACTTCCGAAAGCACATTCAGAAATAAGCTGGAACTCGTAGGTCATCCCCTCCTGGGCATCAAAGCTGACAGAATATTCCTTCCCGGGTTCAGGATTCTCTATTTTTGATATTACATTTAAGTCGTAATCATCATCCCCGGAATATGAAAGGGTCAAGGCCGTCAAAGGCATTCCCAAAGGTTCTCCATCTTCATTGAGATCTGTTCCCTTGATAACAAAAGAGACGGGTGGTTTCCCCTGATCACCGACTGCCACACTAACGAATTCCGGAGTCGCGGGTTTGACTCCTGCAAAAATATATTCACTTGTTCCATATCCACCTTCTCCTTCATCATTGAGCGCAACGGCCTTGTAACTGTAGGAATACCCATATTCAGGAAGATCGTTGTCTTCGAAAGAATAGGTTCGACCAGGAATTACCTGTTCAAACTTTGCGACAACCACATCTTCAACATCAAGACTCCAACAGCTGCGAGTCACAGTCATCACAGATATCCTATCCGTGAGAGGCTGTGCATCTATATAACTGTTACTCATTGTTGGGGCAGTGACCTGGCCTTTGATTACCCCTTTACCATTTACGACATCGAAACTTAATTTCACCTCGCTCGGAGAGGCGGGAGGAAGTTCTGCCGACATGGTGAACGCCGACAGGCAAAGAAGTGATGGTAGTATAAATTGTTTCATATTGTGAAGTTTTTTTGTAGGGTGGAGATAAAACAACTCTATCTCCACCCTTTATTATTCAATTAATGCAATTTATTACGGTTCTAATTATCGGACTATAGCCTTCATCACTTTATCACCGGCCTTAACTACATATACTCCCGGCTGAAGTGAGAATCGGTCGTTTCCGCTGGAGGCGACAGCCACCATAATTCTGCCTTCCGTATCGGTTATTGTCAAAGGAGTGTCCATAGGTGCCTTGACATTCAGGAATCCCTTTCCCGAAGAGACCACAACAGATTCCGACATCGCCTCACCAAAGCCCGAAGGTGTGAGTTTGACAACATTCGAGAGCTTGGACTCACCCTTGTCATAAACCACCGCTACGGCATAGGAATGGAGTTTTCCGTCAACCTCCGGATCAACATAAGACATCTCAACCAAAGGCTTTTCTGTAACCTTAACTCCGTCGCGATACACATTATATCCTATCAGTGACAGTTCTTCAGTTATAGCACCGGCAGGGAGATAAGTGATATCGTCAACCATAAAGACGTATGTATCGTTCGAGACACAACGAATGGCGAAATAGCGGGCGCCTTCCGGAAGTTCAACCCTCTCTTCGGTCCATACTACCGGGGCTGAGCGCAAATCACCGATGCGGATAAAGTCGGAAGTCTCTGTGCCGGTAGTGGAATATAGAACTTCAAATTTCTCATATCCATATTCTGCTGTCTGAGATTTGACATAGAATGAGATAGTCTGAGCCACGCGCGGCAATTCAGGCGAGATAAGCCAATTATCACCCTCTCCTTCACTACCGAATGAAGCGAAGTATTTCTCTCCTGTCCGAGGAGCCCATCCTGTGGGAGTGCCATCGGAATATTCTATAGGAATGCCGGCCTCCGAAGGATCGAACACAATGAATGCCTGAGGTTTACCGGCATTGGGATATTGCACTGCGCTTCCGGAGCTGCTACGGATACCGAATGTGGGAAGCCCGTCAACATCCACTGTCCACCAGTCGCCGAACTCGCTTATAAGGAAGCTATCGTATTCCTCTGCTCCATCAGTCACCGTTTCACCGGAACCTTCTACAATTTCAGGTTCGCTCCACTCCAGGTTAACCCGTCCTGCTTCGTCGAGTTTTCCGGAGAGATCATTCACTGCCGGAAGCTTGGAAGCCACAACACGGACTTCAACCTTCGGTGTCTTATTATCACCCTCATATTCATCCTTGGCATATTCAACCGATGCATAGAGTGTGGTCACTTCGTTCCAAGTGTTTTCCGGAACAATCTCGAACATCACCTCAACAAATTCATCCGGCTTGATTGATTTCCCCTTAACCGAAGCTATCTCCTTATCATCGGCATAAAGAATCACATTATAATCGTCAGCATCATTGAGTCCGCTATTTTCAACACTCACACCAATAGATGTTTTCTCACCCATATTGACTCTGGCCGGAGCATGCACTGCCAAGACGGCAAGATTATTCTGGTAAGTGTCCTTTACCCTGATGTTGTCAAGGTGAATGTTGTTATAACCTGTGCCTGAACGCGCCTCAAAGGCAATCTGGATAAAGGAGGTGTCTCCAAGATCTGTCAGAGCAACACTCTTCTTACGCCAACCTTCGTCACCGCTTTCGGCTGAAGACCTAACTTCTCCAATCTCCTTGAATTCCCCTCCATCTTTAGAAAGAAGGAGCTTGACAGTATCGTATGTATTGGGGAGATAATACCACCAGAATTCCACAACCGGGTTGTTGGCATCTTTCACTGAGATTGTTCCGGAAGTAAGCGTGCCTTCGTCGCCACTCTCGTCAGGAATGAAACTTACGAGTCCGCCCTCGGGATCCTGCGATTCCACGTCGGGATATTCACCCGTTAGCTTGAGCTGCCAGTAACCGTTTGACTCTTCAGGAATGGAGACATCCCATGGATCATTGGTAATTTTTCCATTAGCGAAAGTCTCCACAAAAGGCATCGTGTAAGGCTCACCAACCACAACGATATTTGAGAGCTGACCATAGCCATATCCTGCCGGCGACTGGGCATAAACATAGTAGCCATAGAACTCCTGACGATAACCATTGAGAGGAGCGTTAGGATCGGTGAAGGTAAGTTCCTTCACACCTGTTGCAAGTTCCTTCTCATCGTTGGCTCTGAGAATGGTGTAGGTGAGTGCGGAAGGATCATAATATCCGCCTGTCTCCCCTTCGGCCGGAGCATCCCATGTGATTGTTACACTCTTACCGCCGGTATAAGTGGCTCTGACATTGAGAGGCAAGCCGGGACGGTCGTGTCCTACATAGACACTCACTTTGCAATCATATCCTGCACCGGTAGAGTTTACAACTGTCAGCACATAAGTGTTATCGCTTTGAACCGCGGCATTATCAACATATTCAAATTTCTCGCCCGGCTTCACTCCCGTGATGCTTCCTATTGGACGACCGTCACGGACAACCTTAATTTCAGTGATATCAGACAAAGGCTTTCCATCAACAGTTGTTGTGGGGGCAACGCCCTTAATGGTGGCTGTCAAGGCTCCCTGCGCACCGGCTGTAGCAGATAAGGAAGTGATATTGCCCGGTGTTCCCAACAACGGACCCTCCTCAATAGCCATATTATTCACATAGAGGAACATTGAATCGGCACCGCTCATGGCATGGATACCGAAGAAATATATTCCGTCTTCCTCAACAGAGAACCAACCCTCAATGGTTGACATCTCGGGATTATTTATTACCGTGGGCTTAATCACCTCAATATTCAATCCTTCGGGAGTGGCCGATGTGCCCATCTTCACCTCAAGACGTTCGGGCAGATAACTGTAATAGCATCCTGCATCAATGGCAAAACGATACATACGGCCCGCTTTCAGTCTGACGCGAGGAGTAACCAACCAGTCATCCATAGGCATCGTGTAATTGTTGGCAGTGCTGTATTTCATACGTGCGGCTATATGCGCGCCATCAAAAAGCCATGTCTCGCCATCATTATTGGCATCTATCACCTGGAAATATGCAAAATCATCTTCATTAGCAAGGAAATTATAGAGAGGAGTGTTTGCACTTCCTATTGCAAGCGAAGGTGAAGTCATGGTCTCCCCTTCAAATCCGTTATAGATTGGGGTCACTGCATAAGAATAAAGGGTTACATTAGCCGGTTCGGGAATGGTTTCGCTGAACGAATTTCCTTTAAGGCCGGTAGCCACCTTCTTATTGTCGGGCATACGGACAATATCGTATGTTATGGCATCGGTATCCACAAAACCTCCGTTAAGAGTTTCGCTCGGAGTTTCCCAAGTAAGCAGTATATCCGTAACTCCATCGCCTGGAACCAAAGTAAGATTTCCAACGCCACCGGGCATATCGTGTCCTATCCAAGTTTCGACCATAGCCAAGGGTGAGCGGCCTGCCGCATTGGTTGTGCTTACATTTGCACGGTAGAAACCGGGGGTCGGAACAGTTACCGGAACGCGTACCTCTTCGCCGGGATTGGCCTTTCCGGTAGCCTCTTCACGCTCATTGATTGCGACTGTCCAGCTAAATTCTCCGCTCAACGAAGCTTTGCCATCAAACTGCATTGTCGGCATGGTGAACACTACCTCTCCTGAAAGGGCACCCCCTTCAAAATCAAATTTAAGATCATTTACAGCTGTCGGCGCCGCATCGGCCGCCTCAGGAACGGGAATGAACATACCCACAACCTCAGCATTGTTGGCGATGGTGGTCACGGGAGTTGCAACACCGGTGTTTGTGTCGATCTCATAAAGGATACCCTTTGCATCAGCCTCGATACATTCCCAATAGAATTTATCGGTCTGCAAGTCGAAGCATCCTGAAGCTGAATACGCCGGATGACGGCCCGTGGAGCCTATGAGGGTGCGGTCGCCTGTTTCCTTGTCAAAACGGTAAAATCCTCCGTCATAGCCTACGCCATACCACTCCCCTTTTGAATTGACTCCGACTGAAAGTATGATCATGTCGAGGTCTTTAAGGAGACGGCGCTCACCAGTCTCGAGATTGAGCACACCGAGCACCCATCCGTCCGCGTTATCGTTCATGAAACATCCATATACGTTACCCGTGGTCGGGTCGTATGCCATATCCTGAGGAATCGCCCCCGCTTTTACCGGAAGGGATCTCGAGATAGTCCAAGTCTCTATGTCGCAAGTGTAGAGGTCGGCAAATGTCATCCCCATAAACGACATATAGGAGATAAAATGATATTGGCCGTTGGCATATACACCACCTGAAACTACATAATCATCACCAATGGCCTCCGAACGGCATTGGCTACCGTCGTTAATCGGGAAGGAATAGATTCCTACAGGGGAATTATCGGCTGTCCAGTTGGAGGCATAGATAACCCCTCCGTAAATCCTACCGGCCTCCTCCGAAGTCACACGCGAAGGGGCTTTCAATGGCGATGACTCAACAAGAGAACGCGAGCCAACGCGAGGCAGGGGTTTTAGCCTACCTACAGAGTTATCGAGACGCGGCACCATTGGAAGACGCGACATCTCTTTCTCGGCCGCCCTCTCTTTGGCACGCTCTGCCACGGGTGAGGTTCCGAGTTTTGTAAATCCCGGTAATCCGGTAAAAGCAAAGACTGAGAATCCGCTTAGGAATAACAGCCCTCCGGCAACTAAGCCGGCAACTGATTTCTTATTCATGATGTTGCTTTTTAAGTTTATATTACATTATTATTTTAGTCGTATAGGTTGAGGTAGTCAGGAGCGCCACTCCTCTATATTCCGGAAGTAGGAATGTGGCATTCCCTTCGTCATCGCAACGCCCGGAAAGGAGTTCATATCCGTCGCAGGTAACAATTCTAACCAATTCATTGGGTGTCGCACCATTTACCGTCACCGTACTATTGGCCCGATTGTAGCTTACATTAGCCTTTATCATATCCACCTTTTCTATTCCTGACTCTTTCAAGGTGACAACACGCACTTCATTTGATATTTTTGAAATCAGCTCACCTTGACGTGCAGTCACTGTAAAGAAATATGGCGTATTACTTTCCAATCCCTCCAAACGCAATGAACATACATTCCCTGCATCAAAATTAGTGAAGGATGGATGTGGGATAATCTCCGTTGCCCCACCCCATAATAATGTCACATCATCAATGGCAAGCGAGCCTTTATCTCCCGGGTGGAACACCAATCTCAAGGCATCAGCACCAAATGGAATTTCATCTTCACCTATTTCTGCAATGCGAGAAGGGAGATAATCCTCAGGGTTCAATTCCAAGGCACTTACCCATTCTCCGGCAACATGAGCCTTAACCTCGATTCGGGTAAGATCAGAAGAGCCTACACGGCGTAACCACATCCTAAGCCCCCTTACATAACCCTCGGGAGCAGTCAACTCAAGATAATGACCCTCAGTGTTAAAGCGCAGGGACGGGACGGATTCTCCACAATAATCTTCCGCCGCATAAGTGAGGCGTGAATTGGTTGACCACCCTTCAGGAAGTTCCGACAACCCGCTGTCAAAACCGCACGCTGTCGCGGAAGGCTCGCCCATAACTTTAGTTACAAGATTGAGAGAATAACTTTCTGCTCCTTCGAGCGGTTCCCAACAAGCGGTGAACGCGTCGTGGGTTATATCCTCTGCCCCTACGGCACGGGGAGTGAGACAATCGAAAGTCGGAGGAAGCAACTTGACAGTTATCTCATTTGAGGGTATGCTTCTCAAGTTTGTTTCAGGATCCAAGACACGCACTGAATAACGGTACTCCTCACCCGGAGTGAGGCCGCTGACAGATGCGGAGTTCACACCTGAACCAACATCAAGGTCTTCATAGCCGGCCACATAGCTAATTACCGGTTGCCCGCTTTCACGAAGAGAGGAGGTATAGACGCTCATCAGGTAATGACACCCCTCTTCTGAAGACGCCTCCCAATTTGCTGTGAAGCTGTCAGATTCCACCTCAGTTGCCTCTAAAGCCACGGTAGGCTCAATGACAGACTTTCCTCCGCACGCCTTTAGATATATGTAACCGTTACTCTCATATATATCTGTCAAGGGTACTCCACAACCCACTCCGGCCCAGGAGACCATGGCCGGTTCAGTTTCATCGGTAAAGGAGTTTACGTTCTTTGTCCCGGGGAAAGGATCACCTTCTAAAGTGTCCTCATTCTGATGATTATCGGCTTCCACAATATCCACATACTGATGATCTCTGCGGTCGTTCACCGTATTATAGCGCCAAACATTCTCATTATAATCTATGTGCCAGACAAGCATACCATGGTACGGGATAAAGGTATCCCAACCGGTTTGCTGACGGTTTTCAAGCAGGAAATATTCGTTTTCATTTTCAGTGGGTATGTAATATGCCCTATTCTCTGCAATTGGGGGTATCTTGATATTTGAAGGTTTGTCTAACTTGACAGGATCAAGCCAGCCCAGGCTGAGACGTTCAAAAGCTGAATAGCACGGCGGTGTACGGCTGTTGTTATTGTAAGGTCCCTCATCCATAACCGACCATCTGCCGGGAGTGAAGGCAAATGAATAATTTGTGGCATAGAGATCAGGAAGACCCATCACATGAGAGAATTCATGCACGAAAGTTCCGATACCGTCCATTGTATTGGTAAGATCGATTTCATTAGTACAGGCGTAATGGTTCAGCCTCTTACCATTGAAATAATATGGAACAGAAGTTGCCTCTGCTATA
This sequence comes from uncultured Porphyromonadaceae bacterium, assembly GCA_947174305.1. Lineage (GTDB taxonomy): Bacteria > Bacteroidota > Bacteroidia > Bacteroidales > Muribaculaceae > Lepagella. The sequence continues at coordinate 13,181 of CAMWIH010000022.1, read as the reverse complement.
TCCCACGAATGGGGCCAGACACACTCAGAGGGTACGGTCGCTCCAAGGTTCTCTCCATAGCCGGCATAGAATGCAAATACATTGTCGATAAAGCCGTCGTCATCTGCATCATAAAGAGAGAAATCCACTTCATCAGCAATCATTCCGCAGGCCTCGATAATCATCATTTCAGGACGTATGTCGTCACCACCCTTGTTGGCTCCGTAATAGGCTCTCGGATGACTGAGGGTGATCGGTCCCACCACATCGAATTGGGGTGTGAATCTTCCATTTGAATTGGATATGAACCAATCTCTCGCGCTTCCCCAGCCACCATAATCTGAATAACCCTCTTCATTGAGCATTCGCGTGAAGGAGTCGTTTGGATTAGGCACAGTAAAAGAGACGTCGGAATATTCTATAAGAAGGACGAGTCCACGCGGACTCCCTGTGCAAGGGAAGGCGTTGATCTGTGGAGGAACCTTACTGCGCACTTTCTTATTCCCCTTTAACTCCCTCTCCTTATTGAATGACTTCTCGAGCTTTTGACGATCTATGGATTCTATGAAGGCTTTCTCCTTCGCAGAACCCTTCGGGTCGGACACACGCTGAGTTGACAGAACCGGTCGATCATCGGCACCACATTCATAATAGTAGAACAGGCCGTCACTTCCACGGTCAATTGGCAATCCATCGGCACTTAAGATGAGATGGGATCTCTCATCTCCACGCAAGCGTGCCATGACAACACTCCCGTCGGGCTGCGTCACAGGCTGAAGTGCCGGATTGGCCGGGACCCCCAAAGATGGTAAGGCTGAAAAAATGGAAATTGTTATTAGAGCGTATGTAATCAGATTAAATTTTTTCATTTTGATATAGAAATTCGTTAATAAGGTTGTGTATGTTAGATTTATTTGCAAATGTCGTTCAAATGGTTATAAATCCACTGAACATAAATCAAAAAAGTCATCAATTAGATATTTTAATGTTTCTTTTAGTTTTTTTCATAAAAAAATCAGGCGACCTGAATCAAGTCGCCTGATTTGTAATGAAGTTAGAAATATAATTTCTCTTTATCTTTTCGATTATCCTAAATTCTACAGATTTCCCCTCATCCGGTCGTCAACGGCTGTTAAGGCCGTTTTCGCACCCTCTCCCATTGCAATCACAATCTGCTTGTAGGGCACATCGGTTACATCGCCCGCAGCATATACTCCCTTCACGGAAGTTCTGCCGTATGAATCGGTCTCTATCTCCTTGTGGTCGTTCATCGCCACTTCACCTTCAAACACCTGTGAATTCGGAGTCAGGCCGATCTGAACGAAGACTCCCGATACGGGATATTCCTTTGTCTCACCGGTGTTCCTGTCTTTGGCAACGACGGCTGTAACATTTCTGCCGTCCCCTTTCACCTCGGTGAGTGCGGTGGAGAGATGGATATCCACGTTATCAAAGGTAGCCAATTTTTTCTGAAGCACTTCGTCGGCTTTCAAGGAATCCATAAACTCAAAGAGATCGACATGGGTGGCAAGTCCGGCTAAATCAATCGCCGCCTCTACTCCTGAATTTCCACCACCTACAACAGCAACACGCTTTCCACGGTAGAACGGACCATCGCAGTGGGTGCAGAAAGCAACTCCCTTTCCTAAATAGTCCTCCTCACCGGTAATGTTTAGCTTTCTCCAGGAAGCTCCGGTGGCGATAATGACCTGCGGAGCCTCGAATGTCTCTCCACTGTCTGCCTTGAGTTTCTTGACTTCCCCCTTAAGGTCAGCAGAAACAATGCGGCGATTATCAAAAATTGCTATCTCGTACGCATCGAGATGCCTTCTCAAGTCATTTGCAAGAGCAGTACCGGTTGTGACAGGCACCGATATAAGGTTCTCGATCTCTGAAGTATCTTTCACCTGCCCACCGATTCTACCGGCCACAACAGCAACCTTCATCCCTTTTCTCGCCAAATATATTGCAGAGGCGGCTCCTGCGGGGCCTCCACCGGCAATCACCGCATCAAATCCTAAAGGAGTATTGTCACTTACACCATTGTCGGCTGTCGTGCCAAAATTCTGCTCCAATTTCCCTATAAGTTCGCCGAGCGTGGCTTGGCCTACATTCAACAACAGACCGTTGGCATAGACCGTCGGCACTCCATTGATGTTATAATCCTTCACCATCTGGGGTGCAACGCCTCCATCAATCACCTTATTTGTAATCTGAGGATTCAGCAGGGTGATTACGTTTAATGCTTGCACCACGTCAGGGCATATCGAACAGGTAAGCGAAACAAATGTCAGGATCTCCACAGGTCCGGTTATGGCTTCAATACGTCTTTGAGTGGCTTCATCAGGAAGGTTCTTGCCTTGTCCGGCCGCATTAAGCACGGCAAGGATAAGGGAAGAGAACTCATGCCCTCCCGGCACTCCTGCAAATTGCACTCCTGTAGGAATACCATCTCGCCAGATTGCTAAAACAGGAGTCTCCTCCTCTGTTGGAAAATCCTCTATCTTCACCGAGAAGGATGGTGAGGATGAAGCAAAGTCATTGACAAACTCCTCCATCTCCTTCCTTTTGGGATCATTCGGGCTGCCTTGCACCAAAAGTAAGATTGATGTGTCAAGATTTGCGAATATCCCTTTCAGCTGATCTAATATCTCTTTATCGAGTTTTGCCATAATATATCTTTTTATATAAAATGAGGCCGCAGGATTTCCCTCACGACCTCATTCGGTTACTAATCATTCTTTACTATACAATTGCTATGAGATTCTTAAATCTTACCTACGAGGTCAATTGAAGGCTTGAGTGTTTCTGCACCCTCTTTCCACTTGGCCGGGCAAACTTCACCGGGGTGAGAGGCTACAAACTGAGCCGCCTCCACCTTTCTAAGAAGTTCATCGGCATTACGGCCTATGCTGTTATCCTGAATCTCCACAAGCTTGATCAGACCTTCAGGATCGGAAACAAATGTTCCACGATAGGCCACGCCTTCCTCTTCATCCATCACACCGAATGCACGTGCCAAAAGTCCTTTGGGGTCGGCGAGCATCGGGTAGTTTATCTTCTTGATGCTGTCGGAAGTGTCGTGCCAAGCTTTATGCACATAATGCGTGTCGCAACTTACGGAATAAACCTCCACGCCTAATGATTTGAGCTTTTCATATTTCTCCGCGAGATCCACGAGTTCTGTAGGGCATACGAAGGTGAAGTCGGCAGGATAGAAGAAGAACACTGCCCATTTACCGAGCACATCTTTGTCTGTCACTGTCTTGAACTCGCCGTTATGAAACGCCTGTACCTTGAACTCCGGAATTCGTGTGTTGATTATAGTGTTCATAGTTTAAATTTTAATATTTCTTTTTTGGGTTACTACTATTTTGGGTTACTATTATTTTTGTTAGAATCTTCTTCTGATTCTACTATTTCAACGCCTACCCTTATCCAAAGGTTGAGTTTTTTACTCGAGTTTTAGATTCTTTAACTAAAAAAGGACGCACCGTGGTGCGTCCCTACATATTCTCTTTGACGATCTGTTATGCTTGATTGCGGCCGTGGCAGTTCTTATATTTCTTGCCGGAGCCGCAAGGACAGGGATCATTTCTGCCCACCTTCGGCTGAGCTTTCATCGGCTGTTTTGGCTGAGCCGGACGGTTCACGCTCTGCGCCGCCTGACGCTGTGCGGACTCACCCGGATAGGTGTCACGAGTGGTGGAATAGTTGGCGTATGGATTTGGCATCCCTGCTGTGCTGTATTCCTGTCTGATATGACCCTGTGGCTGAGCATTGCGCTGTGCAATAGCCTCGGCCTGAGCTTTCTCGAAAGCTTCTCTCTTGGCCTGCTGTTTCTCCTCTTCGGCACGCCGGCGCTCCTCTTCCATTCGTTTGCTCTCCTCATAATCGGGAACGGCAAGCTTGCCACGCATAAGGGTGGAGACCGATTTGGTGTTCATCTCCTGCACCATCTTCTTCCACAGCTCAAACGCCTCAATCTTATAGATCACAAGTGGGTCTTTCTGCTCGTAGGATGCATTCTGAACAGATTTTCGCAATTCATCCATCTCGCGGAGCTGTTCCTGCCATGCGGAGTCAATAGATGAAAGAAGCACTGCCTTCTCCCAAGCCTTTGTAAGGGGTTTGCAATTATTCTCGTAACATTCTTTTATGTCGGCCCGGATGTTGAACATGCGGCGTCCGTCGGTCATAGGAACACCGACCGGTCCGGTGGCACCACGTTCCTCCACAAATTCCTTTATATAAGGCATGGCACCCTCTGCCATTTTCTCTTTACGACGAGCCAACTGATGCATTGCAGCATCGGTGAGCTTCTCCGTTATCTGAGCGGCATCAAGCTTTGGATATTCCTCAGCAGTGAATGGAAGTTCAAGGGCAAGAACACGGTTCACTTCATTGTTGAAGTCGTTGTAATCCTCATATACGCCGTTAGCGAGATTGGAACATACTTCATAAACCATATTGGCTATGTCGGCACCGATACGCTCACCCTTCAAGGCATTCTGACGGCGACCATAGACACCCTTACGCTGGGCGTTCATTATATCGTCATATTCCACAAGGCGCTTACGGATACCGAAATTGTTCTCCTCCACCCTCTTCTGGGCATTCTCGATTGATTTGGTGACCATGCTGTTCTCAAGCATCTCTCCTTCCTTGAAGCCCATGCGGTCAAGCATCTTCACCACGCGATCATTGGCGAAGAGTCGCATAACCGTATCCTCGAATGATACGAAGAAAACTGAGCTACCCGGGTCTCCCTGACGGCCGGCACGACCGCGAAGCTGACGGTCAACACGACGCGATTCATGGCGTTCCGTACCGATGATTGCCAGACCACCGGCATCCTTCACCTCCTGCGGAAGCTTGATATCGGTACCACGGCCGGCCATATTGGTTGCGATAGTCACGGTTCCTTTCTTACCGGCCTGAGCCACAATGTCGGCCTCTTTCTGATGCAGCTTCGCATTCAGCACCTGATGCTCAATCTTGCGGAGTTTTAGCATCTTCGAGAGAAGTTCGGAAATCTCTACCGATGTGGTTCCGACAAGCACCGGACGACCTGCATTAACCATATCCTCCACTTCCTGAATAACGGCGGCGTATTTCTCTTTCTTGGTACGATACACGCGGTCGTTCATATCGTCTCGTATCACGGGACGGTTGGTCGGAATCTCGATTACATCAAGTTTATAGATATCATAGAACTCACCGGCCTCTGTCATTGCCGTACCGGTCATACCGGCAAGCTTGCGATACATACGGAAGTAGTTCTGAAGCGTGATTGTGGCGTATGTCTGGGTTGCGGCCTCGACCTTCACACCCTCCTTGGCCTCGATTGCCTGATGAAGTCCGTCGGAATAACGGCGACCCTCCATGATACGTCCGGTCTGCTCATCCACAATCTTGATCTTGTTGTCGTCAATCACATATTCTATATCCTTGTCGAAAAGAGTGTATGCCTTTAGGAGCTGGTTAACGGTATGGACACGCTCAGCTTTCACGGCATAGTTCTGGAGAAGCTGGTCTTTCTTCTCCTGCTTCTCCTCAGCGGTGAGGTCTTCATTCTCCACAGCTGAGAGCTGGGAAGCGATGTCGGGAAGAATAAAGAATTCCGGATCCTGGTTAAAGCCTGTCAGTACCTCAATACCTTTGTCGGTAAGTTCGATTGAATGGTTCTTCTCATCTATGACAAAGAACAACGGCTCTACAGCTTTCGGCATCTCGCGGTTGTTATCCTGCATATATTTGGCTTCAACCTTGAGCATAAGTTGCTTTATACCATCCTCGCTGAGGTAACGGATAAGGGGATTATGCTTGGGAAGGGCTTTATATACGCGGAAGAGCGCCAATCCGCCCTCTTCGAGTTCCCCTTTGCCAATCTTATCTTTGGCTTCGAGAAGAAGGCTTTGGGCAAGCTTGCGCTGTGCATTGACAAGTTTCTCTACATTGGGTTTGAACTCGTTGAACATCTGGTCATCCCCTTTGGGCACAGGTCCGGAGATGATGAGAGGCGTACGGGCATCGTCAATAAGCACGGAGTCAACCTCATCGACAATTGCATAATAATGCTCATCACGCTGAACGAGATCGGCTGTCTGCGTTGCCATATTGTCGCGGAGATAGTCGAAACCGAACTCATTGTTTGTACCGAACGTGATATCTGAGCGGTAAGCTTTGCGACGTTCGGGTGAATTAGGCTCTGTCTTGTCGATACAGTCAACCGTAAGCCCATGGAACTGATACAAAGGTCCCATCCACTCGGAGTCTCGTTTTGCAAGGTAATCATTCACGGTCACCACATGCACACCTTCACCTGTAAGGGCGTTGAGGAATACCGGAAGGGTGGCCACAAGAGTCTTACCTTCACCGGTAGCCATCTCGGCAATACTGTTGGTAACTTTCCCTTTGTTCATGATGCCGTGGAGCACCATACCTCCGATGAGCTGCACATCATAATGGCACATATCCCATTTCATGAGGTTACCACCGGCAAGCCATTCATTTTTGTAAATGGCCTTATCCCCTTCGATTGTCACGAAGTCCTTACCTGCGGCGGCGAGCTCACGGTCGGCATCAGTGGCGGTTACTTCAATAGTTTCATTATCCTTGAAACGGCGCGCAGTTTCCTTTACCACTGCAAAAACCTCCGGCAGGGCCTCATCGAGATTGCGTGCATATTCATCAAACATCTCCTCGCGCAGGTCGTCTATCTTTTTCCAGAGTGGCTCGCGCTTGTCGTAGTCGAGGGTCTCGATCTCCTTGCGGATCTCATCCATCTGGTCTTTATACTCCTGTGCCTTTCCACGGATGTTATTACGTATCTTGTCTATGCGTCCACGAAGCTCATCATGGCTTATATCCTTGATCTCCTCGGAGATAGGATTGATTTCATTGTTAAGTCGGTCCCACAGAGGGCGCACGGCACGCTCAGACTGGTCACCGAAAATTTTTTTGAATATTTTGGATATCATTGGGTTGTAATGTTTTCTGATTTTAACGGATTTGCTTTTATCTCTTCAATAGCATAGGTTTCGATACGCTCCCGTTGGGACTGCGTATTCTCAGGATTCCTGCCACTGTCGGAGCAAGCGCCGTGGCATCCACCGGATTCTGTATCACCTGAGGTTCCACCCCCGGAGAGAGGATGAAGGCCGGTGTCAGAACCGGAGTCTCGCGCACCGGTTTTGACACCGGAGGATATGTGATATCGTCAACCACCGTCCACCCGGGGTTGAATGTTACAAAAAGGTCGCCTCCCCTCTTCGGGTCAATGGAGAGACGAAGGCTCTCCTCTGTGGGAGTGCTCGGAGAGAGTATATCGTTAAGGGTGAAGGCATCGGCCACTCCGCTCATCTTTGCAAGGAATGAGCGGGCATCAGCCACCACCTCGTTAAGGTCAAGGTTTTTCTCCTCTATCACCTTATGGTCGAAATAGAGGTGACCATCTTTGAATGCACCGACATATCCCGCATTTCCATGTCGGGCTGAGAGATAGGAGTTAAGCAGTGATTGTGCTCTCTTCATCGAGAACTCACCCCCGGGTATGCGATATTTGCGGTCGTCAATCACCGCATCGTCATAATAACCCGTAGAGCTGAGCCATACCAGAGCATTCCCGGGGCCGACATAACGGTCTATTGCCTCAAACAGCCGGCCCAACTCTTTGTCAAGACGAAGATAGGAGTCAGTAAGTTCAGCCCTATAGTCGCCATCTTTTACATACTTATATGGAGCAAGAGTATAGCCGAGGTTGAGCATATCGACCGTGGTGCCCACGTTGCCCATGTTCAATCCTTTTATACACTCAATGGCAACATCTGTCACTTCACGGTTCCCCAAAGGTGAATTGGCAAATCGGATATATACATCCTTCTCATTCTTAGGGAAAGTATGACGGAATGGAGCCACAGCCTTATGCCTTGGAATGCCGGGAAGTCGGTCGAGCGCAACCGAGGGCTTCCATTGCATGGTATCGATCCTCGAACCCACGGAAGAGGAATAGTTGCGAGCGCTTATCTGGCTTGGCATCGGCTGCTTATACCATGTGGTGGTGGCCCAGTTACCGGTGGTGTTGTTAATCCACAACGCACCGGTGCCGGCGTGCCCGGCCATTATCATCGACTGCTGAGGATCGGCCGAGAGGGCATATACCTGACCTTTTCCGTCGCCATCGATAGAAATTTCATCGGAGATAGTGGAGAGCCTTAGCCTTTCGGGGGAATAAGAATCGTTGGTGAAGTTTCCTAACGTCTTGGAATCGGCAAGGGCCGGGGTTATCCCTCCCCCTTCATTATCATAAACCAAGGCTGAAGGGACGCCTGTCTGGGATGGATAGGCACCTGTATAGAGCATCGCGGTGGCACTGGCCACATCAAGGTCGGAAACCTTGAAATCGACATCGCGCATATACACCCCCTCTTTCATCAGTTTCTTGAAGCCACGCTCCCCGAAATAATGCTGCAGATATTCTATATAGTCGGTACGCATCTGGTCAACCACAATGCCGACAACGAGCTTAGGGCGTCCCGGTGCGGTTTGTGCCAGGACGTTGAGGGTGACGAGACCCACAAGCATTGATGTTACCAACTTTTTCATTTTCTCTTTTTTCTTGATCGTGAAACTGAGGTTGACATTCCTCTTCCTGAAGAAAATCCCCCTTTTCTGTTAAACGAAATTTCTCCCGATTTATTGAAGCGGTAGCCATGCGGTGCCACCCCGGCAAATACTCCGGAGAGGAGCAATGTGGTTGCCATCATCGGGAAGAAGGCCGGATTGGCATTCTGAGCCTGGAAAGGCCATATTATCAAGAGGCAAGCTATAACTATCAGGTTGTAGTATGCCACGATATATGATAAGACTCTTGTTTTTCTCCACCATACCGCAATGGCAAAGAGCAACTGAAGCGGATTCAGCCATAACAGCAAGACGTTGGGAGAAGTGGCCTCGTGGGTGGAGATGAAGACAAGGAAGGCTATCAGGCACCCTGCAAGTCCTGTTACACCAAACCAAACCGAATAGAACCATCGTAATATTCTCTTCCTCCTTATCATCCATATCGAGAGAATCAGGGAGATTACGAACACAAGGCATCCGGCTGTCAATGGGCTTAGATACCAGGGTGTGGGAGGGAGCGATGCATTCACCACACCTTGGTTGAGCACTCTGGTTTCCCGCACAAGCGGTCTTCCGTCAGCAAAACGGGCTCCTTCCGCTTTCTCAACCATCTCTATAGGCACAAACATCTCTTCACGCCCCGTTATGGGTACATCTATCCCGGATCCAAGAGCAAGGTCAATCCCGAATTGATACCATGGGTATGCCTCGTGATAATGCCTCATCACTTTCCGGAAGGTGCCGTAATTCACTTTGTCGGGATAAATCACGGGCTTTCCGGTTATAGAATCGATGCGTTCTATGATGCGTGTGGCGCAGTTGTCGCGCACATAGTTATATCGGTATGTCCTGTTCTCGGGCAAACCCTCCTCCTGAAGCATACCAATGAGCTTACGGGCCTCTCCTTGGGTTAGGTTGAGCTCCTGCTCCACCACCCTGCGCTGTGTGGCCTGATATTCGGGAAGGAACCAGGCAAAGGGATAGCCGGCAAGCATATAGTCGGTCTCCCCTTTCACATAACGGTAAACGAAATTAGGCTCGTTGAAATTGAATACTCCGTAATTCCACACCGTGTCAACGGGCATCCCGTTCATCCAGCCCCTCACTCTCAAAGCCTCGTGGCCGCAGAGTTCATAAACCTCTTGACCGGGCCAGCAGGTGATTAGACTAACAACGACTGAATCCCGCTTCTCTTGAGCCGGCAAAAAACCGGGGAAGAGAAGCAGGATTGCTGTGAGTGTAAAGAGATATTTTATTATCGCTCTTTTCAAGTCATCAATATTCGCAGTTCTTGGGATAGCGCGGGAAGGGAATCACGTCGCGGATGTTCTGCATACCGGTCACGAAGAGCACAAGTCGCTCGAAGCCGAGACCGAAACCGCTGTGAGGCACGGTACCGAATTTGCGGGTATCGAGATACCAGTCCATGCCGTCGAGCCCCTGTTCCTCGATGCGTTTTGAAAGCTTCTCGTAGCTTGCCTCTCTTTCGGAACCACCGATGATCTCTCCGATTTTCGGGAAGAGCACATCCATTGCGCGGACGGTCTTGCCATCTTCGTTAAGCTTCATGTAGAACGCCTTGATCTCCTTAGGATAGTCGGTGAGGATTACCGGACGCTTGAAGTGTTCCTCCACAAGATAACGTTCATGCTCGGAAGCAAGGTCAACACCCCAATAGACGGGGAACTCGAATTTCTTGCCGCTCTCTTCGAGAATCTTGATACCCTCTGTGTAAGGAAGGCGAACGAAGTCATTCTCTACCACGAATTTGAGTCGGTCAACAAGTCCTTTGTCGAAGTGTTCCTGCAGGAAGAGGATATCATCCTTGCAGTTGTCGAGAGCATAGTTGATGCAATACTTGATGAACTCCTCGGCAATATCCATATTCTCCGTAATGTCAGCGAAGGCAATCTCCGGCTCAATCATCCAGAACTCCGAAAGGTGACGCGGAGTGTTTGAATTCTCTGCGCGGAATGTAGGTCCGAAAGTATAGATTGCACCTAATGAGGTAGCACCTAACTCACCCTCTAACTGACCTGAAACGGTGAGAGCGGCCTGCTTGCCGAAGAAGTCCTCATTATATTCTATACTTCCATCCTCCTTTTTGGGAAGCTCGTTGAGTGGTAACGTGGTCACCTGGAACATTGCTCCTGCCCCCTCACAGTCGGAAGCTGTGATGAGAGGAGTATGGAAATAATAGAAACCCTTCTCGGTGAAGAATTTATGAATGGCGTAGGCAAGGGCGGCACGCACGCGGAACACGGCACCAAACGTGTTGGTGCGTGGACGCAGGTGGGCAATCTCGCGTAGGAATTCGAGGGAATGTCCCTTCTTCTGCAATGGATATTCCTCCGGGTTGGCGGTGCCATAGATTTCAAGCTTCTCTGCCTGAACCTCCACGGTCTGACCTTTACCCTGCGATTCCACGAGCAAGCCCTGCACGTGGATGCTGGCACCGGTAGTGATCGGCTTCAGTTCCTCGTCGTTGAACTTGGCGAGGTCGAAAACTATCTGGAGGTTATTTATTGTCGAGCCGTCGTTGAGAGCCACAAACTGTACATACTTGTTACCACGGCGGGATCTCACCCAACCCTTCACATCAACCTCTTTACCTACGTATGACGCTGAGTCTTTCAGCAGGTCGGCGATGCGCACACGACGTAAATCTTTCATTTCTTATCATTATTTGGAGTGCCGGGAAAAGTTATATCCCGGCACTATACGATTTTTTAAATTTTATTCAAAGCTTCCCATGCGCAGATAGTTCACCTCCTCCTGAGTGAGGTAACGCCAGCGTCCGCGCGGAAGGTTCTTCTTTGTAAGTCCGGCGAAATAAACGCGGTCGAGCTTGGTGACACGATAGCCGAGGCTTTCAAATATGCGGCGCACGATACGGTTGCGCCCGCTGTGGATCTCGATTCCGGCCTGATTGCGGTCGGTGTCGGAAACATAGCTGATTGCATCTGCATGGATCTCACCATCCTCAAGTTCGATGCCGTCGGCAATGCGCTGCATATCCTCTTCGGCAATGTCGCGGTCGGTCCATACGTGATAGATCTTCTTCTTCACATATTTAGGATGAGTGAGCTTGGAGGCGAGGTCGCCATCGTTTGTGAGCAGTAGCACACCGGTGGTGTTGCGGTCGAGACGGCCAACGGGATAGATGCGCTCACGGCAGGCGTTCTTAACGATGTCGAGCACTGTGGTGCGTCCGTTGGGATCATCACTTGTGGTGACGCAATCCTTTGGCTTGTTGAGAAGCACATAGCATTTGCGCTCCGGTGTAACCACCTTCTCATCAAATTCCACAACGTCATCGCGTGAAATTTTGGTTCCGAGTTCGGTCACTACCTCTCCGTTAACCTTAACTTTTCCACCGGTGATATATTCATCAGCCTCACGACGGGAGCAGATGCCGGCATTAGCCATATATTTGTTTAGACGGATCTGTTCGTTCGGATCGATATCCTCCAAAACGTAATCCACCTGCTTTGGACGCGGAGTGAATTTCATGCCGCCCTGATTGCGGTTGAAGCCACCCTGATTGTTGCGGTTGTTATTGCGGTTGAATCCCCCCTGGTTACGGTTCTGACCATAGCCACTCTGCTGACGGTTCTGACCATAGCCACCCTGATTGCGGTTCTGACCGTAACCGCCCTGCTGACGGTTCTGATTGTAACCGCCCTGCTGACGGTTCTGGTTATAGCCGCCCTGGTTACGGCTATGGTTTTATCCACCATGCTGAAGTAGCAAGTTCTAAGCACCCTCAACGCCTGAAAGAATGTTAAAACCGGGCTGACGGTTCTGGCTGTAGCCTCCCTCTTGTGAATGTTGGGTATATCCACCCTCCTGTGAGGTCTGGCCATAGTTCTGCTGGCGGTTCTGATTGTAACCGCGGTTCTGGTTGTAGCCGCCCTGCTGACGGTTCTGGTTATAGCCGCCCTGGTTACGGCTGTAACTGCCATGCTGGCCATAGCCTTGCTGACGGTTCTGGTTATAGCCACCCTGGTTGCGGTTGTAACCGCCCTGCTGGCCGTAGCCCTGCTGACGGTTCTGGTTATAGCCGCCACGGTTCTGGTTATAACCGTAATTTCTCTGCTGGTAATTGGTGTGACCCTGTTCGGTAGTGCCTTCGTTATTGTTCGTACGCATCGAGTCAGAAGGATAATTCACCTTCTCATAACGTGCATCGTTTTCCCCGGTATCTGATGAGCTGTTCATCCCCGCACTTCCGATTCGCGGTCTTTTCGGTTTCTTTGCTTCTTCCATCTTAGTTTTGATTTCGCACCTGAGCATCTCTGCCTTGTGCCATTTTGATTACAGTTTTTCAGTTAATTGATTCAAACAATCGTTTAAAAGATTCTAACAATCATTATTTCAGTTAATTAATACTAACAATCGTCAAGTTTTACCTCAGGTATGTTTCTAATTAACGCTATTTGCGCGCAAATGTAATAATATTTTCCCAAATATCAAAATTTCAATCCCCGAACCCCGTAGTGACAGGAGAATATATTAAAAACCTACTCTCAACTGGCAACTGCAAAATTATTAATTTGTCGGAAGAAAACATTCTT
>CAMWIH010000021.1 GCA_947174305.1 uncultured Porphyromonadaceae bacterium | reverse complement strand
CTTTTCAGATGCTTGGATAGGTAAACTATCATTGGAAGAGTTATCTTCGATTATAGCATTGTTTCCTGCATTATTGGAATCATCTATGCTTGTATTATCTTCAATGGTTTCCTCAATTCCTTCTTCAACTGTTGAGAGATTGTAAGAGTCATTGAGAGTTTCAGTAACTTCTTTTTCTTCATGGCTCACGCTTTCCCCAAGCGGTGAGCCATCCATATCATTAATATCTTCGCTTCCTTCAATCTTCAAATCATTATTGGTAGAGTTGGAGTTATAATTATTGATAGTTACATTTTTAATCTCAACCTTCCCGATAATAACATTACCTCCACAACTTAATAAATCTCCAAGTAAACTTTTTAATTCTTCCATACCTTCCAATTCTAAACTTTCAATAATTCTCTTTTTATTATTTCTTTCTTCTATTGTATTGTCTTTTATTGTATTGTTTTGTATTGATTTGTATTGTATTGTATTGGGGTCACACTTGTTATCATCATCAATATGTCTAACTTGATTATTTTCAGTAGAATAAGATGTGTGACTACCCCCTTCCAACTTATTGATGGTGTGACCCCCCTGTGACTACCCTGTTACTACCTGTTACTACCTCGGTGTTACTACCTTTTCTGCATGAATTTAGGTTGGTGGAGATTATAAATTCATCTTTCAATTTATAGGTAGATGCTTCTCCATGTTTTGTTCCTTTATTATATTTTTCCAATATCCCTTCTCTTATCAACTTTTTTCTTGCCCTTACAACTTGTTCGCTGTTCCAACCAAGATAATTCTTAATATCAGATAAAGACAGGAAACAGCCATCTTCCTCGCTCCATTGAATCAACAGAGCAAGTAACTTCTTTGCATTGCCATTAAGTTTTGTGGATCTTTTGATGGAGTCGGGAACAAGAGCCATCATCTCTTTCAATTCATCTTTTGAGATTCTTTCTTTTTTCATGATGATTATTTTTATTCAGATTAGTTTATTGCCATAGTTTATTTTAAAAAGAGAAAGGGGTAGGGAAATAACATCATGGCAAACAAAACCTACCCCTCGGTTAATTACTCCGCTCTTCTATATATAAATATATCAATGATTCAAAAAAACAGTAATAATGACACTTTTTCTTTCCAAATGAAAAATTACAAAAAAAATTTGAGAAAAACAAATAAAAAGTGAAATAAAGTGATATTTATTGATAAAATAGGTATAATAATGAAAGATTCTTTAATGATAGTCACTTTAATGTGCGGTATCATTGGAATACTAATGACATTCCAATTTGTAAATGTTTTCGGATGGGAATTGCTTTTATTGGCTGTGATACCATACGAATGTCTAAGATATTTTATCACCAACTTTTTAAAATCTAATGAGAGAATTAAATTAATCTGAAATGGGAAAGTTATCACCAGCAACAAGAAGAAGGATGGAGGAGAAAGAAAGGTGTGGGAGAACAATAACCTCCAATATTTTAAATGATCGATTCAAGACAAATAAAACAGATATTAACATTGTCGGCACCGGATTTTTTGATGGATGCGATCTTATAGTCACTTGTTCAGGCAAGAAGAAGGTGCAGAGAAATGCAATGGAGGTAAAGATGAGGAACAAGACTGATAAGCAACTCCAGGAATATCCTTGCTGTGAATTGAAGGAAGAGAAGTATAATAAGATGGTTGCCTTTGCAAAAGATAAAGGTGTGGATAACCTGCTTTATACCGTCTTGCTTAACGAAAAGGAATATTATATCTTCAACCTCTCTAAAATAGATATGAGCAAATGCAATAAGGTAATGTGGGAGAATATCAAGTATGTTCAAGAAGAGGATAGTGAAGATGACCGAAGAAACTACATGATCTATCAGATACCACCTTCATTGTCCTGTTACAGTGGCACTTGCGAAAACTACTTTGAGGAATATAAGAGTAAAAAATGATTTGCTTTTCTCAATTATTTTTTGTAATTTTACACTATAAGATATAATAATTTTATCACTATGAAAGAAGATAACCTAAGAAAACTAAGATATATAATTGGAGATAATCTTGATTTTGATTTTGTCCTTAGAAAATTTGGACAACCCAAGAAGGCTTTTCTCGCATATCTAGAACGTGCTTTGATGTATATGCGTATGTATGGAAAGTATAGACTTGCAAGATGGGAGATGAACCAAATGGATATTGTTCTATCTGAATATAAAGAGGAAGAGGGAATGAAATTCTTTCTGATGGATAATTCAAAAGAGGGAATCTATAATTACAGCCCAAGTGATATTGAATATCTCCGTTCATTGAATGTATATTCACACGCTGAAAGAAGAGTTAGGGCAAACCTTACTAAAGAAAGACTTAAAAATCTTTCCCCTTCTCGTCTTATTGGCATTTTCAATTCATCCCTTGAAGGTTGTGGTAAAGAAGATAAAGATATATGTGAAACTTTCCGTATTGATGATGTTGAAGTATGCCCTGAAGAATACGGATGGTTCAATGAAGATGAATATGATGAATATTGGCTATCAGAAGATCTAATTTAGTATAATGAAACAGAAATGCCATACCTAAACAAACCGAGAAAAAAGCATAAAAGAAAGGTTGGGATTAACAAAGATATTTCCAAACTATATAATTCCTCAATGTGGAAGCAATTAAGAAACGGATATATTATCCAGCATCCAATATGTGAGATATGCTTGAAGGAATATGAGGAAGGCAATAGATTGATTGAAGAGGTTATGTCAACGGAAGAGATTCATCATGTCATCCCGATCAGCAATGGCAGAACAAAAATGGAAATGGAACAACTTGCATTTGATGCAGAAAATCTAAAGGCATTATGCAGATTCCATCATCATAAGATACATAATTTAAAATAGGTTAAAGATTCTTTCATGTGAAAATAATGGCACGTTGTGATAACGCGCCATTATTGTTCCTTCCAATTTCTCATTTATACATTCTATATGTTATATTTATCTATTATTAAAGGTATTAAAGGGATTTCATTACTTTTATAGAAATCATATTCTTGGAATTATCTTCACTTTAGGAGTCATATCATAGTAAGTATCATTAACCTTTTCAAGAACCTCCCATTTCTTGCCGAAATATTTAGTCTTGAATGTCTTGGATTCCTCTCCATTCATCAGTTTGCTTCCCAATGGATTGAAATATACGGTTACTTTCTTATATTTCTCCTCTTGTTCAAAATCAACCCTGTCAACAAATAATCTAATAATCTCATAGATTTTCTTTCTAGACTCAATTAAGTCTGTGGTCAAATCAGCATCCACAAATATGGAGTATTCATCCTTTTGATTGATTGTTTTTATCAGTTGAAGATTCTTTTCTATTTCTTTTTCATAAAGAACAATATTTTTTTCATCTTCATTTGATTGAGATTTCACAAGAGCAATTTTCTCTTCAACATCTGATTCATCTTCAATAACACCGTCAATATACCATTGTGTAATTCTTTTAATCTTTGCGTGTGCCTTTTTGATGTTTCTTTCTGCATTGCTTTTTTTTGTTTCTAGTATCTCAACTTCATTCATTATCGCTTCAATATTGTCAGAATCTAAAGACATGAGATAGTAACGGTAAACCTCAGATACACAATACCAAAGGATAGAATCAAGAGCATCTATCTTGATAGCAGTAGAATTATTGCATCTATCATCAAATTTTGTTCCTTGGTGATTTTTAGAGCAGACATACAATCCTATATTCTTAGATGCTACATAGACTGAGCCACAATTCTTGCATCTAAGTAATCCTCTAGCGAAATAATAGTTTTCATTTCGTAGTGCTTGCGAATTGTTGATACCTCTTTTTTCAACAGCCCTTTCCCACATATCAGTGGTGATGATGGGAGGGTACTTGATTGTATTTCCTTTCTGTCTATTCCCTAATTCATCTTTAAGATTATTCTTTACCTCATAGGTTTTACCGTCATACCCTTTGGTATATAATATTCTTCTTATTTTCTCAGTTGAAAGATTGATACCCCTTGTTCGCAATTCGTTACGTACTAGAGTAGCACTCATTTCAGTAGTTGTATAGAGTTCATAAACTAACCTTACAATCTTAGCCTCCTCTTCATTTACAACATAGAATCCGTTATCATCAACTGTATATCCATACTTCACATATTTACCTCCATTGAATTTTCCTAGGCTTGCCTTTGCTTTTGTTGTTCTCTTGATTCTAGCCTTCTTGCCTCTCATTTCTCCTTCTGCTATGATTGCCATAACACTAAATGACATTTCAGCACCATCATTTACAGAACCATCAGCATTCAACAATGTAATACCTCCGACTTTCGTTTTAAGATTGATTTTGTGTTTTATCAAATAATCAGTAATGGAAAAAGTAACCTTTTTATTCCTAGCAAGTCTAGAAACCTCCCAAAAATAAACACAAGTTACATCCTCAGATGCTATGATTTCTTTCATTCTGTTCAATCCCAATCTTTCATCCTCCGAAAGTTTGATACCACTTTCCTTCTCCTCTATAATGATTATATCATCATCCGTATAACCATCAGAGATTGCCATATCATATATCTCTTTGGTTTGTTCATCTAGTGATTGACGTTCCGTTGAAACTCTGGAAAATAATATTGCCTTGCTCATATCCGTTTACTTTTTATGATTTATGATGCAAAGGTAACATTAAATTTTAATTATTACAATAGGCTCGGCACGGTTTATCCTGTCTGGACAGGAATTGGAGCCGTAGGAGCCGTGTTAGTTGGTATTTTCTTTTTCAACGAACCGGCCACTTTCTGGCGAATTTTCTTTATCACAACTCTGATTCTTTCAATTATCGGATTAAAAGTTTTAGGTTAATGACACGTATGATGAGACGTTCCCATCAGGAATTGCCGATTGAGGAAACAAAAGATATTTTGCGCAATGGCCGAGAATGCGTGATGGCCGTATGCAGTGATGGAGATTGCCATCGAACGCATGACCGGGAAAGAATCCATCGAACTGACAAGGGAAAGGTAAAGACTTTTTATTGTAAGCTCACCACTATTCTAACAAAAAATGATTCTCTTTTATTTTTTTTAGTTAACTTTGCATAAGCCATCAAAACCAATTATACCAATTGCCTCCTATGCGTAATTACAATCTGGGATTTATCTCCAATGAAGATATATTTGAACATGTTAAGATTACCGTTGAATCATATAGACGTGAAATAACACTTGATCAATTCAACGAAAACATTGTGGATCCGGTCAAACTGACTTTTGATTCAAAAGTTTATGGAAAAACAATCCAACAGGCCATCGAAGATGAATGCTTCCGACAGATAGACAAAAGCAATTCCAACCGAATTGGATATTTTCACCAGAATATATTTAAATATGCCGGCAATGGATGGTTGGTGCCGGCACAAGGGTTTGATGTAGAAAATGATAGTCTTCACATATATGCAGAGTTGAAGAATAAACATAACACTATGAATTCTGCATCTTCTCAAAAAACATATATGAAAATGCAAGCAAAATTGCTTGATGATGATCAGGCAACTTGTTATCTCGTAGAAGCAATCTCAACAAAATCAAGAGACGACACGTGGAGAATTACCTTAGATAAAAAGCCCCGATCTCATAATCGGATACGTCGTATGTCCATGGACAAGTTCTATGAACTTGTATTTGGAGAAGCCGATGCATTCTATAAACTCTGCATGGCCTTACCGGAGATAATAGAAGATGTCTTGGCGGAGAATGAGTCTCTTGCTTTGAACAATACAGTTTATCGAGAACTGACAAAAGAACATTCCGACCTTCTTAAAGCACTCTATCTTTTAGCTTTTTCAACCTATGAAGGTTTTGACCAACTTCTTAAGTAAAAATGAATCATAACAGCATCTCAATTAACAACTTCGCAGATCTCCTCGGTGTATCACGGGCAACTGTTGAAACCTGGATTCGCAACAATAAGTATCCTGTTCATACGGATATGCATGGCAAACGTTTCTTTTTACTTGAGGAAGTCGATAGCGTGCCTGAAATCAGGGCAATGCTAACATCAAAATGGAATGACGAAAAAAAAATCACTCCAAATTTTACATATACCTCTGCCGAATTATTTGCAGGAGGTGGAGGCTTAGCCTTGGGTATGGAGAAAGCGGGATTCCATCATCTTTTTCTTAATGAATTTGACCATAATGCTTGTGAAACTCTCAGAAAAAATCGACCTTTATGGAATGTGATAGAAGCAGATATACACGAAGTGGATTTCACACCATATCACGGAAAAATAGATTTTCTTTCAGGAGGTTTTCCATGTCAAGCCTTTTCCTACGCAGGGAAGAGGCTCGGTTTTGAAGAGACACGCGGAACACTTTTTTTCGAACTTGCCCGAGCTGTAAAAGAAATTAGACCAAAAGTGTTCTTAGGTGAAAATGTAAGAGGGTTGTTCGAACACGATAATGGAAGAACTTTGCAGACAATTAAAAACGTTATAGCAGAGTTAGGATATACACTAATCGAACCTCGCGTGTTACGCGCACTACAATATGATGTTCCCCAAAAACGTGAACGTCTTATCCTTATTGCGATTCGCAATGATATTGCCCCTCACGTAAACTTTAAATGGCCTGAAGTGAGCACATCATTAAGAACGCTACGAGATGCCTTTTATTCCGGGGAATTATATGATACTGATGTTCCATGGTCTGCCGGGCAACAATATCCCGAATCCAAACAAAAAGTAATGGCATTAGTTCCGGAAGGAGGCGACTGGCGGGATCTTCCCGAAGATATTGCCCGGGAGTATATGAAAGGAAGTTATCATCTGGGTGGTGGAAAAACCGGAATGGCTCGTAGGTTGGCTTTAGATGAGCCAAGTTTAACGTTAACTTGCGCTCCGGCTCAAAAGCAAACAGAAAGATGCCACCCCTTAGAAACTCGTCCCCTGACCATACGTGAATACGCCCGTATTCAAACCTTTCCGGATGATTGGGATTTTTGTGGCAACCTTTCTGCTCAGTATAAACAAATTGGTAATGCAGTTCCGGTGAATCTCGCGTGGGCCATAGGTCGGTCTTTAATCCGGTTATTTAATGATATGGCTTCCTCCGGTCTTATAAAACCAAATGATCAGATTTCAAATATTCGTCATTATACCAAACTTCATGGAATTTTCGAAGGAATGGTATGTGACAAAGAAGGAGAGTATTGATGACACTGTTCAATACTCTCCTTTCACAATTATCCCATTAGTATCCTTCTCTCCTCTTCTACCGATATCGGGGAGGAGTGACCGGAAAGGAGGATGGTCTCGGAGGGAAGGGTCAGGATTTTGTTAACTATAGAATCTTCCAGAACCCTGCGGTTTCCACCCGGAAAATTTGTCAGACCGGGGCCGTGCTGATAAAGAAGGTCGCCAACAAAGGCTACCCTCTCTTCCGCTGAATAATAAGTTACAGACCCGGGGGTATGACCGGGAGTGTGGATGACTTTAAGATAGAACCCATTGTTCTCCTTCAATCGGATCATCTCGCCATCGTGCAACTCCTCATAATGAGGCACTGTGATCGGATCACCCGAATTACCACTCAGATTCAAATAAGGATCAGTCAGATAAGGCGACTCCTCATGATAAATGAAAATAGGTGCATGGAGACGCTCTCTAAGTACTTCCGCCGCTCCGAAATGATCGAAATGGCCGTGAGTAAGCAAGATCCGCTCAATATTCCAGCCATTCCTTACAACAGCATCGTATATCAGGCCGGCCTGCGCGCCCGGATCAATTATGAAACCTGATTTAGAATGAGAATCAATATAGAAATATGTATTTTCGGCAAAAACGCCTTGAACTTGCAATTCCTTTACCATTGTTTTTTTAGTTTTAAGGTTATCTTGTTATAAGGTTATAAGGTTTTAAGGTTATAAGTTTATAAGAGTGTGGTGATATGAAAAGCCATTAAAATCATGGTTGATTTTAATGGCTTTTATTTTTTAGAGAAGTTCGCATCCGTCGGGTCCGCACTGATGTGGACGTTCCCCCTCCGGTTTAATCTCAGCTTCCATACCCTGTTTTTTCAATTCACGCTTCAATGCGGACTTGAATCCATCTGTTGACATTGCCCCGGGAACTGCAAAATCTCCATTGAAAACGATATAAGGCACTCCATGAACGCCACGCATCATGGCTTCACGTTCATCAAAACGGACCTCATCGTCATATTTATCTGAATTGAGCACTTCTTTCACGTCTTCCTCCTTCAACCCGGCTTCAACACCTTTTGCCAACAGCACATCGTGATTGGCAAGGATAAGGTTCTCAACGAAGTAAGCCTTGAAAAGAGCCTCATTCAAACGGCCTACCGTGGCACGATCATATTTTGCTTCGGCAAGCTTCATCAAACGGTGTGCGTCGCGCGTGTTTGAATATTGAGTAGTAGCATAATTGAAATCTATACCTAACTCGCGACCGAGCGAAGAGATCTGCTCAATCTGTTCCCTTGCGCCATCCAAAGAGAGTCTGTACTTCTTTGCGAAACGCTCAGGTGTGGAAGAAACAACCTCTTTAGAGGCAGTCGGATCAAGTTCGAATGCACGGAAATCTACCTGCACATCATCTTTCAAACCAAGCTCTTCGATAGCATTCTGCAACCTTGTCTCACCTATGTAGCAGTAGGGACAAGCAAAATCAGACCAAATTGTGAGTGTAATCATTGTGTTTTTCCTTTCCTATTAAATTATGTAGTTATGATTTTTTCCAAAACCTTAGTGAAGATTTCAAATTCCGTAGTAGAGAGCTGAGACAATAGAGCATTGTGACGCACTTTAGCAACTTTCATCACTCGCGGTTCAATTTCTCGGGCCTTCTCAGTAAGAAAGACCCTAAGGCATTTGTGACTTACTGCCTCTGTCCTTACCAACCCCTTCTTTTCCAAACCGGAGACACATCGGCAAATCGACGCTTTATCTTTTCCCGTGAGCGTGGCTATTTCACATTGTTGTATTCCCTCCTCTGAATATAATGCACGAAGCACAAGATATTCAGTGGTCGTGATATCCAACCCAGCCCCACTCAATGCCTTTGCAAGCTGACTAAGCAAGATTTGATAGGCTTTTCCAAGCATGCATCCAACGGCGGGACTCTCTATATGTGGAACTTCTTTCTTCATTCTGTATTTATAACGATTCAAAGTCCAAAATGGTTGACATTGCAACCATTTTATAAAAAATTAAAACTTTCACAAAGGTAATTTTTCTGACATAAAAGATATTATTACAGATAAGGAAAATATTAGCCACCTGTAAGGAGTTATTAATATATGAGTCCTCATTCTTAATTCTAAAACTTAATATATGAAACATTTGCTCTTAACTCTCTTTCTGACATTTGTCTCCCTCATAGCCTTTTCCCAATCAGATGTATTGGAATCTGCGGGCAATGATTCAATAAATTCTGACAATGCCATTGTATATAATAATGTGGACACTGCACGACTTGTCGGCACCTGGCTTACACCCGATTCAGGAAAAATGAAGGCCGTGCTTGTGCTTGCCACAGGTAGTGGCTTGCAAGACCGCGATGAAACTTTATTAAATCATAAACCTTTTCGTGCAATAGCCCAAAGACTTTCCAAAGAGGGATATGGCGTGTTACGCCTTGACGACCGTGGCGTAGGGAAGTCAACCGGCGACGTGGCGAACGCTACAACTACAAACTTCACACGCGACATTTCCTCAGCTCTCGTGTGGCTCGACTCAGTGGCTCCAGGCGTTAAGAAAGGGGTGCTGGGCCATTCTGAAGGAGGGTTGATTGCCATAAACTTGGCCTCCGACCCCAAATGTGATTTCATCATAACTTTAGGGGCGCCCGCCTACCCGGGAGATTCGATTATTCTTACACAGGCAAGAGCCGTTTCTGTTGCAATGGCCGGTGCATATCCCGGAGAGGATCTCCAGAAAGAGCTGTTATCTATTGCCAAGAGCGACATCCCCTACGATGAGGCTAAAGGGAAACTTATGACAATACTGGGTGAACAGGTTGGCCCCCAAATAAATATCCCGATGGTTAAAAAGCAATTGGAAATGCAAGTGGAAAGCGTGCTTTCCCCATGGTTCAGGGAATTTCTAAGGATAGATCCGGCTCCGGCCATAAAGAAAGTTACAAAGCCATGGCTTGCAATAAACGGTGAGAAAGATTTTCAAGTGCTTCCAGAAAATCTTTCACGTATTGCCGACCTTAATTATCAGGCAGAGTGTGTTCTTCTCCTGGGGCATAACCATCTCTTCCTTGAATGCAACACAGGTTTGCCTCAGGAATATTCTATGCTGAAAGGTGATATTTCCGAGGAAACCCTAACTACAATTGTAAATTGGCTCAACCGTTCGTATAAATAAAACCAAACAACGATCGTAAAAATTAACGCAACCCAATGAAAATCCTCCACACTGCCGACCTCCATCTCGGACAGATAATCTACCAGCATTATGACCGTACCGACGAACACATTCACTTCTTCCGTCAGCTCGAGGGGTGGATAGTGGAATATGAACCAGATGTGCTTGTGGTGGCGGGCGATATTTTCGACGTGCCGCAGCCATCGGCATCTTGTTGGAAAATGTTTACCGAAACTTTTGTGCGCATACGGAAGATTCGGCCTGAAATGGCTATTGTTATCATAGCCGGTAATCACGATTCTGCTTCACGTTTGCAATCGCATAGCGAAATATGGGCATTAGCCGACACTTATATTGTAGGAACTCCCCCACCACTCAACTTTAAGGATGTGACAGGCTGGGAAGAAAGATTTATTGTTCGCCTACCTAAAGGTTATATTATCGCCATACCCTATATGAGTTCTGACAAAACGGATGCCATCATTGCCCTTCAGGAATATGTGGCGAGGGAAAATCAGGAATGTTTACCTGTTGTAATGACAGGGCACCTTGCCGTGACAGGCAGCGATTTCACAGGTCACGATTCAGAGATTGGTATGTTACGCACCGTTGATATTGAACGTTTTGGCTCAGGCTACGATTACTTTGCCCTGGGCCACATTCACCGTCCTCAGACAATAAAGCATCAACACTCAGACCTGGAGGAAGATGGATGGCTGTTGCCTCCTGTCACTCGTTATTCCGGGAGCGCCCTCCATGTCAGCTGCGATGAAACATTTCCCCATACTGTTACATTAGTTGATATCGATCGTCATAGAAGCCATCTAAAAATAAGGGAATTCCGCATTCAGCAATTACGTCATTTCTATAATCTCCCCCTCAATATTGAGGCCTTCAGTAATGAAAAGGAGGTCTTTAAATATATGGGTAAATTTATTGAGGAAGCAGAGTCGTGCTACATACGCATCAAGATGGAACGGAGGGCCGATCTGCCATCCGACTTTAACAATAAGATTTATGATCTGATTGAAAAATCAGGCAAGGATATACGCTATAATCCCAAAATTATATGGATTGGGCCTGAAGAGGGGGATAGGGAGGATGAGCCGATGGAAACTGAGATTGCCGTGGAGGATCTTCAACAGATGACCGATCCCCTCGAATTCATACGTCTTACCTCAGACCGTTACACTTCCCTTAACATGGATACACTCACTTCAGCCTTTAAGGAGATAGAGGAGGAACTTATCCTGATGCAAGAGGAAGAGGATTCTAAAATTTCAAGAACAAGGAAAGCTTAATGAAAATAAAATATCTTAAAATACGGAATATAGCTTCAATTGAAAAGGCTGACATAGATTTCGAACAGGGCTTGCATGTCGCGGGTGAGGCATCCCCCTCTCCCCTATTTCTCATCACGGGCGACACGGGATCAGGAAAGAGTGTGATTCTTGATTGCATTTCCATGGCCCTATACGGCACAACTCCGCGTGTGAAAGGTGTCGCCAACCGCACTAACAACTCATTTATTGGCAGTGACGGCAACGAAATAAAGATTCATGATATTTCGCAATACACCCGGCTTGGCATATCATCGAAAGACGACTGTTATTCGGAACTCACATTCGAAGGGAACGATGGTGTGATCTATATCTCCAGGTTTTCTCTCGGAGTGGCTCGGACAGGCAACTTCCGTCCTGTCGGATGGCGATTGCAGGTGGGTGATTCTGAAATTATCGAGGGGAACAAGAAGGATGAAATAAGGAAACGCATTGTGACAGCAGTGGGCCTGACCTACGAACAATTCTGTCGTATGGCTATGCTGGCACAAGGCCAGTTTGCCGATTTCCTCACAGGAGGGAAAGAGGAACGTGAACGGATTCTTGAGCAACTCACCTCTACTCAACATTTCTCTCGCTATGGAGAAGCGATCGAACGAATCTTTAAAAGAGCCAAGCAAAAGAAAGAATATTCAGAACGGTTGCTCGCATCCGAAACCGACCATCTGATGAGTGAAGAGGAGGAGAATGCCACTACCGATAAGCTCACCCAACTTGAGCATGAAATTAAAGATATCAAGAAACGCAAGGATAAGATTGAGAATGTGCTGTCGATTATGACAGGCATCGCTTCAAAGGAACAGGAGTGTGAAGGATTAAAAAGTGAGATTATCCGTTTCAATGAAATTAAAGCCGGGGAGGAATTTCAAACCAAGCTTGATTTATTGCAAAGATGGGATGGCACCTCCACGGAAAGAGAAAATCTTCGTAAGAAGGGAGAGACAGTAAATTCTCTCAATGCGAGTTGCAGGAGATACGCTCTCTTACTTTCCCATTTCTCTATTCTTTCAGAAGATTCAGCAAGACGAAAGACTCTAATCGACACTAAAAGGGAATCTCTTGAGAAAATTAAAGAGGCTCTGAAAATTTTTGAACCACACCGGAGAATTTATGAGAACATTCCCGTGATAAGGGAGAAATTCAATCATTTGGAACAGCTTTCCGAAGAGATTTCCACTAAACGAAAGGATTTAAGAAAGGAACTGGAAGAGACCGAATCCCTTAAGGAACTCTTCTCACAGGCAGATCAGGAGTCAATAAGTGCTTCCGCTAAATTAAAAGAGAAGAAGGAGTTACTCGACAGACTGAACAATAGCCGACAGGCTCTTAATCCTGAAGCTAATGCGAAAGCACTGGAAGATAAACTGATATATAAAAATAATCTTGAAAACTTATCCGCTGTGAGCGAGCTTGCCGAGGAATATCACTTGGCTCTGGTTAAGGGAAATGAAGAGAAAGCAAAGCTTACCGAGAAGGCTGAAAATTTGAAAGTGCTTTCCATAAAGGCGGAAAAAGAAACAGAAAACCTACAAAAAAAACTTGAAGAGGCACGCCAGATATATGCAACAATGCACCTCAGCGTTGAAGAGAATTTCAATAAGCTAAGGATCAAGCTTGCTGACGAAAATGCTCATGCGTGTCCCTTGTGCGGACAGCCTAAGGAGTGGCACGATTCAAGGGGAGAGCTGAACCAGGCCTTTACAAACATTCTCTCCCCTCTGGAACAAGAGAACGATAGGCTGAAGAGAGAATACGACACGGCTGAGTCGAGCCATCTTGACATCATGAAAAGATTCAATCAGACTGCAGGAATGATTCAGACCCAAGAGCAGACTATAAAGAATCTCAAAGACAGTTTAGAGAAACGGAGAAAGGAGTTAAGGAAGATATTGCCATTAGTTGGTATAGGGGAAGATTTTCTTACAGAACCTGCCGACGACAATTCATCAATTTATGATAGATTAAGAAAAAAGGTCTCTGACTTAAGTGTAAACGTTAAAAAGGAGCTCGCCTCTCTTACAGAAGTCAAACAAAAAGCTGATAATCTCCAGACTGAGATTAATGAGGAGGTTATAAAATGCCGTCCGCTTGAAGAAGAGGATTCAAAAGCAACAAAGAGGAGAAACGATGCCCATACCAATCTTCTTCTGAATGCCCAAAACATTAATAATCTTGAAAAGGGTATCAAAGACTTAACACCACGTATAAGCATTTGTGAGGCAGAAATAGACCAACTTGTACTCTCCCATTCACCTGAATGGAGAAAGAATACCTCGGCCACCCTCCAGCTTATAGAGGAGGAGGGGCTGCAATATCAATCAATTATTGACAAAGAGAAATCTATTACTGAGGAGATAAATGACTCTTCAAAGGTGTTGGACTCGATAAAGGATATTAGCGAAGATATAGAGGCAACCGTGGCGCATTTCAAGGTTATATCGGAAGATAGGGTCTTATCGGAATCTTTTATTAAGAAAACTGAGTGTGACTCCTCTTCGGTGGGAACATACCCGCCACATAGGCCGGATGGTTTCACAATGAACGCGGAGAGAGCTACTCTTGAAACCCTCCCTAAATTGTGGCACGGCCTGTTAGGCGAGATTTCCTCTGAAATCCGCACAATAGAGAAATATATGGAAGTTATTCATACCATTGATCAACGTATGGATGAATATTACCGTGAATCTGGATCTGATGAGAAGCAACTTGAATCTTTGATGGATATGGAACTATCCATACCTGCGTTAAGGGAATATGTCAGTGAGCTCAACACCAAAATCGTTTCACGCAATGATGCTCTCAAGATTGCCTGCGATGCCCTTGTTGAATTGAATGAGAGTTTAAACAAAAACATGGATTCAGAAAATCAGGAGATATGGGCGGACCGGGCTGTTCTTGAAGAGAATAAGATTGCCCTGGGCAAAAAGCTTGAGGAGTGTTTAAAGGAGACCGGGATAGCAAGGGAACGCCTGCAACAAAATGAGGCAAATAAAAAAAGGGTAGCTGAAGTTTCAGCAAATCTTGAAAAAGATAGGGAACGTTTCACAAAATGGGATCTTCTCAACCGTCATTTTGGTGGCACACGTTTCCGGACTCTCGTTCAGTCTTACATCTTGCGTCCCTTGCTTAGGAATGCGAACGTTTATTTGAGCCGAATCACAGATCATTTCACTTTGACATGCAGTGAGCAAAATGAACAACTTTCCATTCTTGTGCTCGACCGTTATAACAAAAACAAAATCCGTAGTGCCACGGTGCTTTCCGGCGGTGAACGATTCATGATTTCACTCGCCCTTTCCTTGGCATTGTCGGCAATGAACAAACCGGGATTGAATATCGATATCCTCTTTATCGATGAAGGATTCGGCACCCTTGATGCCGGAAGCCTGAATGCTGTGATTGACACCCTCCGCAGATTGCCCGAAATCACAGGACGCAATGGCCGTCGTGTCGGCGTTATTTCTCACCGTGAGGAGCTCGCCGACTGTATCGACGTACAGATAAAGGTCAATAAATGTGGCGAAGGAAGAAGTCGCGTAGAGATAACTAACAAAATTGTTAATTGAAATATTGCGACCAATCTTATCCTTTGTGATTGCCATGGAACCGAAATATTTCAGTTATGACAACTTTTAACTCACTTAATCCTAAATTTGTAAAAAATAAAAGGAAACGTTATGAATTGCAAATTAGTAGGACAGTTTGTTCAGCATCTCGAAGTGACTCTTGATCCGGGAGAGCATTTCTATTCTGAAAGGGGTGCCGTGATATATCTCGAGTCAGGACTGCAGATGGATAGCACTTTCAATGGTTCGGGACTCGGACGTATCTTGGGTGCAAAGATATCGGGAGAATCCATATTGATTCTTCATGTTTTTAATCCCACCTCCACGCAACGGAAAGTGGTATTCGGAAGTAAGTTCGGTCTCTTGCCTGTAAAAATGTATGGCGAGACGATGATATGCCATCGTGGAGCATACGTGGCTTCCAACAATAAGATGGATATTTCCACCAAACTTTCCATAGCCGGTTTTACGGGGGGAATGGGATTTTTTCTTCAGAAGATAAGTGGCCATGGCACAGTTTTCCTCGATACAATGGGCACCCCCATTGTCATAAATCTTGAAATAGGCCAGACCATAGAGGTTGACGAAGATCATATCATTGCTCTGCATCGCATCTCCGATGCCCAGATGCAAGCCAACTGGTCGCTCAGAAACCTCTTCGGAGGAGAAGGACTAAGCATGCTTAAAATTGTCGGCCCCGGCACCGTCTATCTCTCCCCCGGCAAACCCTCAGCCATCTTCACACCTGTGGGATAATGAAGATATCTGGTTGACTTAATTTGAAAACAAAAAATGACGGTGTGTCAAATTGTGAAAATTTGACACACCGAAATATTTTTAACCGGATATGATGTTAAAACACATCCTCATTTTTCTTTTCTGCACATTTTAATGCTTTTCATTTTCAAAAAGCCACTTAAGCAAAGGGATAATCCTTATTGTCAGACCATCAGATTCTATTACCCCCTCTTCTGAATACGTCACGATCTCCGCCTCCTTCAATCCATATTTGCTATGGAAAGCCTTAATGGCACCCAGCTCTCTTTCCTTTGTCATTTCGTCATGAATGCTGTATGAAACCTGAATAGCCTTCTTTGATTCAGGCAAATAGAAATCTATTTCCCACTCTTTATTGTAGTAATACACCTTTTCTCCCCATTCTTTAAAGCTTGCCCTATATAATGTAAGGGCGCACAGGTTTTCAAGAAGTGATGTTTCGCTGTCTGAGAGGAAAATATTCAATAGTCCATTGTCAACAAAATAATGCTTCTTCACCGTGGTTCTTTCCACAAATTTTGAAGCATAATTTTCCACTTCAAATAAGAGACAAGCTTCTTTACAAATCCTGATATACTCTGCCACTGATGCCGCCGTCGTCGAATATCCGGTGGCTTTAACAATGTTTGCCAAGCGATTATAAGATGTGGGGGTTTTTATATTCTCGGCCAACCGGCGCACGGTCAGTCTAAGACTTTCTTCATTCCTAATACCGTTACGCTGTATTATATCTGCCAGAATTATCTTTTCGTAAAGGCTATTGAGCCAGTTTCGTTTATTGACATACATTATCAATTCCGGGAAACCGCCCCATTGAAAATATTGTGCAAGTAATCTTTCAGCTACACCCTTCTGTTTCCCATAGAGATCCTTACCTTGAATTGTCAGTCCATTAGCTTCAAGATATTCACAAAATGAATAAGGAAAAACCCTCTGTTCTATGAACCTTCCCCCTAATGTGGTTGCAATCTCCCGGCTTAACATCTTTGCATTGCTTCCGGTGACATAGATCATATATTTATTATTTGCAAGCCGACGGGCAAAATGTTCCCAGCCCTCTATATTCTGGATTTCATCTAAAAAGATAATCGGTTTATAAGGGAATAATGCAGAATAAGCTTGCAGTATCTGGTCAAGCTCTTGCGCCTTAAAACCAAGCAGTCTCTCATCATCAAAATTAATGAACAACATCTCCTGAAGCTTATGTCCCGCAGCAATCAGCTGTAACGCCCGAAGATATAACAAAAAGCTTTTTCCCGCTTGTCTCACTCCCACGAGCACATAGCGAGCCATCTCCTCAAAACTAAATGCACGCTTCACAGGTGACAATTCTTCAAGAAGCTCTTGTCCCTCTATTATTATTGATTTTATAACTTCAATGTTCATTTAATTTTATTACCTCAATGTTCATTCAACTTCATTACTTAAATATTCATCCAGTAGAATGGTTGAGATGTTCATAAAATTATTTACCATCCTACCCTGCAAAATTACCTATTCTTTTATCTAATTCCAAGAAAATATATAATTTTATTTACCGCCAGTAAATAAATTTGCTTGATTTTATTTATTGGCAGTAAACAAAATTGAAAAAAAATGATGAATTATCACTTATTATTTTAGTATTGATCATAAAGAAGTTACAACTATGTTCAATTAACTTCCGTATGGCGAGCAACATAAAGGATAAGAGAGCCGTAGGGAAGTTGAGTTGACGACCTAACTTTGCGATGTAAACTCAATGTGCCTCGGAGCGTATAATCAGTTAATTCCTCCTAAACACCTCGGCAAAAATATGACCTATACGTTACAACTTCGGCGGTTCTCTCAACCGCAAATCAAATGCGTATCTAATTCCGTGTAATCACTCACGGCAAAAACGATAATCAGAAAATGTGAAGTCCGACAGACGAGGTGCAGAAAAAGAATTGCGAAGCAATCGCTGAATACCTATGAAAATAAAAGCTCTATGAGGCAAATCGCTCCGGTGAGAGGCGATGCAACAAACGGGTCAGGTAGTAGAGTTTCTAAATCCCTCAATTGAAAATCGCTGAAGACCTATGAAATCAACTCAATCTGAAGCAAAGGGCCTAATGCACGGTAAAAGTCCTTATCAGGCTAAAGGTCGCCACTCCGAAGCGACAAGTCCATATATAACAAAACCCCATCGGAGGTGTCCGAGAGGGTTGTACGAATTAGCGATTAAAGCGAATGGCGGAACCCGAGACTCCGTTCACGAAAGCATGGCTGCATTATAGCAACTCCATTAATAATCTATAGCAGTTAATTTACCATTTTCAAAATACAAATAGCACCCATTACTATAAACCCATTGTTCATGAACTCCCCATGAACCTCTTGAAGTGTTTATATCGGATGGAATTCCCCAAGACTCTTCACACATTTTTTTAGAGAAACCTAATTTAACACGTCCCTCAATGATTAGTTGACCATTTACTTTACCATAGCGTTTTATCATATCTTTTTCCCAGGATTGTCTCTTTTCTTGTTTCGCAAGGAAAGAGTTATAGTCCTCAAAATAGTTTAGATAAAGGCGCGAGAACATATCGGGTTCCGTATCAGAAGAAAATACATATGCCAATCCTTTATATTTGTTACTATCAATTAATGTAACATCCTTGATGGTGAGCAAAAGATTTTCAGGAACGGAGTTTAAAGGTTCTCCGTTAGCAAGATTGTATAAAATTTTTTCACCACCAAGATATGAATTATTTGGATATTTGACTACATATTTTTTTCCGATGCTATTTTGCCGTAGTTTTTCAAAATAACCTATTAGAACAAATTCAGAACCGGGAGAAAGTGTTCCGTACCTCTCTACATTTTTATTTGAATCCAGCTCGTCGTTAACGATACCTAATTCCAAATAATGTGGAGTAGGATAATTTTCATTCTCCACTATGAGGTAAAATTTAACTGTTCTATATCGAAAAGTATCACTTTGAATAGAATCTGTACCAATGATGTTGAAAACTTCATTTGTAAATGCGCCTAAACGAGATCTGTAAATCGAAAATCTTGTGTCTGGCTGTACCACCTTATTATTATTGTCAAACCCGCTTGGCTTTGAAGAATAAAGAGTTGGTCCTGTTGCCAAATCTGAACTACCAACAGGGATGCGAGGAAGTATCTGTACTTTCTGACCGATGAGAGAAGGAAGAATATCACGGGAGATATTCTTTGTACTGTCATAGGGGACCACAACCCTTTCGTGGTTTGTAGGTGTCTCGATTTTTAAAGTACTAATTTGAGCGAAACAGCCTATTGAGAAGAAAAACAATAATGTTATCGAAAGTAGTCTATAAAACATAATTAGTCCCAGTCGTTAAAGTTATCAATAAATTGGTCGAGGTCGGTTTCGTCAAAGAGATCCGACAACTCGCCCGTGTTTTCGTTATAGTCGAAATCAACCCAGTCGTCATGTACCGGGTCGCCGTTGTAGGTGCCTATATCTTCGTAATTTTCCATATTATATTCTATCCACATCAGCCTCTGTCCTTTGGTTAGCCTTTTCTTGATCTTCTTTATCTTTTCTATCTGCAATATCTTTGCGGTAAATAAACAAATCAATACCGTATTTGGCATTATCGCAATTCAAAACAACTGAGATCATACGTGGACCGACTTGCCAAGCGGCAAGTGGAATTAAACCGTCGGATGGAGTCTGATGGAATTTTGGAAGTTCTATTGATTCATCAGGTTCGCCATATTTTTTTTGTCAATAAATCCATTATAGCTATATAGTCCGCAGGGATTTTAGTTGCGTAATCATCGTGATATGCAAAAGTACCTCTGATCTGAACTTTATATAATGAATCATTATAAAAAGCAGGATATGATGTAAAAAATCCATAGTTTCCTATAATATAATAAGGAGCACCGATGGATTTATCAGGATTTCTGAATTCAGAAAAGTGCTCATCTATATTCTTTTCCCATTCTTTTTGAGATACAAAGAATTTAGTGTTGCCTAAGACTTTATCATCTTCAGTCTTGAATTTTTCAGTGCGCTCTGCAATAATCAGTTCTTTAATATTTTCTGCAACTATAGAATCGCTAGCAATTGCATCCTCTTGTTTGGTAGAATTTGAACAAGATACTAAAGGACTTACGAGATAAAGCGCAAGAAAAAGAATTGAGAGGGTTGAAAAATAATGTTTCATATTAGTTTATAATCAGTAATAATTTCAGAATATTTATATTTTATTTTGGCGGTGTCTTCATGTCCTTTTTCAAGAGCAAGAATTAAAGTGTCATTGAAATGGAAAATTTTACCGGTCAATTCGCGGAAATTGCGAATAACAAAATTTTTCATTTCATCGGGGGTAATATTAAATTTGAAAAATTCATATTTTCCATTCAATAACCCAATGAAATGTTCTCGGAACCGGTTTCGAATATCATTCTTAAATTCATCGCGTACAGTCTGATGTGGAGAGACAAAAAGCGCAAGAACATAAAGGAAGTTTATGTCATAATGCGCGAGCCACAGGGTATCACGGTCAAATAAGCGATTAGCAAAATGTTTGCTTACAGCATAATTCTTTCCGTCATTAGCCTTATGAACATGTACGCCTGGCTCTGAATAACTATATTCTTTGTCTATCTCAGCAGAAATAAAAAAGTTCGGAGTAACATTATATCCATCCGTTAACGTATCAAGGTACGGTAACGCACCTTTGTTGAAAGCCTCATCGCCATAACGGAGGAATAAATCCAGATTAAAATGTATGACGTTACGAGCATAAGTGTATTGCTTATACTCTGAATTACCATGAATAGACCCTCCGACTTTATAGTATTTACTATCTCCAATGTGGTAAATATCCGTTGGAGAAACAAGCGAAGCATACGGATAGATATGGTCAACAATCTTTCCGTCGCGTTGATCTCGCAGTTCAGGAGGTATATTGGTTTCGGAAATCAGTTCATCAATCATCGTCTCGAAAACGATGTTGAAATTAGAGACAAAGAGATATTCAGACCAAGAAGGATTAGATGCCATTTGCTCTAAACGAGCAAAAAAGCAATAACATAGATTCCAAAGTTTGAGAGCCTTGTCAGAAAAATACTTATATTTTATCTGCAATAGGCGTGCTTTACCAAGCCCATTTATATAACTATCAAATTTTGCACCTGTTATTAAATCGTAATTAAAAGTCAAGTTTACCGGGAAGCCAAACTTATCTCTGACATAGTGAAGAATTGAATAAAAAATGATAATCAATTCTTCATCTAAGTTTATTTGCTTCTTCTTATTGACAACCTCGAAATAATGAGGTACTTTATTTTTTACAATAGCAGTTTTCGATGCAATTGTCTTATTCCAGTTTATTTTATTGAAACCGCTGTGAATATTCTTTATGATGAACATAAAGAAGTCGCGGTTTTCATTGGCAAATTTAATAAGCGAAAGAATAATGTCAATTAGAGTGCCATCGGATTTCTGACCATTGAGACTGACATTAGAGAACTGCTTACGGTAGATGATTCTACTGCGTTGCGAATCCGGGAGTTCAGAGTTAATGCGAGCAAATTCTGCGATAGCACGGTAAATCCATGTAGAAAGATTATATATGAAGTCTCTTTGTTCCGGTGTCAATCTTTCTTCACGAAAAGCCACGTCAACGTCAATAATATCAACTGGATTAAACTCTCTGAAAACCGTGTCTTCTTTCTCTGACTCGTGGTAGTCAAGAATGACCTTTGGGAGTATAAACACACAGTCTTTGATTGAAGGATTATAGTAGTATCCCACTTTGCCAACACGACAAAAGCCGTCAGTCTCGAATGGTTCATCGCCACCGAGGAGACCACGGACTTTATCAGCCGGATAAGGATAATCCTCAATCAGAAGTTTCATGCTTTATACTCGGTAATGTTCAAGCCCCAATCTTTAGCTTCAACGGCAGAGATGAGTTCTTGCATTTTCGCTTTACCACCCCATCCATTAGTTGAAACGTAAATATTCTCACCGTTACATTCCACAATTTGGACGCGAGGTTCTTTATCGGTACGTTGGTCAAATTCTTCCTGAAGTTCAACGAAATGAGAAACAAGGTCTCCTAATGATTTCCAAGTCTTTACAACATCAAAGGCAGATTCTTCAGGATGTTCTTGAACGTATCGTTTAATGAGTTCATAAGCAAGATACTTCTTACCTATTTTCCCAGTGCCATTTATTTGATATTTGGTGTTGTCTCTACCACCTCCATCTTGACTATCTTCTTCACTGGAACTTTCTTCATCTAAATATTCAACGGCAGGTTCAGAGACAACCTCTGAATTATCGTTGATATTGGAATATTCTGAAATTGCAGGTAATTTCTCCACTTCAAGTTTGTCAAGGAAAGCAACTGTCTGCTCAATGATGGGTTCTCCGTGTTCGTTATAGAATGTTGTAAAAGCAAACTTCTTGCCGAAAGGAGAATCCTCTTTTTCCATAGTTGCGTAGTCTTTTACAACATCGTTCCATATATAGAAAATCGCTTTGCTTACGAATAACTCCCAGTCTATCTCATTGTTGGAATCAGGAGAGATGAACCAGTAACCAAGTTGCTTGTCTTCTGATTTGGTGAGGTCAAAGATTTTTTCATTGACCTTACGGATAAAAGAAGTCCAATTATAGCGGTGTCCTCCGACAACAAGCACATGGTCTTTCTCTCCTGGCTTAATAGCGGTATAACGCATATCCCAACGACGCTTGAAAGCAGAGTCTATCGGGAATAAAGATTGATCGGAAGTATTCATTGTGGCATAAATGAACAAATTGGACGGTAATCTCATTTGCTGGCCACTTCTGATTTCTTCGGGTATATTAGATATTAAACCGAGCTTGTTTTCAATATAATTTTGAAGGTCGGTATCGGGTTTAATCCCATAATTTGACTCACCATCAGCGTTGCGGTCAAGAAGTTGGAAAATATCTCCAAATATTTGAGCGCAGTTACCTCTGTTAATTTCCTCAATAACGAGATAGAACGGTTTTGAAAGGTCGCTCCATGCACCTACGTAAGCATTTATAAATGCCTGAGCGGTGAAAGCGTACTCTATTTGACCATCTCTCATAGTCGGTTTATAACAACCAACAAAAGAGGAATAATCAGTGTCAGGGTGGAAAGTTGTGCGAATATTACGCTTTGGTGCTTCAGCTTTCACAATCCTGTTAACCTCAAAAGATTTTCCTGTGCCGGGTGCCCCAAAGTATATAACCTGTCTGCGTTTTGAACTTCTATAAGGCTCAGAAGGAACTTCCCTAAGGTCTAAGAAAGAATATTTATCTCCTTCAATGGAAATTTCAAACAGACCTTGATAAGCATTATTAAAGACAGGGATAAACTTGGCAAAAGCTTTGGGGTCTTTTGTTTCAATATCAAGATAGAATGTTTGTGTCTCGTTCTTACCGTCAAACTGGAAAGTAACATCTTTATTGACACGACCGCTTTCAGCGTCATAGTAGCCAATGGAAAAGTTACAAGCTCCTCCATAGTTGGTGCGGACACGGATATGTCCTTTATGGTAATAGCGTGGCAACTTGGAAAAATCGTCGTCAATTTCAAGAACCATCTGCCCCACATGATTCCAAAATTCAGGAAGAATTTTTGATTCAAAAGATTTAGTAGGATGATCCGTTCGAATTAGTCGATAGCCACTATCTGAAATCTCCATTGTGTAGGACGGATAGTAATATTCTATCAATCTTTTCAATGCGATAGCAGACAAACCATATCGGTTATTAGTGTTGGGCACAAATTCTTGTTTGCACCAATTTGTAGATAGATACCATATATGTCCGTCTAATTCAAAACCGTTGGGGAAATATTGTCCATCATCGTTTTTGTCAGCGCGAAGAAAGCCCGTTAGATAGATGCCTTTTTCAGAATCTTTTATAGTTCTGAAGGTAGCCTCGTTCCAGCCTGTACCATTAGAGGCTGCTGTCCAAAAAGCAGAGAAACGGTCAAGGTCGTAAAGATACTTGAAAAATTTGTAAGCAAATTGTTTCAAAGTTGAATCTTCTACAACAATTTCTTGTTCTGTTACAAGAGCTGATTTTTGGATTTCAGCAGATGAATCTTCTGTAAAATAATAATCAAAAATTGGAAATTGAGTTAGAAATAGACACTCTGAAGATTCCTGGGCGGAATATAAAGTTTGAATAAATGGAGCACTCCCAAAAGCACCAGGATTAGATTTAATAAATTTACCGTCTGCTCCTATACAGGTATAATCTTTTTGATTAGGAATGGTTTTTTCTAATTCATCAAGCAATTGTTTTTCTTGATACAAATTATCGACATATTGAATTTCTCTCGGTTCAAATGAAAAGAGTGTATTCATTTGAACTTCAGATAAACCAGTATATTGCGTGAATAATTTCACCAAATCTGTATGAGTGGGTGTTGCGGAGAACGATTCTCTGCGAAAAAACCAAGCCGCTACATCAAAGAAGTTGGGTTGCTCGCTACACATAAGAGAGCCTAGGCGATCAAACCAAACTTTAGAGAACATCGCATAGTATTTTTTTCGAGAGCCTGAATATTCCTTTTTATCACCAAGATTAAATAAATCTTCAAGGAATTGAGCAGTAATATCAGGATTAACAAAATATGATTTACCCGGCAAAATGCTTTCCCGAATCGCATAAAGAATACCTAATACACCCCAAAATTTATTGGAAGTAATTTTTGCATTCCGATTGTATGCAGCGACAAGAGAAGTCAAAGAGATATATTTCATTTATTATAATTTTTGAAAGTTTCTAACATTGCTCTCATAATCAATTGAATAACTGGAACACTCACAGAATTACCAAGTTGTTTTAATGCGTGGCAATCAAGAACCGGCATTAAAAATTCATCTGGAAAACCCTGAAGCCTCTTAGCTTCTTTTACAGAAAGTCGGCGACGTAAATCCCATAATTTAGGAGTACGATTAGCAATTATTGTGGGAGCATAGGTATCAAGGCAAGCATAAAAAGCCTCTTGAATTTGAGTTTTAGCGTGGTCTCCAACGTGGAAGCGTAAGGATCCATCGGGTTTCTGAAAGGAGAAAACGCCATACTTCCCTTTTTTAGTATTAGGGGCATACTTAGAGTTATCATGCTGCACACGTTCGGATTCGTGGCAATGTTCAAAATGATAATCTATTCTATCAAGTTCAAATTGTGGTAAACGTAATTCTGGAGAATTATCGTTTACATCCACAATATCTCTTAGTATAGGCTTCCCGCCAATAGGTTCAGGAAATTCAAATGGAATATCTTCTCGGAATGCTACGCAATACCATCGTTCTCTCTTTTGAGGGAGTCCAAAATCAAGAGAAGATAATACTTTCCAATGAGGAAAGTAACCAAGATTTCTTAATGAAGAAATAACGGTTTCTAACGTTTTTCCATTGTCATGTGAAACTAAGCCTTTAACATTTTCAAGGAAAACCATCGGAGGTTGATGCTTCTCTAATATTTTGCAAATATCAAAGAAAAGTGTGCCTCGGGTTTTATCTTCAAATCCTTTTTTTTCTCCAGCATAGCTAAAAGGTTGACAAGGAAATCCGGCACATAACATATCAAAATGTTGAGGAATAAAACTCTTTGTTTGCTCCGTTGTAATATCACCAAAAGGTACTTCTCCGTAATTGGCGAAATACGTTTTTTGAGCTTGTGCATCCCATTCAGATGAGAACACACAAATACCACCAAGATTTTGAGCCGCCAATCTAAAGCCCCCTATACCTGCGAATAAATCTATAAAAGAGAAGGATGGATTTTCGATTGCTTTAAAAGGAGCTAAATAAAAATCCTCAAAAAGAGAATACTGGATAGCTTGGGGTTCTGAAACAGTCGGAAAGCATTGAGCCACTTTCGGGGCATTGACCCAACAATCTATAATATCGGCTGCCTTATTGTAATTTCCAGCATAAGGAGTATTTTGGAGCATACAATAGTGGGAAACTATAGCAAGTTGAGTTGGGAAATAAATAATATAGCCATTGGCATCTACAGTTCGGTCGTCATAGACCTCAACAGGACCGGCATTTTTTATACCAGCATCCATTAAGGTGAATGTAATTCTATCCTTATTGTTGTCCATTTTAATGTTAAGTGCCTAATGGCTGTATTATATGCCCATCTATGAAAGAGAGGGTTTAGTTTAAAAGTAGAAACTTCCGGGTAGTACTGACAGGCGACCAAACCTTTATGCGACTACACGGAAGTTCCGTAATATGTTGTA
>CAMWIH010000020.1 GCA_947174305.1 uncultured Porphyromonadaceae bacterium | reverse complement strand
GGGTCAGGCTTCTGATATAGAGATCACTGCCCGTGAGATTCTCCGTTTGAAAGAGGAGCTTTACAAGATTATATCCTCTCATTCCGGACAGCCTTTCGAGAAAGTGGAGGCTGATTCCGATCGCGACTACTGGATGATTGCGGCTCAGGCTAAGGAGTATGGAATGATCGACAATATTTTGGAGAACAGAAATAAGAGATAATGGCACCAAATAAGCAGACATTGGTATGCTCGATGTGCGGTAATGTGGATTGCGCTTCTACACCTGTCGTAAAAGTGTTTGACGGCCTTAATTTATGTACCGATTGCATCGGTTTTATTGATGAGGCCCGCGACACTCAGCTAAAGATGCGCAATGCCTCTAAAAAAAGTGGCGCCTCGAAGAAAAAAAACAGCATACCAAAGCCGAAAGAGATTCACGAATTTCTCAATCAATACATAATCGGACAGGAAGAGGCAAAGAAATATCTTTCTGTGGCCGTTTATAACCATTATAAGCGCATCAACGAAGAGAAGGGTGGCGATGATGATGTGGATATCGAGAAATCGAATATCATCCTCGTTGGTCCTACCGGGACCGGTAAGACCCTTCTTGCAAAGACCATTGCCCGCCTCCTCGATGTGCCGTTCACTATTGTTGACGCAACAGTGCTCACTGAGGCCGGTTATGTGGGAGAAGATATAGAATCACTTCTCACACGTTTATTGCAGGCTTGTGATTACGATGTTGAGCGCGCTCAGAAAGGAATTGTATTTATCGATGAGATAGATAAAATTGCCAGAAAGAGCGATAACCCGTCAATCACTCGCGATGTCAGTGGTGAAGGTGTGCAGCAAGGTCTTTTGAAATTGCTCGAAGGGAGCACGGTGCTTGTGCCTCCTAACGGTGGCCGCAAGCATCCGGAACAGAAGCTCATTCCGGTTGACACAAAAGATATCCTCTTTATATGCGGCGGTGCGTTCGATGGAATTGAGCGAAAGATAGCTTCTCGTCTCAATACCCAGGTTGTTGGTTTTGGCCACGATGGAAAGGAGATGAAGAAGCAGCGTGAGAATCTCATGAAGTACGTGATGCCGCAGGATTTGAAGAGTTTCGGACTTATCCCTGAGATAATCGGACGTCTGCCGGTGCTCACAAGCCTTGAACCTCTCGACAAGGAGGCATTGTTAAGGATTCTCACTGAGCCCAAGAATGCCATCACACGTCAGTATAAGAAACTTTTTGCTCTTGATGGGGTTAAGCTCGAATTTGACGAGTCGGCTCTGAATCTTATTGCCGACAAAGCTATTGAATATAAATTGGGTGCCCGAGGACTGCGCTCTATTGTTGAGACCATTATGGTTGATGCGATGTATGAAATGCCCTCCAATCCTGATAAGAAATTCGTGGTTGATGCAGACTATGTGAAACGTCAGCTCGAGAAAGCTCATTTTGAAAAAACGAAAATAGAGGAATAAAAATTGGATAAATTATCAAAAAAACAGAGCTGTGGGCGCCACGGCTCTGTTTTTTATTGAAAATTAGTTAAAAAATTTTATATTGCCTGTTGATAAATTGAAATAATTAATTTAACTTTGTATATCTCTCCTCCGAGGAATGCACAGTATTATAGCATCCGATGGCGGCGGAACAGAAATTTTAGCTAATCTAAAACCATTATGAACACCGCAACAGACATCCATGAAGCCCTAAAAGAATATTTTGGATTTGACAAGTTCAAAGGTCAACAGAAAGAAATTATCCAGACGCTGTTGGATGGAAACGATGTTTTCGTGCTTATGCCCACGGGTGGTGGGAAATCACTATGCTATCAGTTGCCGGCGATGATGTCTAAAGGAACTGCCATTGTCATTTCCCCCCTCATAGCACTGATGAAAAATCAGGTTGATGCCCTGCGTCATTATGGGGAGAAAGATGGAATTGCCCATTTCCTTAATTCATCGCTCACCCGCAAGGAGGCGGAGGCTGTGAAGAAAGATGTGAGGGAGGGCACCACCAAACTGCTTTATGTCGCTCCCGAATCTCTTTCGAAGGAGGATAATGTCAATTTCCTGAAATCCATAGATATCTCCTTTTTCGCTATTGACGAAGCTCATTGCATTTCGGAATGGGGACACGATTTCCGTCCCGAATATCGTCGCATACGCCCGATGATTGCCGAGATAGGGGAATATCCGGTCATAGCTCTCACGGCAACTGCCACTC
This sequence comes from uncultured Porphyromonadaceae bacterium, assembly GCA_947174305.1. Classification (GTDB taxonomy): domain Bacteria; phylum Bacteroidota; class Bacteroidia; order Bacteroidales; family Muribaculaceae; genus Lepagella. Next base: position 24,239 of record CAMWIH010000020.1, on the reverse strand, counting down.
CGAAGGTTCAGCACGACATTCAGAAGAATCTCGGTATCCTGGGTGCCAGGGTGTTCAAGTCAAGCTTCAACCGCCCAAATCTATACTACGAAGTGCGTCCGAAAACCAAGGAGGTGGACCGAGACATAATACGTTATATCAAAAGCAATTCCGGACAATCGGGAATAATCTATTGCCTTAGCCGGAAGAAGGTGGAAGAGTTGGCCGAGACTTTGAAGATTAACGGTATCTCATGTCTCCCTTATCATGCCGGAATGGATGCATCGACCCGTTCCGAAAATCAGGATGCTTTTCTTCAGGAGAAAGTTGATATTATCGTGGCCACCATAGCGTTTGGAATGGGGATTGATAAGCCTGACGTAAGGTTTGTCATACATTACGATATCCCGAAGAGCCTGGAAGGTTATTATCAGGAGACTGGCCGCGCAGGGCGCGACGGCTCAGGCGGCCGTTGCATAACATTCTATTCCTCCAAAGACCTCCAGAAGCTCGACAAGCTTATGCAGAGCAAATCGAGCAATGAACAGGAAATCGGGCGTCAATTGCTTTTGGAGACTGCGAGTTATGCCGAGTCGTCGGTGTGTCGGCGTCGCATCCTGCTTCATTATTTCGGCGAGGAATACAATGAAGATAATTGCGGTTGCTGCGATAACTGTATGCATCCTAAAACGCAGATTGAAGCCGGAGATGAGCTTGCCCTTGCCCTTGAACTCATACTCACTTCCGGAGAGAAATATAAACAGGAATACCTTGCATTCCTTCTGATAGGAAGGAAAACTGATGAGGTGAGAACAAACACTGATGAAAGCCTTGAACTATTCGGTGCCCTGAGGCATTATGAGGAAAGATTATGTCTCGCTTTGCTCCGTCAGGCTGTTATCGCAGGTTATCTCGAACGTGATCTTGAGAACTACGGCACACTTAAGGTGACCGAGGCCGGAAAAGAGTTTATTAAAAATCCTGTTTCATTCAAGATTGTAGAGGATAGGGATTATTCCGAATATGATTCTGAATCTCAAGTGAGAGGAGGAGCCTCTTCCGTGACTGATCCTGAATTATATGCCATATTAAAGGATTTGCGTAAGCATAAGGCACGTAAGCTTAACCTTCCGCCCTACGTGATTTTCCAGGATCCTTCATTGGAAGCTATGGCCACTTCATACCCTGTTACTGAGGAGGAGCTCCTATCCATTCCCGGTGTCGGAGCTGGAAAGGCCAAGAGATATGGCAAGGAGTTTATCGAGGTTATAAAACGCCACGTGGAGGAGAACGATATCATTAGGCCGGAGGATATTAGGGTGCGTGCAGTGCCCAAAAAGAATAACCTGAAGGTGGCCATCATACAGGCCATCGACCGTAAGATTGATCTTGAGGAGCTGGCTGAAGTAAAGGGACTCGAATTCCCGGAACTGGTCGATGAACTGGAATCAATCGTAGAATCGGGCACAAAGATTGATATTGATTATTATATTTACGAGATGATGGATGAGGATCTTGTGGATGATATAATCGAATTTTTCAGGACTCAGGAGGAGGACGATATAGAAGAGGCATTCCAGGAATTAGGGGATGACGCGGATGAAGATTATATCCGCCTTGTCAGGGTAAAGTTCCTTTCCGAAATGGGTAACTGATAAAATCTTTTAAATAAAAATGTCGGGATTCCGGAGAAATTGCAATTTTCACGGAATCCCGACGTTTATATAATTAGTGAAACGAAAAAACGTTTAGAGTTAAACGAACAGATAAATATGAAGACAAAGATGCTTGTCGGTGTGGGTATCTCGGCTTTCGCCCTTGCCCTTGCCGCAAAAGAAGCCGTAGTGATGACGGTGAATGGTGTTGATGTTCCTAAATCAGAGTTCGAATATCTTTACCATAAGAACAGCCAGCAGCAGATGAGCCCCCAGCCGATTGAGGACTATGTGGAGCTTTTCAAGCTTTATAAACTTAAAGTTGCCGATGCCCGTGCCGAAGGTCTCGATACAGTTGAATCTTTCCGTAAGGAGATGGAGCAATATAGACATGACCTTGCCGCTCCCTATCTTGCCGACTCAACATATATGTATCAGCTTCTTGATGAAGCGCACCGAAGGGCACAGGAAGAGGTTGAAGCCCGTCACATCATGCTTTTCAAGACTCGTGATGTGGCTCAGAATAAAACCTTGCTTGAACGTGCCGACAGTTTGAAAGATGTACTAAAGAATGGCGGTAATTTTGAGGAACTTGCCGTTCAATATTCGGGCGACCGCGGAAGTAACGCCAAAGGTGGACTTATGGGCTATATCACCGCTTTGCAATATCCTTACGCTTTTGAAACAGCCGCATATTCCCTCTCTGAAGGAGAAATCTCAGATGTAGTGGAATCACCTGTCGGATACCATATCCTTAAAGGGGGTAAAAGACGCCCTGCAAGCGGTGAGGTGCTTGCCTCCCACATCCTTATCATGACTCAGGGTAATCCTGACAAGGAATCCGGTGCCAAACACCTTATCGACAGTATCTACAAAGTTGTAAAGGCTGACCCAACGCAGTTTGATGACCTTGCTCGCCGCTTTTCCGACGACAAAGGCTCCGGTCGTGAAGGTGGAAAATTGCCTTGGTTTGGTCGTGGCAGAATGGTGCCCGAATTTGATTCAGTAGCTTTCGCCATTCCGGATGGGTTTATCAGCGAGCCTTTCAAAACGCAGTTTGGCTATCACATCATTTATCGACATGACCATAAGGGGGCTCCTTCGGTTCAAGATCTAAAGCCTCGCTTCCTTTCAATTGTAGGCTCCGGTCAGGATCCTCGTTCAAAGATGATACGTGATAATCAGACAGAGAAGCTGGCTAAAAAATATAAGGGTATCCTTAATTCTCAGGCCGTGTATATGCTCAAGGCTGATGTCGCTGATAACGGTCTCGACTCCCTGTTCTATTCTAGATGGAAGAATGACAAGAGAGAGTTCGCCACAATCGGTAAGAAGAAATACCCTGTATCTTCCTTCGTTGCCTATCTTGGTAACCGTTTCAATCCGGACGTTGATATGGCGAGCATGATACTCTCAGATATGATTGACACTTATTATAATAACCTTCTTGTGGAAACTGAAGAAGATTATCTTCTCGCATCTAAACCGGAATATGCCAATCTGTATCGAGAATATGTTGACGGCTCTCTTCTTTATGAAGTGAGTGTAAAGAAGGTTTGGGACAAGGCTGCAAAGGATGAGGAAGGTCTTCACAATTATTTTGAGCAGGACAGAGATAAATATCGTTGGACTGAACCCCGTGCAAAGGGTTATCTGGTTCAGACTTCAACCGATTCAGTGGCCGCTATCGTTAAGAAGCGCGCAATGGAGATTGGACGTGACTCCTTGGTCAATACAATCCGTAAGGAATTCCCGCGTGAGGTTTCAATCATGAAAGTGCTTGAACCTAAGGGTTCCAACGCAATGATTGATAACGTTGTGTTTGGAGGCCCGGAGGCAAAACCCTCATCACCTCGGTATGCCGCTTACTTCATGCTCGATCCACGCGTGATTTCCGCTCCCGAGGAACTTCAGGATGTGCGCGGACTTGTTACAAGCGACTATCAAGGTGTGCTTCAGGAAGAATGGGAGAAGGAACTTCGTTCAAAATATCCTGTTACGGTCAACGAAAAGGTTTTGAAGAAAGTGAAACCTATTGAAAAGAAATAATGTCACAATCAGATTAGAACTTAATCGATCAAAATAACTGAGTAATAACTATTGAAAGGGTGCGTTTCATAAATGATACGCATCCTTTTGATTTTAATACTTTCATATTGTCGGAAAAATCATTAAATTTGCAGAATATATTGCAATCCGGATGAAGAGATTAGTGAGGACATTTGTTGTGGCATTGACTGTAGGTTTTGCCGGAGGTTGTGCCCATAAGCCATTGGATTCGGGAACGGAAGGAAACGTTCTTGTTTCTGTGGGTGATTCCTCCCTTAACCTTGAAGATGTGGAACGACTCATTCCTGCCGGTCTTACTTCCGAAGATAGTGTGGAGATGCTTCATAGCATCATCGACCACTGGATTGAGACCCGGGTGCTCGAGGAGGTGGCGCGTGAGAATGTGATAGATCTTGAAGAGATTGATCGGCTGACGCAGAATTACAGAAACCGTCTTATAGTAGATGAATATCTGCGCAAGATGGGTGAAAATGCTCCCTCCGACGTGAATCGTTCTGAAGTGGAGAACTATTATCGGCAATTTGGCGACAGCCTGAAACTCGAGCAACCGGTTTTAAAAGGGATTTATCTTCGCACATCTGAACGTGACCCGCAATTGGATAATATCCGTAGGTGGCTTTCTTCCGGATCGGAAGTGGAAATTGACGAACTGGAGAAAAGAGGACTGCGCGAAGCAACCGGATATGAATATTTCACCGACCGGTGGGTGGCATGGGAAGACGTGGCTCGCCAGATGCCTGTTCGGGTGGAGGATGCCGATCTCTTCCTGAAAGAAAATCGTGATTTTGATACAGTAAGGGGCGGTTCTGTCTATCTGCTTCATGTCACTGACTATATTCCTTCAGGAGAGGTGATGCCGAAAGAGTTTGCCTTAGCCCGTATTTCTGAAATTTTAGCCGACCGCAGGGTAGGTGAATATCGGAAGAACCTGAAAAAATCAATCTATCGGAAGGCTCTGAAAGAGGGAAGATTGAAAAAGGGTAGTTACGATCCTCTTGAATCCCTTTAAGTTAATGATGAAAATATTTAAAAAACATTATAAAGTGAATCTGAGAAAAATTTGGATAATCCCCGCTGCATTTGCCGCTTTGTGCATGATGGCGGCTCCTATAAAGAAGAATGTGGTTGATGAAGTTGCCTGGATTGTAGGCGACGAACCTATATATCGTTCAGAGATCGAGGAACAATACACCCAGATGCGTCAGGAGGGAGTGGCTATTTCAGGCGACCCCTATTGTGTGATACCCGAACAGCTGGCTGTAGAAAAACTATATCTCCATCAGGCAAAGATTGATACTATCCAGGCCGGAGAAGGACAAGTTCAAAATGAGGCGGAAGCCCGCATGCAGATGTTTGTGAATAATCTCGGTTCAAAGGAAAAGGTGGAACAGTATTTCAATAAGCCCTACAATGCACTCAAGGAGCAGATGGTTGATATGATTCGGAATCAATATGTGGTGGGCATGGTGCAGAATCAGCTTACCAAAAACGCCAAGGCCACTCCCAATGATGTGAGAAGATATTATTCTTCACTGCCGGAAGATTCCATTCCTTATGTGCCGTTGCAGGTGGAAGCTCAGATAATAAAGATTAACCCGGTGATTCCCCAGCAGGAGATTGAAGACGTGAAGGCACGTTTGCGCGACTATGCCGACCGTGTGAATAAAGGGGAGGTGCCTTTCTCAACGCTTGCCATCATGTATTCAGAAGATGGATCTGCCATGCAGGGTGGCGAACTTGGTTTTGCCGGGCGTTCGCGATATGTGCCGGAGTTCGCCAATGTGGCCTTTAACCTTAACGACCCCAATAAGGTTTCGAGAATTGTCGAGACAGAATATGGCTATCATATTATTCAGCTTATTGAGAAACGCGGTGACCAGGCAAACTTCCGTCATATCCTTCTTACTCCTAAGGTTAGTGAGAAAGATCTGGAGCAGACCCGTGTGCGTCTTGACTCATTGAGGAAGGAGATTCTTGCAGATAAATATTCCTTTGAAGATGCGGCACTCTATGTTTCGCAAGATAAGGATACGAAAAACAATAAGGGTGTGATGATGAATCCACAAACCGGTAGTTCACGGTTTGAGATGTCGCAACTTCCTCCCGAGGTGGCACGCCGCATAGAGAGTATGGAGCCTGGTGAGCTTTCCGAGGCTTTCATAATGAAAGATGCCTCAAAGAATAAAGATGTTGTTGTGCTTGTCAAGCTGACTTCACGCATCCCGGGTCATAAGGCAACCCTTAGTGATGACTTCAATATGGTGAAGCAGATGTATGAAGCCAACCATAAGAAGGAGATACTCAAGAACTGGATTGAGAATAAAATCAAATCGACTTATATTAAGATTGGAGAAGGGTGGGATGCATGTGAGTTCACCTATGATGGTTGGGTGAAATGATTATGCTCAGTCCTCTTGCAGTCAAACGATAAACTATGTTGAGGAAAACACCGCAGATAATTATGACATTCCTGGCAATTATAATATTGTCGGGAATGTATTCCATTGTAAGTGCTCAGCAGAAAGGGAAGGAGCAGAAGAAAGAGCAGAAAGAGAGTTTCGTCCGTCCGGAGCCTAAGAAGCCGATTCAGCCTACCATTCCCAAAGAGAACCGCTATCAGGATGACAAGGTGTTTCTGGAAAATGCCGATTCCCTTTATCGGCCGGGCCATGAATTTGAAGAGCGGCAGATAGTGAAGGGTGATGTCCAGTTCAGGCAAGGCGGTTTATATATGTTTTGCGACTCTGCCTATTATTGGCCTACTAAAAACTCTATGGATGCTTTCGGCCATGTGCTAATGAAGCAGGGCGACACCCTTTTTGTGTATGCAGATAAGCTTTTCTACGATGGAATGACGCGTCATGCTGTCCTTATCAATGGTCCTTCGCAAAGGGAGGTGGTGATGAAAAACCGTTCTGTTACACTTACCACCGACAGCCTTGATTATGATGTGCTTCAGGATCTCGGATGGTATAATGTGGGAGGTAAGCTTGTTGACGGTGTCAATACCTTGACTTCACAATATGGTCAATATTCACCATCGACTAAAATTGCCGATTTCCGTGGAGACGTTGTGCTCATAAACAATAAGGATGGTTACCGTCTCACTACTGAAGAACTTACATATAACACTGCAACTGCGATTGCGGATATAAACACTGAAACTTTAATTGAAGGTAAGACCGACACAATCATCACTTCTCAGGGATGGTACAATACCAAAACGGATAATGCTACTCTGACAGCGCGTTCCACAATCCTGCATCGTGACTCGGCAGGAAATGTGATCACTCTTGAAGGCGATTCCTTGATTTATGACAAACTTAACCATCTTAGCCAGGCCTTCATGTTCAGCAATCCCAACAGGCGCCCGCGCCCGATGGTGCTGACAGATACAGCGAGAAAGATGCAACTTGTGGGTGGCTATGGAAAATATAATGATTTGCTGCAGGAAGCCTTGGCAACTGATTATCCGTTGCTGATAGAATATTCACGCCCCGACACCCTCTTTCTGCGCGCTGACACTATATTCACATTCCAGCGTACTGAAAAAGTGTGGCCCGACAGCCTTGCCCACAATTGGAGCAAGGAGACTCGCGAAAGGCTCTATGCCTACGGGAGTCTTGGGGATATGATTGACATTATGGTGGAAAGCCTTATGCTTTTACCCTCATACGTAGTGAGGCCGGGGGAGGCTGCGCGTCTTATGGGATTTGATGATATAGCAATTTTCCCACCCAAGGGTGGTGCCACACCGGTGTCCTCACCTGAAACTATGGATACATCTGAAGTTTTCGATTTGCCGGATATAGAACCTGACGACACTCCACCTTTGCCGGAGCCCGAGGAGATGGAGCCTGTCATTGAAGGAATTGTTGAGGAGGCTCAGGAATGGGATGAAGAGAATAATGAGGTTGGCGACAGCACTGTGGTTGATGGAGAGCTTGAAGAGGAGAGGCTGAAGGCGATACGTGATTCGCTTGAACGGATTCGTCCCAAAATTGATAAGCTTGGCCGAGACTCAGCCTATATGGTTGATCAGAACTATCATGCCGCTAAGGCTATAGGCAAGGCTCGTTTCTTTAAGAGTGACCTTCAGGGGATTGCCGATACCATCCTCTATCATCAGTATGACTCTATGTTATATCTCCAACGGAAACCTGTGGTGTGGAGTGAGGAACGTCAGATATTCGGTGATACCATCAAGGTACATCTTATAGATTCTGTAGCCGACTGGGCACATCTTCCTGTCGGCGGAATGGTGATTGAGCATATAGATGAGGATTTCTATAATCAGTTGTCAGGTTCTGAGATTAAGGCGTTGCTTCGCGACAGTCAGCTCGACCATCTGATAGTGAATGGAAACGTTGAGACTATCTTCCTTCCGATGGAGAACGATTCAACCTACAATAAGCTCGTCCATGCAGAAAGCAGTTTCCTTACTGTGGATATGGATGGCAAGGCGATGCAGAGGCTTAAGATGTGGCCTGAAGTAGAGGGTACGGTCAGTCCGCTTTTCATGGTGAAAAAGCATGATGAGAAATATCTCAGGGGCTTCAAGTGGTTGGAACTCTTGCGTCCTCGTCGCAAATGGTATGGAGACAAGGTGAAATGGGAGGATGAACTGGGCGATGTCCCTGATGAACTGATAGAGTATTTCCAACAGGAATAGGATAGGAGGCAAAAGGAAGATGAGTGATGTGATAAGATTGCTGCCTGATTCGGTGGCTAACCAGATAGCTGCAGGGGAGGTTATACAACGTCCTGCTTCCGTGATAAAGGAGCTTGTTGAGAATGCAGTAGATGCAGGGGCAACAGATATCCGGATTGTGGTGAAGGATGCCGGAAAGACAATGATTCAGGTAATCGACAACGGTTGCGGAATGACTGAAACAGATGCACGAATGGCTTTCGAGCGCCATGCCACCTCCAAGATTCGTTCCGCCGACGATCTCTTTGCATTGACCACAATGGGCTTCCGCGGGGAAGCGCTGCCATCAATATGCGCCATATCGGAAGTGGAGGTGAAAACGCGCACTGAGGATTCTGCTATGGGTACCCGACTGTTGATAGAAGGTTCAAAGGTTATGACCCAGGAGCCCGTAATGTGCGAACGAGGAACAGTCTTTACGGTTAAGCGTCTTTTTTTCAATGTTCCTGCCCGTCGCAAGTTCCTTAAATCTGATAATGTCGAGCTGTCAAATATAATGCGTGAGTTTGAACGTCTCGCTCTGATAAATAATAAAATCAGGTTGCATATCGATACGGGAACCCGGGAGATTGATTTGCGTGCCGGAACCTTAAAACAACGTATTGCCGATATATGGAAGAATAGCATTAATATGCAATTGCTTCCTGTGAATGTTGACACCTCTCTTGTAAAGATTGAAGGTTTTGTTTCCCGACCTGAGTTTGCACGACGAAGAAACCCGTTGCAATTTTTCTTTGTTAATGGTCGTCACATGCGTCATCCATATTTTCACAAAGGGGTGCTATCCTGTTTTGAGAATCTGATTGCATCTGACACTCAACCTTGCTATTTCATTAAATTTACGGTTGACCCTCAGACGATAGATGTCAATATACATCCGACAAAGAATGAGATAAAATTTGAATATGAACAGCAGATATGGCCTATCCTGACAGCAACGATAAAGGCTGCCTTAGGTAAATTTTCTGCGGTTCCTTCAATTGATTTTGATACAGATGCGCTTCCTATCCGTCCCTTGAAAGAGGGGGAGATCCCTTCGGCTCCTGAACTTGAGGTGAGAAGAGATTATAATCCTTTTAAGACTGAAACATATCGTCCTGAAAGGGTTGACAAAAACTGGGAGAGTCTTTACGATAGTTTTAAAAAGGAGACGCATAAAGAAAATTCAGGTTTCTTCGGAGGACGTGTCGGCACAGAGTTCCCGGAAACTAAATCAGTTTCATCATTTGCAAACTCTTTTAGGGAGGGATTCTCTTCCGATGGAGGTGTGGATAATTCAGCAGCTTCGGATGGTCAAGATGCGTCGTCTTCATTCCAATTTGAGGAAGACTTAAAGAAAGAGGTGGCACCGTTCTGTATGCAATATGCAGATAAGTATATCATCTCTCCTTCGCAAGATGGATTGTTGATTATAGATCAGCATAGGGCGCATGTAAAGGTTCTATATGAGGACTATCTGCGAATGGTCAAAGCTATGAAAGTCGTGTCGCAGGGAGTAATGTTTCCTGAGACAGTTACCCTCGACGAAAATCAGCGATCCGCCTTAGGAGAGATTGAGGGGGAACTGAAAAGAATGGGTTTTGCGCTTGAATATGAGAGCGGTGAGAGTTGGAGCATTACAGCGGTTCCCTCGATGCTTAAAAATGTAAATCCCGGAGACATCATACTCAGAATCCTCGACTCGGTTACTGAGGAGTCGGCCAACTATGGAAAGGAGAAAGTAGGGGAGGATTCCATCTTGCAACGTATTGCACTTATCATGGCCCGTTCATCAGCCATTCGCCGAGGCCGTAAACTAACCTCCATTGAGATGGAGCATCTAATGGGAGAGCTATTTGCCCTTCCCGACCCAGGTCTGACACCCTCCGGCAACCGCATCTTTTGCATTCTCGACGAGCAAAAAATCGACCGGATGTTCGGGATAAATTAACAATTTCCTAACTGTATCCGGCTCTTAGAAGTATAAAGATTCTCATTCCCAATTGAGTCTTTTGATATATAACGTAAGTTGAAAATAAAGTCGTTATCAAAATATCTTTGATGCGAGCCTCTTAGATAGGAATGGCCTTAAAGATAATCCCGCAGACCTATGGATGGGTTCTGCGGGATTATTTATGGTAAGGTTATACTATTATTATCGGTGCGCTTCCTGAATCTTGTCGAGCATTGCGGCATTGAAGGTGTCGGCAGCGAGGAGCTGATCTGTGGTGAGGTGCATACGGTAACGCCAGTAGTGCTTCGGATTGGCAGGCTCGTTGATCTGCTCTTCACGCGGATCCTGACGGCGGAGTGAACCATCTGTCGATAACCAGTCTTGCAGGGGAAGGATGCATAGCATGGAGGGCGACTTGAGCTGAAGATCAACAATCTTGTCGCAGATCCATGGTTCGGCATACTGAGGCGCTTCGCCCCATTCTCCAAGAATGTGATGGAAGAAACGGTTGGCAACATCACGGTCAGATTCCCACCATGAACGGATGCCGGCCATGTCGTGAGTGGATGTGGTGCAAACCGAGTAGTAGGGATAATTCCATGTATCGCCAAACTCAAGTGTCGGATCCTTAGGCATCCTCTCAATCTCAAGAGTGAGGATTTCGAGCTGACTCATCACTGCCGGCACGCAGTCGGGAATCATGCCGAGGTCTTCAGCGCATGTGAGCATGGAGTTGGAGTCGAGAAGTGGCGGCAGTTTCCACATAGCCTTGCCATACCAGAAGTCATTATGACGGTGGTAATAGAAATCGTTGTAGAGACGGTTGAAGCACCAGCGTTCATAATCGTTCAGCATGCGGTACTGATATGAGAACTGAGCCGAGATGCGCGGATGATAATGCCCGCGATGATAGGGATCCTCGATGAAGAGCACATTGTCGATGATGCCGTAAAGCACATTCTCAAACTGCTCATTTTTCTCATTCTTTTCCTCATTGGCAAAGAAATCTTCAACCTTACGCTGAGTGTCAACATACTGTTTGAGCACGAAGCGGTCGCCTCCTACATGGTCGAGGAAACGCTCTTTAAATTCCTCCTTACGGTCGCCAAGCATCTCATCGAGCATCCATTCAAGAATGAGGGGATGAGTCTGGATATCAACGTTAATCCAGAAATCAAACTGCTCGCGCATCTCGTTGGGTGAGAAGGGTAGTGCAGGATTGAAATAACCTAACAGGCCGTGAACGGCATCCATGGGAATCTCCCAGATGCGGAAGAAGCCGAGGATATGGTCGATGCGGTAAGCATCGAAATATTCAGCCATCTTGCGGAAACGGTTTTTCCACCACTGGAATCCATCTTTCGACATCTCATCCCAGTTATATGTCGGGAAGCCCCAGTTCTGGCCAAGCACAGAGAAATCATCCGGTGGAGCACCCGCCTGTGTATTCATGTTGAAGAGTTCTGGAGTCTGCCATGCATCGGCACTGAAACGGCTGATACCGATTGGAATATCACCCTTGAGAACAACACCCTTGCTATGAGCGTAGTCGCGCACATCGCGGAGCTGACGATCGAGGTGATATTGAACGAAGTAATAGAAATTAACTTCATCAGCGTGCTCTTCTGCAAAACGATTCACCTTATTCTCGTCGTAGGCGGCATATTCACCCCATAGATTGTTATCGGGAGTGTTATAGAGGTCGCGAAGCACGCTCCAGACAGCGTATGGCTTCAGCCAGTATGAATTTTTTTCAACAAAATCCTTGTATGCCTTAGTGCGGCGTGTGTTGCCACCGGTTTCAGCAAAAATTTCATGCAGATATTCCTGCTTGCCGTTGTTCACGCGCTCGTAGTCAATCTCTGAAAGAGCGTTAAGTTCACGGCCAAGGTTGCGGTAATATTCGCGACGGCTTTCATTCTTAAGCGTGCCTACCTCTTCGAGCCGGATATACTGGGGATGAAGGGCGAATGTGGAATTAGACTTGTAGGGATATGAATCAAGCCATGTCTTTGTCATCATAGTATCGTTCACCGGGAGCACCTGGAGAATCTTCTGGCCTGTCACGACACACCAGTCAACAAGCTTCTTGATATCCACGAAGTCACCGATACCGAAATCCTCTTCAGAACGGATGGAGAAGACAGGAATTGCAGTGCCGGCCCCTTTCCAGTTCTCTTTAGGATTGGCAAGGTTTCCACCTTCAACCACAACCTGATCCTTGCCGGAAGTGGCAGGAATGCCGTAGATGCGGTTGGAATTATTCTCCCAGCCAACCACAGCGCCGTTATCTTTCTTTACGATAAGGAATTTATATTCAAAGGGAGACTTAACGCCACTCATCGGAATGTTCACCTCCCAGCGAGGGAAGTTGGCGTCATTCATCTTTATGGCCTTTGCGGGATCCCAATTTCCGAGACCGGTTCCCTCTCCGGATATTGCAAGACATTCATCCGGGCTAACCATTGGAGCCTCGATTCGGAAACAGATTGTGCCCGGGAGAGCCTTGAGGGGCTGATCGCGATAGGGGCGACGAAGCATTCCGTCAACGAAAGCTGAAGAGAAGAAAGGCTTGTCGTGAGGCTGAGAATGCCAGGCATCAAAGATTGCGTAATTTTCGATATCCTTTCCGGAAATGAAACGATGTGGCTTGCCCCACTCGAATTTCCAAGCCTGGTCGGGGGCCTTAACGATGAATGAATAGTCAAAATCGCCCGGGTCATGGTCAAGTTCGAGACCAAGCTCCCATGTGTCGGGACTCACCAGGGTCATCTCCACCGCTGTGTGAATGTCGCCTCCTCCGAGTTCGGGTATATTCCCGCAGAGATAGACCGATTCACCCCATTCGGTGTGGTAGTTGATTACAAATGAAATTTTCATGTAAGAATATTTTATTTTAGATTAAAAGTTTAACATTAAGTATTTTATTAACCGCACTTTGAGCTTCCGCATGTGGTGCAAATAAGGCATCCCTCCTGATAAATGAGGGTCTCTGCGCCACATTTCGGACATTTCTGGCCCTTTGCTTCAGTGCCGTTGGGGAGATATTTCTTTAGAGCACGCTCCACACCGTTTTTCCACGTATTGATGTTGGTGGAATCGAGTTCGAGTGTGCCGACGAGTTTGAGAACCTGATCTATAGGCATTCCATAGCGAAGCACCCCTGATATCAGTTTGGCATAATTCCAGAATTCAGGATTGAATTTTTCAGAAAGCCCTTCGATGGTGGTCTTGTATCCACGCTTGTTGACAAACTGGAAGTCGTAACGTTTTTTCCCATCAGCATCGACAGTCTTAATTATTTTCCCATGATTAACACTTTTGGGACAGAATATACCGTCGTCATCATCGGCAAGACCGGTGAATATTTCGTAAGGTTTTCCGTCAACAAGTCCCACAAATGCAATCCATTTTTCCTTATTGTTTTGGAATCTCACCACATCCGCCTCCAGTTCATGGGGACGTTTGGCAAGGTGTTCATGTGTTGACATATAGGGATGAGCCTCCACCTTACTCTTTACTGATTCCAGCACGTTGTTGCGCGAACCGTCACGATAGACAGTGCATCCCTTGCAACCGGCTTTCCACGCTTCAACATAAAGGTTGCCCACAAGCTCCTCAGTAACATCATTAGGAAGATTGATGGTCACGCTGATGGAATGGTCCACCCATTTCTGCACTTCCCCCTGCATTCTGACTTTCTCCATCCAGTCAACATCATTGCTGGTGGCTTTATAGTAGGGAGAACGTTTCACAAGCTCCTCGATTTCCTCAGGAGACATATTCTTTTTCGGCTCAATGCCGTTCGCCTTCATCCATTCGAGGAATTTATGATGATAGACGGTATATTCTTCGAAGGAATCACCCACCTCATCCACAAAATCTATCTTGACATTTTCATCATTAGGATTCACCTTGCGCTTGCGTCGGTAAACAGGCATGAATACCGGTTCTATGCCGGAAGAGGTCTGGGTCATTATTGAAGTTGTGCCGGTTGGAGCAATGGTAAGACAGGCTATGTTCCTGCGTCCGCTCCTGACCATCCTTTCATATAGTTCGGGGTCGCTTTCGCGAAGGCGTAGGATGTAAGGATTGTTTTTCTCCCTTTCTGCATCATACACTTCAAATGCCCCTCGCTCTTCAGCCAGTTCCACGGAGCCTCGATAATAGGCCAGAGCCAACTGCCGATGCACCTCCACTGAAAAAGCAGTAGCTTCGGGAGTGCCGTAGCGGTATCCCAATGCGGCCAGCATGTCTCCTTCACCAGTGGTGCCACATCCGGTGCGACGTCCCTTCAAAGTCTTGGATCGAATCTTTTTCCAAAGATTAAGTTCGGTGAATTTCACCTCATCCGTTTCAGGATCTTTTTCAATCTTTGAAATTATGGTATCGATCTTCTCCATTTCGAGATCAATGATGTCGTCCATAATTCGCTGTGCCTTCGCGGCGTGTTGACGGAAAAGATCAAAATCAAATTCAGCCTCAGGCGTGAAAGGATTCTTTACGTAGCCATAAAGGTTTATGGCCACGAGCCGGCAGCTGTCGTAAGGACACAACGGTATTTCCCCGCAAGGATTGGTTGAGACAGTTTCAAAACCGAGATCGGAGTAGCAATCGGGCACAGATTCCCTTTGTATGGTATCCCAGAAGAGAACTCCCGGTTCCGCACTCTTCCATGCGTTATGCACAATTTTCTTCCAGATTGCCGAGGCATCAGTCTCTATGGTTACGGAGGGGTTAGCGGAATTAATTGGGAATTGCTGAAGATAAGGTTCGCCGGAAAGGGCACATTCCATAAACTTGTCATCAATCTTGACAGAAACGTTTGCCCCCGTCACCTTACCCTCCGTCATTTTAGCATCAATAAAGCTTTCGGCGTCCGGATGCTTGATGCTCACGGTCATCATCAGCGCCCCGCGGCGACCATCCTGTGCCACTTCCCGTGTGCTGTTGCTGTAGCGCTCCATAAAGGGGACGAGTCCCGTAGAGGTGAGGGCTGAGTTTTTAACAGCACTTCCTTTTGGGCGGATGTGCGAAAGGTCATGTCCCACACCGCCTCGTCTTTTCATAAGCTGAACCTGTTCCTCATCTATGCGTATTATACCGCCGTAGGAATCGGGGTGTCCATCAAGTCCAATCACGAAGCAATTGGAGAGAGAGCCCACTTGAAAATTATTTCCAATGCCGGCCATCGGACTTCCTTGTGGGACGATATATCGGAAATCCCGGAGGAGATTGAACACCTCCTTTTCACTCATAGGGTTGGGATATTTTGATTCTATGCGGGCAATTTCTCCGGCAATGCGGTGATGCATGTCGTCGGGGGTCAGCTCATAGAAATTGCCGTCGGAATCTTTGAGAGAATATTTGCTCGACCATACGCGTGCCGCAAGTTCATCACCTTTGAAATATTCGAGTGCAGCACGGTAAACTTGATCGTAACTGTATTTCTGTCTTTCCATCTTTTGTGTAGGACCGGAGGAGGGTTTTGGGTATTGTTTTCTAAGTTATTTTTTATGCTGAGAAGGAGGTATTAGCATTTCATTTGCAAATATCGGGAAAAAAAATCATATATGATAATGTAGTGAATGAAATTTTTTCTAATTTTGATATGTCGTAGAACATATATTTCTTTTCATAAGAAAGGGTCCGATTTGCAAACATAAATAATAGAACGTAGCAACTTTTTAAAATTCAATGACATAATGGGAGTAGGATTTAAATATAATATAGATTTGCCTGAAACACTTGATGCCATACTTGATCAGGATTTCTGGGTGATTGACAATGTGCGTCCCGCTATGTTGCAGTCTCTTTCGGAGCCGGTGAAATTTGCGGCTAATACGTGGATATTCGTCAAGAGCGGATCGTGTCACGCTGAAATAAGCCTTATATCACATAAGATCAAGGGGCCGGCTTTCGTGTCTATTCGTCGTTCCCAATTCTTGATGCCTTCTTACATAAGCCCTGATTTCGAAGCTGCTGTTGTCGTTATGTCAAAACGGTTTGAAGAGAATCTGTTCCTGCTGCTTTCCGATTCGACCCTTTACACTATGATGAACCGTCATGTATGGGTGCCTATGCCTGAGGAGGTGGCACAAAGTGTTTCACCCTTTGTTGCGGGCGTCAATTCTATTCTTGCCGACCGTAATAATCCTTACGGAGGGGAAGCACTGGTATTTGATGTGGCATCCTACGTGTTCCGCTCTCTTTATAAGTGCTATGAGCCTTTCAAGAATGAGATTACCTCGAATAAGGGCAGGATGGCAAATAAGTTTCTTGCATTGGTGCAGGAGAATTATAAGAAGGAACGCTTTCTCGACTTCTATGCCTCCAAATTGGATATTACCCCGAAACACCTTTCCCGCACCATCAAAAGCCAGACGGGTTTCACGGCAGTTGAATGGATTGAGCGATTCGTAATACTGGAGGCAAAGGTGTTGATAAAGTCAACCAACCTTAACATACAGCAGATTGCTGATGAATTGAATTTCCCGTCGCAATCTTTTTTCGGGAAATATTTCAAGAAATATACGGGAATGTCGCCTAAGGAATTCAGGAATTCTTAGGTTATGAGACATGATGCCACTACCTTTTATTGGGAGATACAGAAATTTTCCATTTGTCGGATATGATCAGGCCTCCGATGATAAGCACGCATCCTATATAGCCCAGCAGGTAAATATTCTCTCCAAGCACGAAATATGCGGCAATCATTGTCACAAGCGGTTGCATATAGAGATAATTGTTGGCCGTAACAGGTCCCAAATATTTCATGGCTTCATTCCACACCAGATATGCCACCATTGAACACATCACCACAAGGAAGATGAAATTCATCAGGTAACGAGGATTGTTGAAATCCACAAGTTCTCCAATGTGAAGCGGTTCCTGCTGAATGAAAAGGAGGGGGAGGGCAGTAATTACTCCATAGAAAAAGAGTTTGCGGGTGATGAAAAGAGATGTATAATTGGGGATAATCCTTTTAATTGCCACAGTATATATTGCCCAGGTGAAGGCCGCCGTCAGTGCGAGCAAGTCGCCCTCAGGATGAAGTTCCATTGATGCTCCGTGGCTAAATATTATGCAACCCACGCCCACGAATGCCACCACCGAACCAATCAATACACCGATCTGCAGCCTTTGCTTAAACATCAATGCAACAAGGAATGTGGTGAAAATAGGGGAGATTGAGGCGAGTAGCGACACATTTCCCGTAGTGGTGAGTTTGAGGGCATAGTTTTCCGTAATGAAATATAGAGAGCCGGCACAGATGCCACAAAGGGCGAGGGTGATCTCATCGCGCCAGGAGTTGGACATCATCTTGCGCCATGTGAATATAAGAAGAAGAAGATATGCCGCCGCAAATCGATAGACATACATCTCCACGGGTGTGAAACCTCCATCCTCCATAAGTATCTTGGTACTCAGAAATGAGGTTCCCCACGCAATGACGGTGATTAAAGCGCCGATATGGGCAATAAGCAGGAGATATTTCTGGCCAGAGGCAGTGTTGAATTTCATGATCGGTTTAGATGGTATTAGATTGGTCAAGGCTCGAAACAACCTTCCAATAAGTCATTGCCTATGGTGAAGGAGTTCGGCTTAAAGTTCGGTTCACAAAGTTAGGAAAAAATTCTATATTATCTATTTTCATTGCAAAATATTTTTAAAACCGATTTGGAAAATTGGTAATTGGTGATTAAATTTGCGATAGTTATGAAAGCAATGGTCGATACGGAAATCAAGGAACACCTTCGGAAGCGATTCGCAGAGTTCATAAAGTCGAAGAAGATGCGGCAGACTCCGGAGCGTTTCGCGATACTCGATAAAGTGTTTGAGCAGAGAGTACATTTCGACATTGACGAGCTTTATCGCGATATTGAGTCGGAATATAGGGTTTGCCGTGCTACTGTGTATAATACGGTTGAATTGCTTTGTGAATGCAACATTCTCCGAAAGCATTACCTTAACGAGAACCAAGCGGCTTATGAACTCTCCGACGACCGTCATCTACACCTTATTTGCCTGAATTGCGGAAAGGTGAGGGAGGTGCGTGATGAGTGCTTCAATGAATGTTTTGAGAAAATGAAGTTCAGGCAGTTCAAGGCTTCATTTATCTCAACCAACATTTATGGCCTCTGCAGCTCATGTTCGCGAAAGATGAAGAAAGAGTGAGTCATTGCTCATAACTTTTAAAACCGAGAAAACAACAAAAAACCTTAAACCTAATATTTATAATACCATGGCAAAAGTAAAGCCGTTCAAGGGGGTTCGCCCTCCCAAACATCTTGTAGAAGAAGTTGCATCACGTCCATACGATGTGCTTAATTCAGAAGAAGCACGTAAGGAAGCTGAAGGCAACGCCAAGAGTCTCTATCATATCATCAAGCCTGAGATTGATTTCGAGCCCGGTTTTGATGAGCACGATCCGGCATGCTACGACAAAGCTGTTGAGAATTTCAAGAAATTCCAGGATGAAGGTTGGCTTGTCCAGGATGGAGAAGAGAACTATTATATTTATGCACAGACCATGGATGGTCGTACGCAGTATGGTTTTGTAGTGGCGGCGTGGGTGCCCGATTATATGGAAGGCCGTATCAAGAAGCATGAGCTTACCCGTCGCGACAAGGAGGAAGACCGTATGAAACATGTGCGTTGCAACAACGCCAACATAGAGCCTGTGTTCTTCGCCTTCCCCGACAATGAGGAGCTTGAGAAGATTATCCGTGAAGTCTCTTCGAAAGAACCGGAATATGATTTCGTTGCGCCCGATGGCTTCGGCCACACTTTGTGGGTGATCGACAATCCGGAAACCATCGCCAAGGTGACAGAAGAATTTGAGAAGATTCCTCACCTGTATATAGCCGACGGTCATCACCGTTCAGCAGCCGCCGCGCTCGTGGGGGCTGAGAAGGCGGCGAACAATCCGGAGCATAAGGGGGACGAAGAGTATAACTATTTCATGGCGGTTGCTTTCCCATCATCCCATCTCCGTATCATCGACTATAACCGCGTGGTGAAAGATCTCAATGGCCTCACCCCTGCAGAATTTCTCAAGAAGCTTGAAGAGAATTTCATCGTTGAGGATAAGGGGACAGAGATCTATCAGCCACAGGGTCTCCATAATTTCTCGCTCTATCTTGACGGTCGCTGGTATTCGCTCACAGCAAAAGAGGGAACATTCAATGATCAAGATCCGATTGGAGTTCTTGACGTTACCGTATCTTCCGACCTTATTCTACGCGATATACTTGGCATTCACGATTTGAGAAGCGACAAGCGCATTGATTTCGTGGGTGGTATCCGCGGACTCGGCGAGCTAAAGCGTCGTGTTGACAGTGGCGAGATGGCAATGGCACTTGCACTCTATCCCGTTACAATGGACCAGCTTATGAACATTGCCGATACCGGTAACATTATGCCTCCCAAAACAACTTGGTTTGAACCGAAGTTGCGTTCAGGTCTCGTGATCCATAAGCTTGATTAATTCGAGCAAGCTTTAAGGTTATTCCATTTATATTTTGCAGAAAAAGAAATATTTCATAATTTTACAGAGGGAAACATGTGGTTTCCCTCTGTATTTGTAATGATATGCCTGGAATAAAAAGAATAATACTGATTGCATCCCTTCTAATGTGGTTCGTGTTGCCGGGAAAGGAATGTAAAGGTTGCACCTCGGCCATTATAGGAGCTGACCTGAATCCGTACGGTAGGCCAATTCTGTGGAAGCATCGCGACACGAGCACTAAAGATAATAAAGTGGAGTATGTTCCGGCTCAGGATGGCGCTTTTTCATACGTAGCCCTTTATAATGCCGGCGATATGGATCTTCAAGAAGCATGGATGGGGATGAATGAAGCCGGATTTGCCGTGATGAACACAGCTTCATATAATATTAAGGATGACAAGGTGCCTGAAAAGGAGATGGATAAGGAGGGATTCGTGATGAC
Source organism: uncultured Porphyromonadaceae bacterium (assembly GCA_947174305.1). Lineage (GTDB taxonomy): Bacteria > Bacteroidota > Bacteroidia > Bacteroidales > Muribaculaceae > Lepagella. The sequence goes on along the minus strand of CAMWIH010000020.1, from coordinate 3,938 downwards.
CAAGGCATTACGCAGTTGCCGCACTGTGGATGATTTCGCTCATCTTCTCGACACGCTGCCTCGTCCTATGGGGGTTGAGGCAAACTTCGGAGTGATTGACGCATACGGCAACGGTGCATATTTTGAGACCAACAATCATTCCTATATTCGTTTCGACTTAAAAGACTCACCCGACGGGATGCTTGTGCGTACAAATTACAGTCATTCAGGGCGCCCTAAGGAGGGATACGGATACGTGAGGGAGGCAAATGCGGAGTGCCTTCTTGCCCCATACGCCCAAAAGAGGGAGATTACACCCGAACTCCTCACTGAGAAGATTAGCCGCACATTCTATCACGATGGGAAAAAAGAGGATTTCACCATGAGTGGAAAGAAATCTCTTCTTGACGACGACTTCATTCCGCGTTACAAGTCAACGGCCACAATCGCCATCGAGGGTTGTAGGCCGCTCTCCCCGGGAGAGGAGGTGGATGCCGACTTGGTGAAAAATCAATACATAATGTGGACAGGCATAGGTTATCCGCCTGTGTCGAGGGTACGTGCCGTAAGGTGTATGCCTGAGGGTGTTGATGCCGGATTAAGAGGCGTATTGCCTAACGGCCATTGCAGTCTTGGTGATGAAGCTGTGAAAAAAAGAGGGGATGTCTTTAGCTCGAAAGGGAAAAAGATGTATATCGATGTTTCAAAGCTTTTCAATGAGGCCGGAACAGGTTATGCCCAAAGGGCGATGGAAGAAAATCATAAAACCTACGAGAGGGAGATAGAGACTCGTGATGAAAGAGAGTGATGGCGTTTCCAACCAACATGGCAGGGTGATTACCACCGATGTTTTCAGGGCCGACAGAAGACGATTCGCAATGCTCCTGATGGAGCGGCACGGGCAGGCGTGGATGCTTGGAGGCTTCTTTCTATTCATCGTGGCTCTCATTCTCGGATTCGCCGTGGATTATCGTCTTTTCATTCTTGCCATATTGTTGGTCTGTCTGATCGCTCCGGCCCTGCTGCTGTTGTTGTATTATAATTATGGGCTGAAGGGTGATAATTTTCTCAATATTCTTGATCATCGCATCGAAATTGCAGAAAATAGTCTCCTCCTCTATCTTCAGGTGAAAGGGGAGGAGGAGGATGAGAAAGAGGAATGGCGATGCTATGATTATCATTTTTCTTCATTCAGTAATTATACCGTTGGCAAGGATTATGTAATTTTCCCGATGGTAAAGCCCAAAGAGGGTTTCATTTATCTCCCGGTAGAGGCATTCAATGATCAGGAGGACTTCTCGGAAGCTGTGAAAAGGATTAGTAAAAGAGAAAGTAATGAGGATAATTAAAGATAAAAACCGCCGTTATTGTTTCATAATGGATATGGAAGTCAGGGATTATGAACTTGACTGTGAACAGATTGTGAATAATGCCAACTATCTCCACTATATGGAGCATACCCGCCATCGTTTCTGCAAAGATGCCGGACTTTCATTCATAGAGATGCATAATCACGGGATTGATGCCGTTGTGCGTAAGATTGAGGTGGAATATAAGACTTCGCTTCGTGGGGGTGACAGTTTCATTTCCTGCCTGCGTCTTGAGAGGAAAGGACCGAGATTCATATTCCATCAGGACATAATTCGGAGCGATGGGGAAGTATGTGCTGAAGGGATTGTGACGGTTGTAGTGCTAAAGGATGGCAAGCTTTCTCGTGGCGACGAGCTGGCTGCAGTGTTCAGTAAATATATATGATGACCGACCGAGACCGGATGATATTGAAGATAGGAGTCTCCTTCACTCCCGGTGTTACGGCTGAGGTTGTGCGGAGGATTGAGGAGATTGGAATGTCGCTGAGTGATTTCTTTGAATGCGACACCTCATCCCTGTCGGCAATCCTTGGGTTGCCTTACCTCAAGCTTGAAAAGCTCCATCGAGAGGAAGCATTGTTTAAGGCACGTAAGGAGATGGAGTTTGTAGAGAAGCATGGGATAAAGGTATATTATCTCGGAGATGAAGACTATCCCATGCTTCTACGTGAAACGGTTGATGCTCCCGTTGTGCTCTATCAATTAGGTGAAACTGATCTGGATGCCCAGCACATCATCAATATTGTAGGAACTCGGCGCAACACTTCTTACGGAGTCTCTTTTTGTGAAAACTTCATTAAAGATCTTGCCGGTTATTTCCCTGATTTGGTTGTAGTCTCGGGATTAGCCTACGGAATTGACAGTCTGGCCCACAAGGGAGCGCTGGCGAATGGACTCCCCACCGTTGCAGTTGTTGCCCACGGCCTTGATACCATCTATCCGGCCGCCCATCGCGACTTGGCAAGGAGGATGATTAAAAGCGGAGGATCCATAATAACGGAATATCCTTCAGGCACTACACCTTTCCAGAAACGTTTTCTGGAACGAAACCGCATAGTGGCAGGCCTTAGCGAGATGACTATTGTGGTTGAATCTCCAATAAAAGGAGGGGCGATGAGCACCGCCAATATGGCATTCTCCTATTCGAGGGATGTAGGGGCTGTGCCCGGACGAGTGTCGGATCCAATGAGCGAGGGCTGCAATCTTTTGATAAGAAAGCAGAAGGCGAGCCTTGTGACTTCCGCGGCCGATATAATAGAGATTCTGGGATGGAGTCCCGGAGGGGTGAGTGTCAAACCTAAACAGAGAAATCTATTTCCCGAACTTCAGGGAGAGGCCCGGGAAATATACGAGATACTGAAATTTGCTTCTGATCCAATGTCGGTTGACGGGTTGTATCAGAAAACTAAAATACATATTCCAAAGCTTACTGCCACTCTTACGGAAATGGAGTTTGACGGAATCATTATCAGACTACCCGGAAACAGATACGCATTAGCAATATAGCGATATTCAATAAACCTTAGAAACGTTCGAGTACCGTCTCAATCAATTTCCTCACTTTCGGTTTATAATCGGTATTGGCATTGTTCGCACGCCTTTCGGCAATTATGCAGCATACGGTCATAGCCTTATGCCCAAGCATCTTTGCCATACCTTGCAGGCATCCTGACTCCATTTCAAAGTTAGTTACCGGGCGTCCACGGTAACGGAAACTCTCAATCTTCTCATTCAGTTCCGGATCTGCAAGCTTAAGGCGTACCATTCTGCCTTGGGGTGCGTAAAACCCAACAGCTGAGATTGTGAAACCTCTCGTCATGTCATCACGTCCTATCCTTTCCACAAGGTCGGGGTCAGCATCCACAGTATATGGAGCGGCCCAAGTTGGATCCCAGTCGGTGTGAATGCAGAACTGTTTCTCAAATTCAAGGTCGCACACCTCATTGCGGTCAGCATAGAAGTTAAGTATGCCATCGGTGCCCGTTCCTTTTTCAGCGATAACGAAATCGCCTATGTGGAGGTCGTCCTGCAAAGATCCTGACGTTCCAACTCTCACAATCTCAAGAGTGCGGTGCTCCGGTTTCACGGTGCGTGTCTTGAAATCAATGTTGGCGAGAGCATCAAGCTCAGTGACAACAATCTCTATATTATCTGAGCCGATGCCGTGAGAAATAACCATCAATGGTTTCCCTTTATACGTTCCTCCGATAGCATGGAACTCTCTGGCCGATACGTTATAGTCTATGGTATCAAAATAGGATGCCACCATATCCACGCGACCTGGATCTCCGACGAAAATAATTTTATCACGCAACTGGTCGGGAGTCAGATGAATATGGAATGCCGAGCCATCCTCGTTGATAATGAGCTCTGAAGGGGGAATTATTCTTTTTTTATCCATAACGATATAGATTAAAGGTTATAATATTGGGTTATAAAATGGAAGAGAATAATTTTCGGCGACAGTGGTTTTTCTTTCCAAAAATTGAAATTAATAGGGAATAAAACCACTTCTCTTTACAAATATAACGAAAAATGGTAAAAAAAGTAAAGATATTTTTGAATATATTATAAAAATATTGTAATTTT
>CAMWIH010000019.1 GCA_947174305.1 uncultured Porphyromonadaceae bacterium | reverse complement strand
CCGCATACCGCTCTGCTCAGGAGTCTCGTGGGCTCGGATATGTTTATAAGAGACAGGTATTAGACACAGAAGAAAGAAGGGAACTTCCCGATAGCGTTTACGGACTTCCCGAACGACGCGAGTATCCAATGCCCGATGCGGCACACGTAAGGGCCGCAGAAGCTTATTTCCGCTACTGCCCCGATGAACTCAAACCGAAACTTGCAAGGGCTATACTTCGTTTCGCCAATGAATATGGAGTGGATGTACAGAGTCCTACGGTGCTTCATTATGCAGAAATGCCCGAAGAATAGCACGAAAATAGGAATTGCTCTTGACAACTCGCCTAAATTTTATTATATTTGCACGTTAATCCACAGACACAAGGTTGCTCACGCAACCTTATGCCTGCGGTTTTTGCTACAAATATCAAGGTAATTATCTAACATAGAAATGTATAGAGACAAAACTTGCGGCGAATTGCGCATTTCGGATGCCGGTCAGAAAGTCACCCTCGCCGGCTGGGTCCAGAAAACCCGCAAAATGGGGGGTATGACATTTGTCGATATCCGTGACCGTTACGGCATAACTCAAGCTGTTTTCAATAATGAAATCGATCGTGACCTGACTGATAAGGCCAACACTCTCGGACGTGAATATGTGGTCAGGATCTCCGGCACTGTAGCCGAGAGAAGTTCAAAAAATCCTAATATACCTACCGGTGACATTGAGGTGATTGCAGACTCTCTCGAGGTGCTGAACACAAGCGAGATTCCCCCTTTCACAATTGAGGATAACACTGACGGAGGCGACGACTTGAGAATGAAATTCCGTTATCTCGACCTCCGCCGGCCCTGCGTGCGCAAGAACCTTGAGCTTCGTCACAAGATGGCGTTTGAAATTCGTCGTTACCTCGATTCTGAGGGCTTCCTCGAAATCGAGACTCCGATATTGGTGAAATCCACACCCGAAGGGGCTCGCGACTTCGTGGTTCCCTCCCGCATGAATCCGGGAGAATTTTATGCCCTTCCTCAGAGCCCGCAGATCTTCAAGCAACTCCTTATGGTGAGCGGTTATGACCGTTATTTCCAGATTGCGAAATGTTTCCGCGATGAGGATCTTCGTGCCGACCGTCAGCCCGAGTTCACCCAGATTGACTGCGAGATGAGCTTTGTGGAACAAGAGGATGTGATCTCTACATTCGAAGGTCTGGTGAAGCATATTTTCAAATATGTCAAACATATAGATTTCACAGAACCTTTCCCCCGCATCACTTGGGCTGATGCCATGCGCCTATATGGTTCCGACAAACCGGATATCCGTTTCGGAATGCAGTTTGTTGAGCTCAACGATGTGGCCAAAGGTTTTGGATTTGGAGTGATCGATGATGCTGAATTGGCTGTAGGAATCCTTGCTGAAGGGTGCGCGTCATGGAGCCGAAAGCAGATTGATGAACTCACAGAATTTGTGAAGCGTCCGCAGGTGGGAGCCAAAGGACTTATATGGGTTAAATTTGAACCCGACGGCTCAATCAAGAGCAGCGTGGGTAAGTTCTACACTCCGGAACAGCTTCAGAAATGGGGCGAGAAAGCCGGTGCCAAACCGGGCGACCTGCTTCTCGTTATGACAGGCGATGCAATGAAGGTCCGTAAACAGCTTTGTGAGCTACGTCTTGAGATGGGTAACCGTCTTGGCCTTCGCGACAAGAATACGTTTGCCCCCCTTTGGGTCATAGATTTCCCGCTCTTTGAATGGGACGACGAAACGCAACGTTTCTATGCGATGCATCACCCCTTCACCGCACCAAATCCCGACGATATACCGATGCTTGATACCGATCCCGGCAAAGTTCGCGCCACTGCTTACGATATAGTTGTCAATGGAACTGAATTAGGCGGAGGCTCAATCCGTATCCATAATTCCGAACTTCAGGATAAGATGTTCAAGCTTCTCGGCTTCACCCCTGAGCGCGCTCACGAGCAGTTTGGCTTCCTGATGAACGCTTTCAAGTATGGCGCTCCTCCTCACGGTGGCCTTGCACTCGGCTTCGACCGTTTCGTTTCAATATTGGCAGGGCTTGACACCATCCGGGATGTGATAGCCTTCCCGAAGAATAATTCCGGTCGTGACACGATGAACGAGTCGCCATCTCCGATAGCTCAGGAACAGCTTGACGAGCTTTATCTCGATTTAAGACCTATCGAAAAGAAATAATGGCCAAAGTCAGGGATATAGCAAAAATAATAGAAAACTATGCCCCCAAGGCATTGCAGGAAGACTATGATAATGCCGGGCTGCAAGTGGGAGACCCCGATATGGAAGTATCAGGGGTTCTTCTATGTCTTGACGTGACTGAAGAGATTCTCCGGGAGGCCATTGACAGGAGCTGTAACCTCATCGTCTCCCATCACCCGCTCATATTCCGCGGCCTCAAGAATGTGACAGGCAAGGATGCAACCCAGAGGATTGTGATTGATGCAATTCGCAATGAAGTTGCCATCTACTCTGCTCACACAAACCTTGACGCAACAAGAGAAGGGGTTAGCTTCGAAATCGGACATATCCTTGGAATGAAGGATATGACAGTGCTCGACCCTAAGCCCGGAGATGAAGCCGCAGGCATAGGAGTGATCGGAAATCTGGATCCAACTCCGAAACTTGAATTTCTCAGGAAGCTTAAGGAAAAATTCAACGTCAAGGCCTTGCGTTATTCCACCCACAGTCCAATGCTGGTCATAAAACGTCCGGCCGTGTGTGGAGGGTCCGGTGCTTATCTCATCAGGAAAGCAATTGAAGAGGGTGCTGATGCAATCGTTACAGGCGATGTGAAATATCACGATTTCGCATCTTTCGGTGATGACATTTTGATCGCCGACATTGGCCATTACGAAAGCGAGATGTGCTCACGCAAAATATTTTCAAGGATAATCCGTGATTCCTTTCCTGATGCAGTGGTCTATTTCTCTGAAAAGGAATCAAGTCCGATTGGGGTAATTTGAAATCAAATATATTATCTTATATAACTATGGCAGAAAAGAAGCAAGAGAAAGAACGCAGCGTGGAAGAGCGACTCAAAGCCCTCTACGAACTCCAGACTTTACTCTCCAAAATCGACCATATCAAGATTCTGCGTGGTGAGCTTCCTAACGAGGTTAAGGACCGCGAAGATGAGATTGTGCGTTTCCAGACCCGTATTCAGAAACATAAAGATGAGATTGAAGATCTCAAGGCTCTTGTCAATGTAAAGACCGGTGAGATTGAGGATCGTCGTCAGAAGATTGCCAAATACGAGGAGCAGATCAACAACGTGCGCAATAACCGTGAGTTTGCCTTCCTTGAAAAAGAGAAGGAATTTGAGACTCTTGAAATAGAGCTGGCCGAGAAACATATACGCGAAGCAAAAGCTAAACAGGAGGTCAAGCTTCAGGAGATAGAACGCGACAAGGAGGAGCTTTCCGACAACGAACATATTCTCGAGCAGAAGAAGAAAGAACTCGATGAGATTGTAAATGAGACCCGTCAGGAGGAGGAGGCTATTCGTCAGCAGGCAAAGGCACTCGAGCCTCTGATTGACGACTACACTCTCGCCGCCTTCAAGCGTATCCGCAAGAATGCACGTAATGGCCTTGGCATTGTCACTGTTCAGCGTAACGCCTGCGGAGGATGCTTCAACCGCATTCCCCCTCAGCGTCAGCTTGAAATCAAGATGCACAAGAAAGTAATCGTATGCGAATACTGCGGACGCATCATGATCGACGGTGCCCTTGCCGGAATTGAAGAGCCTAAAATTGAGGCTCCAAACCCCAAAAGAGGTAGAGCTAAGACTCAAACTCCTAAAGAGATCTAAAACATACTTTTTACATATTTTTGATTTACCGACAGAAGTTGTTTAAACAACTTCACAAGATAACAAAGGAGCATTAAAAGGCTCCTTTGTTTTTAACAAAAATTAACATTGGGGGGGTAATTTAATTTCTTTTAATAATCTTTGCAGTCGAAAATTAAACATTCAAAAAAACATAAACATGAAAAAAAGACTCCTATCTATTCTTGGAACGATTGCACTGTTATTAAGCACCAACGTGCTTGTTTCTTGTTCCGACAACGAACCTAACGACAAACCTGCTGTAACTGAAATCATAGACGCATCAGTAATGGCATACGCAGATACAGAATTAATATCTGTTCCGGTAAAAACAACGGGGAATTGGACAGCAACTTTGCCGGATGATTGCGAATGGGCCATGATAATCTCCCAATCTGGGAAAGGAGATGGAACAATACGCATAGGACTCGACACAAATTTCGGAGGTGCGCAAAGAAATACTACCCTGACTCTTTCCGCTGGCAATGAAACCTATGATGTAATCCTTACCCAGTCGGGTGAGCTACAAGGAATGGTGGGTGAAAATGCCACCGATACGCAGACATTGATCACACGCCAGCTCGGATATGGGTATAACGCCCTTGAACAGGAGAATAATCCCAAGACATCACCCAAATATGGTGTTAACTGTGTGTTTAACACAGGTGTGCTCGAAAAACTCATGGACTCGAATCCGTCATTATATAGAAGTCTCATAATGAACACTCCGCGCACCAACATCGATTATCAAGCTGCACAGATGGACACTCTCCTAAATAAAACTGACGAATTGTCGGTAAAGCTCAGCATCAACGTATCATACGGAATGTTCTCGTTCGGACTCAGCGGTGCGTATAGCGGCAAGGAGGATTTCAATTCAAATAAGCTGATTATGGGATATGCGGCGGAGTATCCGGTAATGGATGCCTCCATCGCCTATTCTGATGCTATGGCACTTTATGAAGACTACTCTGACGAAGATGACCGCGACCCACAAGATCTTCGCGCAGGGATCTATGCACCAGGCTTCCTTTCCAAAACAAGGAAACTGAAGAAAGCCATAGAATCAAAAAAACAGGCACAGATCAATAATGCCGTGGCAAGCATTATACAAGGTTATGGAACCGGCGTTGTAGTCAACTCAACGCTTGGAGGCTCGGTGGTAATGGAGATGGCACTTGACACAATCTGGATGAAGGAACATCTGTCTGTTGACTCCGCCAAAGTTACCACCAAAATCTCAATCGGTCTCTTTAAATTGGATGCCAATATATCTGTTGATTATGTCAATGAAGCTATCACCATACTAAAGAACACACGCTACCGCGTGGATATCAAGGGAGGTAGCCTTGAGAAATCCGCGGCACTCAGCACAGCTTTTACAACGGCTCAAGATGGCCCCGCACTTCGCAACTCACTCCAAACCTGGATCAATACGCTTAAGGATGATTCATCCGGAATAATAGGAAAGAACTGTGATCTTATCGGGATAGAAGTCACTCCCATCTGGATGCTCTTTGATGACTACGATTGCCAAAAAGCTATCTATGATTATTGCGCCAAACTATATCCGAAATCAGCATTTGTCAGAGAATTTAAAATAGAATAATCTCTTTGTTTCAAGCTATACAAATGAGAAAAGAATTGATAGCTTCCGCAATAGTTATGCTCGGCATGACTTCCTGCAAGGATCTGTCTGACATTGAACCTGACGCACAGGGAATGGATGCTTCCACGCATCCATCCCTGACTATCTCGGGAGAAGAGGGCTATTTAACCCTCCCACTCGACACTCTTGAGATAGCCGAAATCATCGTTCCTGAAGAAGGCTTTCTCACAGACATATCCCGTGGGAAGCTATATGCAGAACAGAACGATGAGGGGACATCACGTAAGGCGGAAATAAAAGTCATATATAAGAACGGCGCTGACACTACAATTTACTTAACTCAGGCACCGGGTGAAGCAAGCAGACAATTCTATCGTCATCACGGTATAGGCTACTCGTATAACGCCTTGGAGGGATATTTCTGCAATCTTCGCGACTTCAGGTGTCAGATTCTGAATCGTGCAGTCATCGACCGTATCGAAAAGGAGAAAGGCACCGAGCTTATGAGGTATAACCCTTTGAGTCATACATCCATCAATGGAAGCACCTATACTTCAGTCGTGGACTACATACACAACTCCAATATCAGAGCATCCGCCTCGGGCTCAATAGTGCTGTTCAGTGGAACCGCTTCATATATGTGCTCCCTTTTTGAATACGGAGAAAGGGAATCCTACATACTGACCAACAAAATCTCTCTTGACCGGGCTGAATATAGTTTGGGATATCTCAATATTGTGGAAGAAGCCGCTATCGCCGGTAATGAATCGATACTTACAAGCAGCTTCCGTTCGGCATTGGCGAAGATAAAGACCGAACAGGATATAGACGATTTCATCTACAGGTATGGCACACATGTCGTGACATACAGCAAACTTGGAGCACGTCTCTCTTTGGATGTACAGGTGGATCTCTTGAAATTCAATTATCAGGAGAATACCCAATTATTATCTGAGGAGATGATTGCAACCATGTTTCAGATGGCCGCCAATAAAGAGCATCAGCAAGGACATTACCAGATTTTGGAAAACAGCAGATGCAACCTTCAGATTTTAGGCGGAGACCTGACCACAATGGAGGGAGCACTTAAACTCCGCACCTTCAAGAATGATGGAATGACTGAGGGGATGATTAACCGCTGGATGAATTCGGTGTATCACGATGACAATGACCTCGCCAATTCAAACGTGGAATTAATCGACATGGATATCACTCCAATTTGGGAATTTATCCCTGATGAAGACTTGGCTGAGAGAATCCAGGCAAGAGTTACAGGCAACTGTGAGGAGATTATCGAATCGCTTGATAATGTCAACTTCCTTAGCACCTCTTTTGAAATAAATCCGGCGTCAGTGACATGCCGGATAGGCACTACAAAGGAAACCTTTTCTAATCCGGATGTGGTGGAGGTTATTGCGGCAAACCGTCATGTGGCAACACTGTGTCATGAATATGTGCCGGAAATTGAACCGGATGGGGATGTATGGGTGGCTTACCCTATATATGAGGGTCACGTGAAATTACTTAACGGTCTATGCATAAATCGAGGAAAAGCATATAAGGTGGCATGGTATGACAATAAATTCCATGTTGAGGAATATGAGGAGAATCCTACCGGTAATACGATCTACATGAACCTTGGTGAATTGTCGCTGTCGCCATCTGCCAACCTCTCCTACCAACCTTCTCATTTAATTTTAGGGTGCGAACGACCGGGAGGAATCAAGACTGACGGCTCATTAGGCGGGAAGATGGTCAAGATAAAAAAATATTTAGGCCATTTCTATCTGGAAGACAACACACGTTATGACAACCTTCCGGGCTGGGGTTTTACAACCGTGGCAGCCGAGGAATGCCTTAATTACGGGTCTCCCGGTTCAGCCCAGAATTTTGGCAACCGGATGGTGCGTAATCCGGATTATACTTATATTTTCAACCCCACTGAGATAGGATATGAATAACAGATTTTTTCACACCCTGATTATTATGTTAGGGATGCTTTTAGTATCCTGTTCCGTTGAAGAGCCGAATCTTAGCGACGACCTCGGGCCCCTTCCCCTATCATGCGAAGTGCCGTCGATTGAAAGTTATGGGCGTTACTACACTCTGAATATCTCGACATCCGAATCGGGCGTGAAGATAACCTCCTCTTCCGATTGGATCACAGTCTGTGCCGACACTGTTCCCGTTGACGGTATTGTTGATATCTATATTGCTGACAATATAGAGGTAAACTCGCGCACCGGATTAATAACATTTGAATCACTGAACACCCCGGAAAAGAGGACACATATCGAGATAACCCAAAAAGGATTGGGTGATTACGATGATAACGACGATTCATCCCCTCTTTCCGATTTCAGAGTAGGCTGGGGTTTCAATGCCTTCGATGAATACCAAAGCATTAAAAGTGTTAAAGGGAAGATAATTGATCTTGCCAAATTAAATGGCTATGATAGCGATGAAACTTTTCAGAGCGTTCAGGAGGTGGTGAGATCTTCCGAGGAATTTGACATTATCTCAGCTTACTCTATGCATGAGCTTTCAACAAAGCTCACCAAAAAGATGGATTCCAAATTCTCTTTTCTGGGTTTGAAAAAGACTGTGGAACGTTTTGAACGTGTTTGCAATTCCGATTTAAACGAAAGTTATCTTGCCTACGCACGTCTTAACCGCATCGTGGCATCACGTAGCATCGACAGAGGAGCGATCGAATTTATTGTCTCATCAGCGCCGACCGAAAAACTTCCATTCACCTCAGCTTTTATGACCGTTTACAAAACAATACTTGAAAGCTCGGGGGCGGAGCGCGACAAGGCAATCTCAGCGATGCTCAGCTCATTCGGAACTCATGTCGTAGTAGAGTCTTCTGTGGGCGGTGCAATTGATTATGCCGTCACTTTCAATCGTCATCAGGTGGCTTCGCTAAAAGAGACTTCCGAGAATGTTTGTTCAAGCATCTTCGGATTCAAGATACATAGCGAAAAAAGCTCATACGACAGCGTAGTTAACAGCTATCCCTCTAATCATTACTCCATCACGATTGCAGGGGGAGAGGCGAATGTCAAGAAGCAGTTCCTTGAGAAGATTGGAAAAATGGAGAAGGGTGATGAACTCCCGGAAAATCTTTTTCAGGATTGGGTAAAGTCTATCAACTATTCACCGGAATGCCGTAAAAATCTTGATGTGGTAGATTTCATTTTCCTTCCTGTCTGGAATCTCTTCAAGGATGCAGAGGTTTCCAACCGTGTGCAGTCTATGGTGGTAGAGCTCTCGCAGCAAAGCAACAATTCTTTTACCGATGTCCAACTTGGAACCGATAACTACATATTCGATCTCAGCTCGTCGCAATACAAATTTGATAATCTAAATTCTTCAACATTGGTGAAGGTTGTCTATAACAATAATGTGCCTGTGCTGGAGATATGTCAGGAATATGTGCCACAGATAAGGAGCGACCGCCGAATCACCGTTTACTACCCCATCAGAAATGGCAGGACAAATATATTGCAAGGCATCTTTCCCGGAGATGGCGAGGGGAATCGGCCAGCTCAACTCTCTTTTTCCGGAGGATCGGTATATGTCAATCCCGTGGATGGCTATGGTTACTTTGATAAGGTGACTAAACTATATTATGTGCATGGCAACCTTTACACTTCCGATATGGGGGTGGGTTGCAAACAGGTGAGCAAAAGCTCGGTCAAGGAGCATTGGATGCAGCTCAACGGATCAGACCGGAAATATGGGGTGGTTAAAATAGGAAGTGGTTATTGGACTCGGGAGAATATAAAGGAGGAACTTTATTTTGGAACGACTGAAAACCGTCGGTTCAAGCAAAGGGAAATCATTGTCAACGGCATTCTTTATGCCTCAATTTTCGGAAACCAATCACTATTTCTGAAAACACAATCCGGAATATTCGGACCAGACATAGAATCAGATACGGGAAAGGCTACATGTTGGTATATTCCACATACTTCCGATAAGGAAGCTCTCATGAAATATATTGGCAACAATTGTAAAATGCTCTTCAAGGGTCAGGCATCCGGCTTCGATGCGCAATTTGTCGGATATTATAAAACCGGTAGCTCAGGAACTCAAGATTCAGGGAACGCATACATTGCTTTTCAGGGAAACACCGCCCAACAGACTGGCGAGGCTTTAGTATTGACTCCAAACTATACATGGTCAACAAACGTGATTTCAGGTTTAAATCATCGCTTCCCAATCAAACTATTCCGAACCCCCTATTTCCAATATAAATAATTTTTTTATTCAAATAAAATAAATGGATTCTGTGATGAACCTAAGAAAATATATCTATACTTTTTTTGCCTTTTCACTCCTTTTTGCCGGTTGTAAAGACGATTCTGCTGAAGTAAAGGAGGAGCAGGAGGAACCTTGCGAAACCATCGACTTGACACCCGAACAGGAATGGGCGGAGATAATAGCGGAACGAGCCTTCTTCATTGAGGAAGATGAGAATGGAAGCCAGACTAAAATATGTGTCTATGGAGAAGCATCCGATCCTGTTTTCCCTGACGTCATATCCCTGAGTCTTGACAATAAGCAGGAGGCCAGAGAATACTTCTACCGCCATTTTGTTCCAGATCCGGAACGTAAGAACCTTAGCGGTGATGAATCAAATATGAAATATGATTTGGGAGAATATGGCACAGCATCCTACAGAGAAGATGTCGGAGCCGGCATGATTGCACGGATAGATGTAAATATGAAACTTCTTCCTGAAATCAAACGTATCAATATCCTTACCAAGGAGGCTTGGCCCGACAATGCATCATCACCTTTCTATCCCGGAGATATAGTTTCGAGCATGGAATATTACAATGGTAAGATGAATCGAGCCTACTGGCTGTGTGTCCGGGCCTGCGAAGGAGGAAATTTAGGCATATTGATGACAGTGGATTTTGGCTGGGAAACGAATTGGTATTCCGATCATTATAAAGGATTCACCAAATATGCCAAATGTGCGCCGGCCGATGCCTGGGACGCTTTAGCGGCATTCTGGTATTACGATAATAATTTATTCCGAGCAGAATACCAAGCTATCAAGGACCGGGGCTATGGTTATGTGCGCGACATTTTCCAGCGTGTGATTGATGCCCAGGATGGAAATGCGAAAGAACAATACTATCAGGAGGGCGACAACTATACAAAGAAACATTGGTGGTGGGCAAAAGCCCGAAACGTGTATAAATGCACCACTTGGTTTGTCGATCTCGGTAACGGCCAAACCGACGGCTATGGTATGTATCGTTTCAATCGTGGCTCCTATAGCTTCGATTATAACGATCGCGTTAAATTTCCCACTCACCGCAACAGTTCAATCCGCTATTTCGGTGCGAACATGGAATATGAACTTTCAAAATATACTATTGAGTTTGCCGGAGATGAAGATCTGTAAGAGCATTTCACTCATATTCTCAACCTTGTTAATTCTCATGGCCTCGGGATGTTCGGGTGATGAATCTGATCTCGACGCATCTCCGCGTCCACAGATCATTGTGATCTATTCTGTGGGTGGTCTGGGCGACCAAGGATATAACGACTGCATCCTGGAGGGTGTGCAACGCTTTAAGAAAACATACTATTCCCTCACAGACATTTATCAATATTCTCCCGGGTCGATTGAAGAGGCGGAGCGACTTTTGAACGACTGGCTTTCACTCCCTGAAAGCAACGTTCCTGCTCTTTGTGTGGTGGCGGCAAGTGACTATGAGGATTTAGTGGCAAAAAAGCTCTCGGAAAGGAGCCTGACTCCTAACAAACGGATATTGATGTTCGAAAGTGAAAACAGTCACAAACTGCCAATCACTACGTTCTCCATCTCTATGTATGGCTCTTCTCGACTGGCAGGAGTGACGGCAGCCTCGATGGGAACGGGAAATGCTTTGGTCATGTTAGCATACGATGGAGAACACGTCATAACAACAGCTGAAGAAGGATTTAAAGACGGTTTTCTTAGTGCCAATCCTCACGGAAACGTAACTGTGGAATATCTTGCCGACGACTGGACCGGTTTTATTTCGGCTTCCGAGGCATACAGAAGAATGGCACAATGGTCAGAGGAATATGACTTCATTTTTCCTGTAGCAGGAGGCTCCAACAGCGGTGTGTTTCGTTACACACGGGAAAACCCCAATTCGCCCCTTACGGCAGGAATGGATGTGAACCAATGGGGGCTGTCACGGAATATAACAGGCTCGGCTGTGAAAAGGATTGACTTGGTGGCAGAGTACTATCTCACGGAATGGCTTACATCAGGCGAACTTCCTGCTTCAGGCACTTATGGCCTGGAGAGTGGTTATGCAGATTGGATTCTATCTCCCTATTTTGAGGATAGGTGCAGAGAGGCTGTGGAACGCGAACGTGAAAAAGCCGCAAAAATTGAAATGGAAAAAATCAATGAGAAAAAATAATTTATACCTGCTTTTTATTGGGCTTATAATAACTTCTATCTTCTCTTCCTGCAGTGAAGACTCCCTTGTGGAAACAATGGATAATCGCGAGTGTATTGAAAAGAAGATTGCCGTTGTTCTCCCCTCCCGCGATGGGATGCAAGCTAATTGGAAAAGGATTTTCACTCTGCTCGATCATAATATGCAGGTTGCTTTCGGTCATTGTCCTGCCTACGTAAAATTCAGCTATGAGTTTTATGATGAAGAGAATGAAAATCTTGACGAACTTGGCAACGCTTTGGCAAATCGTGATGATATTTATGCCGTTATTGGAGGACTTTATTCTGAGAATGCCGAGAAATTAGCTTTGAGATTGGTCAGGGGTGAGAAAACATTTATGACAACAGCCACAACCGAAGAACTTGTTCGTGCATTTGCTTCATCCGGCCTGCTTTGGGCAATGACAGAAACTGATATCACCCAGTGTGAGGTGCTTCTCAGCAAGGTGGTGAATTATGGGGGGAAGAGTGTGGCGCTCATTGCAGATGATACAAATAAGTATGGCAAGACATTTGTGGATTGGTTTGGATTTCAGGCGTTGGAACTCGGATTGACCAATAAGGGTATTTTCAATGGTGAATTTGAAGAGGCAGTCAGCAACGCTTTCGACTCTGGTGCAGATTATATTATCTGCGTGCCATCTGTAATAGATGAAATAAGGACAATTGTTGAGAAATACAATAGAACAGATTGCAACTCCAAACTCCTTTTTTCCGATATAGGATATGGTTCGGATGTTGTAGAAAGATTGGGATCTTACTCCGAAGGTATTGAGGGTGTGTGCTTTGGGGCTGACCCTGAAACAGGGTTTGACATATCGTTTCGAACCTATTTTGGAGTGGAGCCGACTGTTGGCGCGGCGCAATTATACGACGCGGGAATGCTTTTGGCTTATAGTGCCTGGTATCAGCACCTGCACGATGATGTTTCCCTTACCGGAGCCCTTCGATCTATTGTTGATGGACGCGACTTCAATATGGGCAGCTGGATGGGTGAGGATATGCGTAATGTGGTCGATGCACTCTCTGCAGGCAAAAGTCCTTACGTAAGGGGTGCGTCAGGGTGGCTTGATTTCGATTCAAAAGTCTATACCAATGTCTTGGCATCGGTATATTACAACTATAAGGTTTATGATGGACATTACATAATCTTGGATTATAACACTGCCGATGGAGGCAACCGCACTGATGCAACGCTGGCAGGATGGAACTGGAAAGCTTCGCAACAACAAGAATTCAGTGATGGATCTAACATCCAATATGGCCCTCTGAAAGAGAATAAGGCTTTGTTGGTTGCAGCTTCTTCTGAATGGAAAAACTATAGGCATCAGGCAGACGTGCTCTCTATCTATCAACTGCTTAAAGAGCATGGCTATAGCGATGAAGATATAATCTTGATCGCCGAAGATGACATTGCCAACAATCCTCTTAATCCTACCCCCGGTGAAATCAGAGTGAAGCCAATGGGTGAGAATGTATATAAGGATGTAAGGATTGATTACAAACTTTCCGACATCTCTCCCAATGATTTCATAAATATACTGAAAGGTAAAATGACATCGGCAACCCCTAAGGTGATTGAAGGTGATGAGAACACAAATATCTTTATTTTCTGGAGCGGGCATGGCATGCCAAACTCTTTAGTCTGGAATGAATACCAATATTTAAGAACAGGAGACCTTGCATCGACACTCTGCGAAATGGCAGAAGAGAGACGCTACCGCAAATTAGCATTTTTCACCGAAGCCTGCTATTCCGGCTCAGTGTTTGAAAAATGCACCGGAAATAAAGGTATGATTTTCTTTACGGCCGCTAATCCGTTTGAAACTTCCAAGGCAGATATGTTCAGTCCGGAAATGGGGATATGGATGAGCAATCGTTTCACCTCCACCTTTCTGGAAAGTGTTTCTTTCCAATCGGTGATTCCTCTTCACGATCTTTATAACCGCCTTTTCATTTCAACTGTTGGGAGCCACGTAATGGTTTATAATGCCGAGAACTTTGGCAACCTCCATACCTCTACCATGGATGAATTCATAAATCCATGACGCCTATCAATGCCTATATTGCCTATACCGCCTAAAACGCCTATCCCGCCTAAAACGCCTATATCGCCTATCCCGCCTACCCCGCCTACCCAATTCTCATGGAATCTGAAGATATCGGTGAAGCTGCACCGAGAGTGTCCATCTCGGATCAGCGAGCACGCGTTTCACCGTGCGCAGGCGATTGCGACGAAACTCCTCTTCATCTTCCACATAACAGGGCTGAAGATACATCAAAGTCTTTTCGCCCACACACGGAAGCGTGAAATAGCGTTCCAGATCCTGTCCCAAATCAACCACCTTCAGCTCATCTACACGCGATGCGGCCACCAAGGCTCTGCCCGCTCCCTCCATATCACACTTGGGCGACACAGTGACCCAGTCAACCGATTCCGGCACAGGGCGCGTTCCATTGGTTTCTATAGCTACTTTTTTTCCGGTAGCCCGCTTGAGTAGGCTTACAAAATCATCATCTATCCATAAGGTAGGCTCTCCTCCCGTCAGCACAATCCAATCTGCAGAATAGAGGTTAACAGCACGGATGATGGCGTCATCCTCCATAAAAACCCCATCCTCGTGATGCGTGTCGCAAAAGGAACAGGCAAGGTTACAGCCCGAAAATCTGATGAAAACACTTGGATAACCGGAATGATGACCTTCCCCCTGAAGGGAATAGAATATCTCACAAATTTTTTTCATTGTCAGTCCTTCTCATAGATTGCAACATTCCCCTCGCTCTCCTGCACTTCGCATCGCCAGCCGTTCTCTACATTATCTACTATCCATCGCGCAATGTTCTCGGCCGTTGGATTGAACGGCAACACCTCATTTATCACCTTATGGTCGAGCAGATCCATAATCTGACGCTTGATGTCGGTGAAATCCGCCACCATCCCGTCAGCATTAAGCTCTTTTGCACGACACTCAACCGTTATCACCCAGTTATGGCCGTGAAGCTGTGTGCACTTGCTTTCATAGCTCAGTTCGAGCCGATGGGCGGCACTGATTTCAAGTCTTTTCTTTACGTAATACATTTTTCCTCCTTATCCTCTTTTGATTATCCCTTATTTCTCATAGGCTGTGGGGTCAGCTATTCCGGCTTCCGCCAGAGCTTCCTTACGCTCCACACAGGTTCCACATACACCGCAATGCCGTTCACCTCCTTTATAGCAGGAATAGGTGAGTGAATAATCCACTCCCAGCTGTTTCCCTATCCGTGCGATTTCTCCCTTGGTGATATGGGTGAAGGGGGCAATGATGTCAACATCTATATATGTCCCCTCTTTCATTGCAAGGCTCATTGCATCAATGAAACCGGAACGGCAATCAGGATAAATGGCGTGGTCGCCTCCGTGATTGGCAATCATCACGTGCTGAAGATCGCGCGATTCGGCAAGTCCGCAGGCCACAGAGAGCATGATCCCGTTGCGGAAAGGGACCACGGTCGATTTCATATTATCATCGGCATAATGTCCTTCGGGTATTTCATCTGCTCCCGAAAGGAGTGAACTGCGGAAATAACGACCCATAAATTCAAGCGGAATGACAATATGCTCAATCCCGAGTATCTCACATTGCTTTCGCGCACATTCAATTTCGCGTGCATTGTGGTTTGATCCGTAATCAAACGACACGGCAACAGCGATCCTTTCCTTCTCCTGATGCAGGAGGGTGACAGAATCCATCCCTCCCGAGAGGACTATTACTGAATCTTTTTTCATTGCTATCACTCTTAACTGAAAATCTATGATGCTGACCTGTTACACTATACTCTTGAGGTCAGCTCTGAGAGAATGGCCTCACGCCGCGACTTTACAAGAGCCTGATGCTCCCCGTCGCCATAATTGGCAAACGGATAGATGCTGATACCGCCACGTGGCATGAAAATTCCTTTCACTTCAAGATAACGTGGATTCATAAGCTTCACCAGATCTTTCATTATGATATTCACACAATCCTCATGAAAGTCACCGTGATTTCGGAAACTGAAAAGATAGAGCTTCAAGCTCTTGCTCTCCACCATTTTCTCCCTGGGAATATAGCTTATGAAGAGATGACCGAAATCAGGCTGGCCTGTCTTGGGACATAGCGTGGTGAATTCCGGACAATTGAACGTAACAACGTATTCATTCTCCGGATGCTTGTTTTCAAAAACTTCCAACACTTCCGGAGTATAATCGGAGCTATATATTGTGCCCTGATTCCCTAACAGGGTTACTCCCTCAAGTTCCTTTTCTGTTCTCATAACGCAAAATTACAAAAAATCAGCGATAACTGAATGTTGAAAATCAAAAAACATACGTTGAAGTAATTTTTGGATTTTTTTCATTCCGGGAGATAATGTTAATTATCTTACTTATTTAATTGGTTTTATTAACATTACATTGATATTGGCTTTTAACTATTGTTAAATATAAGTTTTTTCAGAACTTTTTATAACCTATTATGGTTTTATAGGTGAAAAGAAAGAAGATAGATTTTTGTTCATTAAGTTTTGAGTTAGCTGAGAAATGATGCTAACAAAAAAGCGACCGCTCGTGAGAGTGGTCGCTTTTTGTGTAGTATCTTCAGCAAAGCCCTTCCCGGACCAGCCTCATTTCCTCAGCAAAGTCATTTCGGCATCCGAGGTCTTTATTATAACCTTCATGTCATCACGAAGCCTACGGAAATACACCACGCTCATAAGATAAATCGGAATGCCGGCCGGAAGGAACCAGCAGAGCGTTTTCTTCAACCACTTGCGCGACACCGGCCGATAAATCCACAATCTCTTCACTATTGGATATGAATTAAGCTTATCCACCACCTTTATATCCCTGCAGTCGTGAAGATATTCCACCACCCTGTCAGCCTCCTCCCCAATGCGCATTATGTCGCGCAACGGAAAGCCATTGTTCCAGTAAGAGAGATATCCCATCGGCCGTTTGTGTCGGCGCAACCAGACGGTGGCTTCTGCAGAAAGCACGGCAATCATGCCCCTGGCCTTCGGCAACGAAACATCGTTGATGATAACCTCCTTCATCGGGATATTCCGTGTCTCCTTTATCCCGAAGATCTTCTTGAGCAGATGCACATAAAGATCTTTGTTGAACACTGAGGAGTCGTTCATCGCCTTTATGGTTACATATATTCCCAACGGAAGCAGAATCGCCGTGGAGAGCCACATCCCTATCCACACATTGATATGCCCGTCACGTGCCATCTTATATCCCGTATTGTCGATGATGTAATACACAAGGAAGAGAAGCACAGAAATAACCAGAGGTGTGCCGAGACCTCCTTTCCTGATGATTGCCCCTAATGGTGCTCCGATAAAGAAGAATATCAGGCAGGCCACAGAGAGTGTGAATTTCTTAATGAGCTCTATCTCATGGCGGCGAATGGTCTTGTTCTCGTCACGCATCACCTGAGCGCGAAACTGGTTCTCCCCTTTCCTCGATTCATTGAAATTCCTTGCCAGCCTTATGATATCGCTCTGCTCCACGGAAGTGAGCGTTGCGATCAGCGAATCAACGTTCAAGCTCACCACCTCCGGTTTCTCCGCATTTTTCCCCTTGGTATCTCCGGCGGTTTTATCGTCCCTGCTTCTGTTGTCGCCTCTCAGCAGGACAGGGAAAGCAGTCTGATGCAATTCGTCAGCATATACCTTCCCTATCGAATCGACTCTTATGCCAAGTGAATCGATGGTGGCCTGAAGCTCCTCAATATTTTTTCCAACATATTGCTTACGCATCCCTCCCTCGTCGAGCCGGTTGAAATTGGCGTCAAAAGGAATAAGCACTTCCTTGTCAAAGAACGATTCGCGACGGAAGGGGACGTTACGGTCAAGCGCACGCTGTTCGCGAAGATTTTCGAATTGCTCCCCTGTGAAGAGATGCAGGTAAAGGAACCGTGAATCTTTTGTGAAGGCGAGGCGCGCGGAATCAGCCAGAAGGATAGTGGCGTTATCCCCTCCTTTGCTCACATCATAAATCATCACGTCATAAAGGATTCCGCTATCACGGTTCTTTGTCTTTACATATAGATTATACCCGGGAATCTGATCGTAAAACACCCCTTCCGGAATCTCCACCTCAGGGCTCTTCTGCTTCATTGAGAAAAGGAGTGTCCACATCTTCACCTGGGCTTTAGGGAGAATGTCGTTCTGAAAGAAAAAGGCGCCCACCGAAATGCAAGCCACAAGAATGATCAACGGCTTCATCACCTTTATAAGCGAAACGCCTGATGCCTTGATGGCTGTAAGTTCAGATTTCTCACCCAGATTTCCGAATGTCATCAGGCTTGCAAGCAGAATGGCAAGAGGAAGGGCCATTGGCACCATACTAACCGCCGCATAGAAGAAGAGCTCACCCAAAACATCGAACGACAACCCCTTCCCCACAAGGTCATCTATATATTTCCACAGGAACTGCATCAGCACGATGAAGAGCACGATGAAGAATGTCATCGCGAACAGCGGAAGGAAGCTCTTCAGCACAAACCAATACAGCCGTTTTATTATGCGCATCTTTTTTTCGGTTTAACGAAAATCATTTCAGCCTGCAAATTTAACGATTATATGCGAGAGCATAAAATTTTACCCTCTTTTTCACCATTCCTTTACAAGATTTTTGTTATCTTTGCATCATCTGCAAACCATTTATCTCCGTCTGCAAAAGAGAAGTTTCAAATAACTTCCCGTTTTAGCGCAGGAGATTAAGACCGTCAAAAACACAATCTAATAATATTTATAGAAAAATGACACTCTTTGAAAGACTTACCAAGAAAGCACAGGAACACCCTCAGAGACTGGTGTTGCCCGAATCGCTCGAACCGCGCACACTCCAGGCCGCCGACAGGGTCTTAGCCCAAAAGATAGCCGAGGTAACATTAATTGGCAAACGCGACGAAATCCTCGCCAAAGCCAAGGAACTGGGACTTGACAACATAGAAAAAGCCAATGTGATTAATCCGGAAGATATAACCGTCACCGAGCCATACGCCGAGCTCTTCTGCGAACTGCGCAAGAGCAAGGGGATGACCATGGATCAGGCTCGCGAAGTTGTGTTGAATCCTCTCTATTTGGGCTGCCTTCTCATTAAGCGCGGTGATGCCGATGCAATGGTGGCGGGTGCGCTCAGTCCAACCTCTCACGTGCTCCGTGCCGCTTTCCAGGTGCTTAAGACAAAACCCGGCATCTCGGTTGTGAGCGGTGCCTTCATCATGCTTCTTCCCGAGAGCTGTCCTTTCGGGGAAGACCACATGCTTGTCTTTGCAGATTGCGCCGTGGTGCCTGATCCCACTGCTGAGGAACTTGCCCAGATTGCAATCGCAACGGCCAAGACCACAAAGAATATCGCCGGCCTCGACCCGGTTGTGGCAATGTGCAGTTTCTCAACCAAGGGGAGCGCGTCGCATCCGATGGTGGATAAAGTGGTTGAAGCAACCAAGCTGGCCCATGAGATGGATCCTTCGCTCAAAATTGACGGCGAACTGCAATCTGACGCCGCAATCGTGCCTTCCGTGGGCGAGATGAAAGCTCCGGGGTCGCCTGTGGCAGGTCACGCCAACACTCTCGTTTTCCCCTCTCTCGAAGTTGGAAATATCGCTTATAAGCTTGTGCAGCGACTTGCCGGCGCCGGCGCCGTGGGCCCGATCCTGCAAGGTCTCGCAGCTCCTGTAAACGACCTTTCAAGAGGAGCCACAGTGGAAGATATCGTGAATACAATCATCGTTACCTGCAACCAGGCCATAGGTGACAAAAATCTTTAGAGTAAACTGTATATGAAAATATTGGTATTGAACTGCGGAAGCAGCAGCGTGAAATACAAACTTATCGATTCAACTTCAAAGGAGGTGCTCGCAGAGGGCGGTGTTGAGAAAATCGGTCTTGAAGATTCCTTCCTGAAATTCAAACGTCCCGACGGCTCAAAGGAGACCATAACTGTCTCCATGCCCGACCATAAGGAGGCTATCAAGCAGATCACAAAGGTTCTCACTGATCCCAAGGAGGGCGTGATCAAGAGCTTCGACGAGATTGAGGCTGTGGGCCATCGCGTGGTGCACGGAATGGAATACTTCAACAAGTCTGTGCTCATCACTCCCGAAGTTGTGGAGAGAGTAAAGGAGTGCTATCCGGTGGCTCCTCTGCACAATCCTGCCAACATCACCGGAATTGAGGCCGTTACCGAACTTATGCCCGCAACTCCCCAGGTGGCGGTGTTCGACACAGCTTTCCATCAGACCATGCCGGCAAAGGCTTACATGTATGCCCTCCCATACGAGGATTATGAAAAATATGGAGTGCGTCGCTACGGATTCCACGGTACGAGCCACCGATATGTATCACACCGGGTATGCGAGTTCCTTGGGGTACCCTACGACAAGCAGAAGATCATAACCTGCCACATCGGGAATGGAGGCTCCGTGACTGCTATCAAGGATGGCAAGTCGGTTGACACCTCTATGGGCCTCACTCCGACCGAAGGATTGATGATGGGCACACGCGTCGGTGACGTTGATCCGGGGGCGCTGGTATATCTTATGGAACGCCTGAACCTTGATGCGAAAGGGTTGCTCAAACTTATCAACAAGGAGAGCGGCGTGGCTGGCGTATCGGGAATCTCCAACGATATGCGCGACATTGAGAAAGCAATAGAAGAGGGCGATGAGCGCGCCAAGCTTGCTCTCGATATGTATGAATACAGATTGCTTAAATATATCGGAGCCTACACTGCCGTGCTCGGCGGTGTCGATATAATAGTCTTCACGGGCGGCGTCGGTGAAAACCAGCCTCAGACCCGCGAACACATTTGCAAGCAACTCGCTTATCTTGGCGTCACTTTCAACGAAGAGGCCAACAAGACCCGCGGCGAAGAGATCGTAATCTCCGGGGACGACTCCAAAGTGAGAGTCGTGGTCATACCGACCGACGAAGAGCTTATGATTGCACAGGACACAGCGGCAATCGTCGGCAAATAAATTTGTGCAAATTTTATGCGCCTATTGTGCGCTGAGATAAACTTAAGAGACGGCAGGAAAATTTTCCTGCCGTTTTTTCGCCCGAAAATTTAGGAATTACGATTTTTTATTATAACTTTGAAACCTAAACAGAATCTGATCCTCCCGAAGGGTGAAAACAGATTCTGATGATGCGTGAATTTATCTTAAAATCCAATACCTGACGGCGCCTCTGGCCTCCCGGCATTTCCGGACAGCTCAAACGCCTTAACACATTTAAAAATTTTACGACAGTGGTGAAACGACTTAAAATCAGAGACCTGACGCTGCGCGACGGCCAGCAGTCACTCTTCGCAACCCGTATGAAACAGGAGAACGTTGACAAGCTTCTCCCGCTTTACCGCGATGCCAAGTTCTACATTATGGAAGTTTGGGGCGGTGCAGTGCCCGACTCAGTGATGCGTTATCTTGGCGAGAGCCCATGGAACCGTCTCCGCGAATGTTCCAAGGCCATGAAGGGAATATCTCTTCTTTCTGCTCTTTCAAGAGGACGCAACCTTTTCGGATATGTACCCTATCCCGACAGCGTGCTGGAAGGCTTTTATAAGAAAGCCATTGAGAACGGTCTGAACGTGATGCGTATCTTCGATGCCCTTAACGACATAAACAACATCAAGGGTTCGATCCGCATGATCAATGAGCTGGGTGGCATTGCCGACACTGCCGTATGCTATACAGTCGATCCCAAAGGAACGCCCGAGGATGAGAAGATCTTCACCGATGAATATTTCGTATCGAAAGCCAAAGAGATGGAAGCTCTCGGTGCTCAGATGGTGACAGTGAAGGATATGGCCGGTCTCGTGAGCCCGTCGCGCATCTACACCCTGATGCCTAAACTTAAGGAGGCCCTTAAGGTTCCGGTTGATTTCCACACTCATTGCACCCCCGGCTATGGTTTGGCCGCTGTGCTTACAGCCATTATCCAGGGTGTTGATATTGTTGACACCAATATATGGTGGTTCGGAGGCGGTTCGGCCGCTCCCTCCATCGAGCTTATCGATATTTTCTGCCGCAAACTCGGCGTAGAGGTTGATGCTGATATGGAAGCTGTGGCCAAGATCCGTCATGAGCTTAAGGATGCCCGCAAGGCTCTTGCCGACTTCGACCTCAACAAGGATAAATGGCCCCGCGACTTCGACGAAGCTTACGCAGAGATGCCGGCTGAGATTGATGCCGAATTTGACCGTGCAATCGAGGCTGCCAAAGCAAACCGCGAAGAGGAGCTTCTCGATGCTTGCCATAAGATTGAGGCATATTTCGGCCTCCCCAAACCCAATGAACTCGTTAAGAATGCAGAGGTACCGGGCGGTATGTACTCGAATATGGTGGCCAACCTTCGCGCCCTCGGTGCAGAGGATGTGCTTGAAGAGGCTATGGCACTTATCCCGAAGGTTCGTCGTGATGCAGGCCTCGTGCCGCTCGTGACCCCCACAAGCCAGATCGTTGGTTCGCAGGCTGTGAACCTCGCCATGGACCGTCGTGCCGGCAAACCTGACTATACCAACAAGAACAACCAGTTCATCTCGCTCGTCAAGGGCGAATATGGCACCACCCCTGTGCCCGTTGACCCGAAATTCCGTGAACAGATCACTGGCAGTGCGGAGGAGAAACCCTACGATGTCAACTCTTATAAGCGTCCGGCCAATCCGGAGCTCGACAAATTCGGTGGCGTGAAATTAGCTCAGAATGAAGAGGAATTCCTTCTTCTTGAACTCCTTCCGGCTGTTGCAAAGACATTCCTCACCAACATCCGCAAGAAGGAATATGAGGCTAAGGCCGCTGCCGCTCCGAAAGCTGCAGAAACTGCAAAGACGACTTCAGAAGCTGTTACAGGCGACGTGTTCTGCGCCCCGATGGGTGGAACAGTGATGGAGATCAGAATCAAGGCCGGCGACACCGTGAAACCCGGCGATGTGGTTCTGGTTTATGAAGCAATGAAGATGGAGAACGACCTTGCCTGCGACAAAGGTGGTGTGGTTAAACAGGTTCTCGTCGGTGAAGGCGACGTGATGGCCACCGGCCAGGCTCTCATTGAGTTCGTTGGTGAAGGTGCGGCGCCGGCTCCCGAGGCTCCTGAAGTGGAAGGGAACGGCGAAGTGATGCTCGCTCCTATGGGTGGCACAGTGCTCGAAGTGAAAGTTAACCCCGGTGACGAAGTGAAAGTGGGCGACACTCTCCTCGTTTATGAGGCAATGAAGATGGAAAACAACCTCATCAGCGACCGTGCAGGAAGAATCGCGAAGATTCTCATAGCCGAAGGCGACGTGATGGCAACCGACCAGCCCATATTTGAGTTTGGCAATGCCGTGGCATCTGCAAAACCGGCTCCCAAGCCTGCTGCAGCTCCCAAACCAGCTCCCGCTCCGGCTCCTAAGCCTGTGGCAGATGCACCGAAGAAAGATGCATCAGCAGTGCATCCCGTTGATATCAACCGTTGCTATGCACCCGTTGAAGGCGGCACATCAGGAAAGACCGTGCTTCCTCATGCCGAAATGGGTCATGAAGGAGCTCCGACACTCCGTCTCGCAGAAGGCACCACCCTTGAAATCAACGTCAATCCCGACGGTGGCATAAGCATCCGCATCACCACAGGAAAATAAAGCGGAAACTGAAAATACTATAAAAAATCTCGGAAGCTTCCTTCCGAGATTTTTTATTTAAGCCTACCTCGCCTATCCCGCCTACCTCGCCCATCAAAAAAACTTGCACGAAAGAATATTATTGATTAATTTCGCAAGAAATAAGAAAGTAATGACAGATCTACTTGCATTTATCACCTGGAACGCCGATCCGGTGCTATTCTCCTTCGGCCCTTTGTCGGTAAGATGGTATGGCCTTGCTTTTGCAGTCGGATTCACCTTAGGCTACTCTATTGTGGCAAAAATGTTCAAACACGAAGGAGCACCCGAGAATTGGCTCGGAATACTCCTTGGCTATATAGTCATCGCCACTATCGTAGGCTCGCGATTGGGACATGTGTTCTTTTATGAATGGGACTATTATTCCCAGCATCCGGCGGATATCTTCAAGATATGGGAAGGCGGCCTTGCCAGCCATGGAGGAACAATAGCCAATATCATAGCCCTCTTCCTCTTCTCCTGGTTTGTGAGCCATAAGCCGGCCTCGTGGGTGTTCGACAAAGTGGTCATAGCAATCGCCCTCGTAGGAGGGCTCATAAGGCTCGGAAACCTTATGAACAGCGAGATTTACGGTGGCCCTACCGATCTCCCCTGGGGATTCATATTCCTGCGCAACGGAGAGACTGTGCCGGCGCATCCCACACAGATTTACGAAGCATTATGTTACTTCGCCCTTTTCGGACTCTTGATGTGGATGTACTGGAAAAAGAACGCGGAAGAACGACCCTGGCTCATAACAGGTGTATTTTTTATCGGAATATTCCTCCCACGCTTCCTTATCGAATATGTGAAGAACGTGCAGGTAAGTTCTGAATATGAGATGATAGCCAAATATGGAATGAACCTTGGCCAGATGCTTAGCATCCCATTCATTTTGTTAGGCGTGGGGATGGTGATATATGCAATGTCGCGTCCGCGAGTGAAATTCTCTTTCCCAAACAAATTCGCTACCCCTGCCAAAAAATAGCAGAAAAGGGCTATCCCGCTAAAAAAGAAATAACCATGCAATATTACATCATAGTCAATGGCTCTCAGCTCGGGCCATATTCAAAAGAGGAGCTAAGCCTTCAGGGAATAACATCGGAGACTCTCGTATGGCACGAAGGACTCCCGGAATGGGTCAAGGCAAACGCTGTGCCCGAACTTTACGAACTTATAGCCAAAACCAATTTCGTTTCTGCTCCGAAGGAATATCCTTCGCAACCTCCTGTGAATCCTCTTTACCCTTCCAATCCTCAAGGTTATCAGCAATTCAACCCTTATGGACAGGGCGCCCCTTTTCGCCAGATGGCATATCCAATCCCTCACACCAACTGGATGCCTTGGGCAATCATTGTCACCATACTTTCCTCCTGTTCCTGCATCGGACTTATTCTTGGAATCTTGGCCATAGTGAATGCTTCGAAAGCCAATACATTCTATGATAATGGCCAAAAGGCGGAAGGAGATTCGGCCAACAGCACTGCGCGCACCCTGACTATCATAAATATTGTTCTCCTCGTGCTTGGAATAATCGGTTACATAATCTATTTCTGCATCGCGGCGGCCACGATATTCCCTTACATGGAATAATATCTATATGGAATAATATCCGCTCCCTTATACTAAATCTAAGAATATAATCTAAGAACTGACCTGAAAATTGACTTGCCAATGAAATATTTCGCAATGATCGACGGCACACGCCGCGGACCCTACACCCTTGAGGAGCTGCACTCGGCAGGAGTGACGCCGGATACATACGTATGGTGCAAGGGGATGGCCGACTGGGAGAAAGCCGAGGAAGTGGCCGATATATGCCGTTTTTATCGTCAACGCATTTTCAACCTCATGCACCCCTCTGCTTCTGCCACTGAGGTCACAGATGAGGCGCCCGTGGATGGAGCGGATGATGAAGATCCATACGCCAATTTCCCACTGCAATTCCGTGGTTTCCTGCGTCAGGCAGGCGCAGATCCTGAAATCAAGGAACAGGAACCTGACACGTCGTATCGTCCCACATCCTTGATACCTCTTTCCGTCACATTATTAGTGCTATGCTGTCCGATCACAGGATTCATTGCGCTCTATTATGCCATAATGAGCCGTCGCGCATGGAATGAAGCGCACCGAAGCACTCAAGACCACACGAAAGAACTTTACACCGACAGCGAGCGTCAGGCATTCTCACGGAAAGCACACGAATATGCAAGGCTGGCAAGGATGTGGTGTGGCATCACATTTTTCTTCGGATTCTTCATGGCTGCAATCGTGAGTCGTTTCTTTTCCTAAGACCTCATTGCCATCCGGCGAGGAAAGCTCTAACTTCGAAATTTATATGAGAGCACTGTGTAAGACCATAATCACTGCAATTACCCTTATCCTCCATACCCTTCTTTTCGGGTGTGCGGAGAAGCCTGACCCGCGCCTTCTCTCTGCCCAACGGGATATGGACGTGAATCCGGATAGCATAGCAAACGTATTGTTAACTATCGACACCACTCGTCTGAACGGACATAATAAGGCTACATACTATCTTCTGCTCACACAATCGCTTGATAAATCTAACCGATTAGGTAATAATCCCAACCAGATAAATTCTTCTTTGAACTACTTCAATAATTATGGTGATGTGGAGGAAAGAATGATGGCTAATTATTACAAAGGCATCGTATTGCGCAATGCCGATGATTATGAAGCGGCCATGCATCATGCTCTTATTTCCAACGACTTGGCTTCACACTTAAAGGATGATTATTGGATGGCTAAGACAACCGAATCCATTGCTGATCTATACAGCTCATCGTATTTATATCATGACGCATGGGAATATGAAGAGAAAGCCATATATCATTACCTGAAAGCAGGAAAAACTGATAATCATCTATTTGCAATAGCTGATCACAGTTTAAGTCTTTTTAATGGTGGTCAAGAAAAGAAAGGAACCCTGCTTTGTGATAGTATAAAGAAAATAGCTGTAAAAGAGAATCTAATAGAATTGAATATCTATGCATCACACTATTTACTATACTTCTACATAGACGAAGGGGATTTTAGAAACTCAGAAAAAACATACAATGACTTACTTAACCTTGGAGACACATTTACGGGGTCTTACTTAAATAGTATGATAGCACAAATGTTTTTCAAAATTTACAATGTAGAAAAAGGAAGAATGCATTTGAAAATCGCCCATGATGAAGCCGTGTCTCTTCATGATTCCCTTGAATACTATCACACAATATTACGGAATATTGATCTCCTTGCCGCACAATATCCAAGAGAAAATCTTTTAGATACAATTCTTTATGTGCAGAATGAAAATGTAAAAAAAGCATTAAAACAACCTTTATACAAAGCTTCAAGCGACTATTATTATAATCAGGCAGAATTACAAAGGTATAAGGCCCAGACCCGACTAATAATTCTTATATTATCCTTAATAATACTTTGTACAACATTAATATTGATCATTTTTTTTGCAAAAAATAGACTTCGAAGAAAAGAGGAGAAGATAATAAATCTAAAGATCAATTATGAAAATCTTATAAAGAGAAAAGATCTTCTTTCAGCCTCTATTTTAAAACTTCTTAGATCTAATTTTGACTCATTGAATAAGCTTTCTTCTGACTATATTAATGGTTGGGATAATGACGTACAGAAGAAAATTATTTTAAAACGACTTGAAAAGGAACTCAAATCGTGGTCAGATTCAAAACGAGTGAAAGAAATTGAGAATTACTTAAACCTGTATGTGGATGATGTATGCAATAAATTACGAAGACAATGCAACTTTTTAAAAGAAAATGAACTTGCAATGATATTCTATCTATGGATAGGATTTACTCCGAAAGCTATTACAATTTTTCTACAAATTAATATTAAAACTTTATACAC
>CAMWIH010000018.1 GCA_947174305.1 uncultured Porphyromonadaceae bacterium | reverse complement strand
CTATATTTGCTTCTGAAAATGGCAGAATGCCTGGAATCCTGTTGCCGAAGGAATCTGACCATGAAAAATAAAAATATTATAAACTATTTTAAGTCATGAAGAAACATAACTTCTATGCAGGGCCAAGTATCCTGAGCCCTTACACAATTCAGAAAACTGCAGATGCGGTTTTGAACTTTGCCGATACCGGCCTCTCAGTGCTTGAGGTTTCTCACCGCAGCAAGGAGTTTCAGGCTGTTATTGATGAAGCTCAGGCGTTAACCAAAGAACTCCTTCAGCTCCCCGAAGACTATCACGTGCTCTTCCTGGGTGGTGGTGCTTCGCTTCAGTTCTGTATGGTGCCTTTCAATCTCCTTGAAAAGAAAGCCGCTTATATCAACACCGGCACATGGGCAACAAACGCTATCAAGGAAGCCCGCATCTTTGGTGAAGTAGAGGTGCTCGCATCTTCTGAGGATACCAAGTTCAACTATATCCCCAAGGATTTCACAATCCCTGCTGATGTTGATTATTTCCATTTCACTTCCAACAACACAATCTACGGTACTGAGATCCGTCATGATTTTGATTCTCCGGTGCCGGTGGTGTGCGATATGTCGTCTGACATCTTCTCTCGCGTTTTCGACCCCACTAAATATGGTCTGATCTATGCAGGTGCCCAGAAGAACCTTGCGCCTTCAGGGGTGACTATCGTCATAGTTAAGGAATCACTCCTTGGTCACGTGAGCCGTCCTATTCCTACCATGCTTGATTACCGCACACATATCAAGAAAGGATCAATGTTCAACACACCTCCCGTGCTTCCCATCTTCTCTGCACTTCAGACACTTCGTTACTATAAAGAGCAGGGTGGCGTGAAAGCTATGGAGCAGAAAGACCTTGAAAAGGCAGCTCTTCTTTATGATGCAATCGACTCAAGCAAGATGTTTGTAGGCACAGTGGCTGAGGAAGACCGTTCTATCATGAATGTTTGCTTCGTTATGAAACCCGACTATGCCGAGCTTGAGAAAGACTTCATGGAGTTCGCTACTTCAAAGGGTATCGTGGGTATCAAGGGTCACCGTTCTGTTGGCGGTTTCCGTGCTTCTCTCTACAACGCTCTTCCAATCGAAAGCGTGAAGGTGCTTGTAGATGCTATGAAAGAATTCGAGGCTAAACATTAATTTTAAATGAAAGGATATGTGACATTAACCACATATCCTTTCCTTATATATTATAACCATGAAAATATTAGTTTTCACCGAAAAACCATTCGCACCTGCCGCCGTAAAGGCTATAGAACAGACTGTAAACGCCTCCGGCAATGACCTTGAAGTTGTTGAAGGTGGCACACGTGAGGATTTCCTCGCCGCCATGGCTGGCACTAACGGACTCATCGTGCGCAGCGATAAAGTGGATGCAGCCATTATGGATGCCGCTAAGGGAGATCTCAAAGTGATTGTCCGCGCAGGAGCCGGATATGATAATATTGATCTTGAAGCCGCTTCCGAACGCAAAATCTGCGTGATGAACACTCCGGGACAGAACTCTAATGCTGTGGCCGAACTCGTGTTCGGTATGATCGTTATGATGTGTCGCAATCAATATAACGGCAAATCCGGAACAGAACTCCGTGGCAAATCCTTAGGTATTTATGCCTACGGTCAGGTTGGACGTAATGTCGCACGCATTGCAAAGGGCTTCGACATGAAGATTGAAGCTCTTGATAAATTCGTTGATGATGTTGTGATGGAGGCTGATGGTGTTAAACCTATCCATGATGTTGACCGCCTTTTCTCAGAGAATGATTTCGTGTCACTTCATATCCCTGCTACGGCTGAGACTCGCGGTTCAATCGGATATGATCTCGTGATGAAGATGCCTAAGAACGGTGTTCTTATCAACACAGCCCGTAAAGAGGTGATTGATGAAGCCGGCCTCATCAAGGCTCTTGAAGAGCGTCCCGACCTTCGTTATGTTTCAGATATCAAGCCTGACAACGCAGAGGAATTTGAGAAAAAATTTGCTACCCGCGTGTTCTTCACTCCTAAGAAAATGGGTGCCCAGACTGCTGAAGCTAACTTCAACGCCGGAGTCGCTGCCGCCGAACAGGTTATCGCATATCTTAAGGACGGTTGGGATAAATATCAGGTTAACAAATTCTAACTTAACTTATCGAACTATTATAAAAAGGTTGCGAAAGTGTTCGCAACCTTTTTATTATCCTGTTTAATATCTAATCATACATTACACTTGGTTATCCTACACTGAAAGATTAGACCGATTACGCCTTGAATTTATCTTAATTTACGATCCTTAGAATGAAATTATTTAAACCCATGCAAGAACCGAAAATAGCCAATAAAATTTTATTTGATAATCACACCGTTACTGCCAGTGTATTAGCTCCTGAAACAAATGGAGAGGACTCCGAGAAAGTTGATCAATTTTACCGGCACATCGCTGTAATTCCTCAACAGACACACTCAGTAAAAGTTGGAATTGTCTCGAATATGTCTGATGAATTTCCGGATACAGATGCCTTAATTACCTTCATCCCTGGGCTTACAATCGGAGTGCGTACGGCTGATTGCGTTCCGGTTATAATCTATGCGCCCGATATAAAAGCGGTTGCGGCAATCCATGCTGGATGGAAAGGAACTCTCAAGGGTATCGTGGATGAAACAATCGCCGTGTTAAATTCCTATGGAGGAATCACTTCAGAAATGATTGCCATTTTCGGTCCCTCCATAAGCCCAGAAATATATGAAGTGGATCATTCATTAGCAGCTATGTTTAAGGAAAATGGGTTTACAGACTACATAAGTTTCCCGAAAGGAAAAAATAATAAACCCCACCTCGATTTGCAAGGAATTAATATGGAACGCCTTCTACGTCTGGGAGTACAACGCAAAAATATCCAGCCATCCTCTTTCTGCACCTATTTATCCTCTATCGATAATAAGCCTTTATTCCAAAGTTATAGGCGAGACGGTATATCAGCCGGTCGAAACTTAACGATGGTGACACTTCGCTAAAAAAGATGACGGTGAGTCAAAATACAAAAATTTGACCCACCGTCTTTTTACCATACCATATAATGGTTATTTTATTTGGAAATCAATCTCATAAATTCTTGTCTAAGAGATGAGTCCTCAGCAAAATTCCCGCAATATTCAAAAGTAACCGTTGAGGAATCCTGTTTTTCAACACCTCTCATCTTCATACACAAATGCTCTCCTTCACAAGCCACAATTACACCTTTTGTCGGCATTGCTTCAGCCAATAGAGCACATACTTGTGCCGTCAACCTCTCCTGAACTTGCAACCGTCGTGCGAAATTATCAACAATTCTTGCAAGTTTAGAAAGACCAATAATCTTACCGTCAGGAATATAACCTATGGAAATCTTTCCGAAGAAAGGCAATATATGATGTTCGCAGGTGCTATAGAACTCGATATCCTTAACTATCACCATCTGCGAGCCGGAATGCTCGAACACAGCCTGACGGGCAACAGAAAGAGGATCCATCCTATAGCCTGACGTGATATCGAGCAACGCCTTGGCCGCACGGATAGGTGTTTTCTTCAGGCCTTCCCGTTCGGGATCCTCTCCTATAAGGCGCAAAATTGCTTCATAATGCGACGCAATCTCCTCAACTAATTTTTCATCATGCTTGATTGCTCTTCCCATCTGAATAAAAATTACAAAATAACCACAATCTGACTATTGACAATTCTCATCTCGCCAGCAAATGCAGGGAAAGCCCTTTTAAGCTCAGAAAGCGCCGCGGCGGCTTCCTTCTCGGTCTGGAAATTACCCACACGGCAATACCAGTTCGGAGAATTGGAGAAAGTATAGACTTGTCCCCTATATTTAGGGAAACGGGCTGAAATAGCATTAGCCCTCATCTTCACCCTCGACTCGAGTGTGCTTTGATTTCGGCCATCTGCAAAAACCTGAACCCTATATCCCCGGATTCTGTTGATGCCGGGTTTGAGGTTAGGTTGCCTTCTGGTTTCCACCGTACGCTGGGGAGCGACCGGAGGAGTGATCAGAAGATTAAGTATGTCATCAGGGATTTCTATCTCCACATTTCCGTTGGATTCATTCACAATTTTTTCAACAGCGTTGACTGCCGGGTCGGCACCAGAGGAGACAGATTGAGCCACAGTCATAAGCGGAAAGCTTACGGCTGTGGCCAATATACTGACGATAATAAATTCTTTAAATCTCAATGGATTTCAAATTGTAGGTAGTGATTAGAATGCATCGATGATTCCAAGGAACGAGTCTGCCTGAAGAGCGGCACCTCCGATAAGACCACCGTCAACATCAGGTTTTGCGAAAAGTTCCTTGGCATTAGAAGGCTTGCAACTACCGCCATAAAGGATGCTGGTGTTGTCGGCCACCTCTTTGCCATATTTATCCTCGATCACCTTGCGAATGTGG
This sequence comes from uncultured Porphyromonadaceae bacterium, assembly GCA_947174305.1. Classification (GTDB taxonomy): domain Bacteria; phylum Bacteroidota; class Bacteroidia; order Bacteroidales; family Muribaculaceae; genus Lepagella. The sequence goes on along the minus strand of CAMWIH010000018.1, from coordinate 23,859 downwards.
GCGTGCATATCCTGAGCCTGCTCTGCTGTTGCAGTCTTGCCTGTTCCGATGGCCCAAACCGGCTCGTAAGCTATCACGATCTTACCGAAATCCTCAGGAGAAAGTTCGAAAAGAGCCTCAACCTGACCCTTCACAACATCGTTGTAGCTACCATTCTCACGCTCTTCAAGAACCTCACCCACGCAGAAGATAGGTTTCAGACCATTTGCAAGGGCAAGTTTAGTTTTTGCAAGAAGCTGTTCGTTGTTTTCACCAAAGTACTGGCGACGTTCACTGTGACCAAGAATTACATATTCTGCACCAGTTGACTTAACCATGGGAGCGCTTACCTCTCCGGTGTAGGCACCTTTCTCATGCTCAGAACAGTTTTCCGCACCAAGCTTTACAAGTTCATTCTCAAGAACAGCATTTACGCTTGTAAGATGTGTGAAGGGAACACATACGATTACCTCACAGTTCACATCTTTTCCCTTAAGAAGGGTATTGATTTCATTTGCCAACTCAACACCCTCATCAAGAGTGGTGTTCATTTTCCAGTTTCCTGCTACTATATTCTTTCTCATTTCTCTTGATATTTTGGTGCAAAGTTAACCTTATTATTTTACCTGAGCAAATATTTCCTTTCTTATTTTGTTATTTTTGCCAAATAAGCTATATTTGCAAATATGGATTTTCAACTTACTTCCGACTATATCCCCACGGGCGACCAGCCTGAAGCCATAAGCGAATTATCGGACGGTGTGAAGGAAGGTCTGAAACATCAGACCCTCCTCGGTGTAACCGGCTCGGGAAAGACTTTCACTATGGCCAACGTAATCCAACAGGTGAAACGTCCTACGTTGATACTATCACACAATAAGACATTGGCAGCACAGCTTTATTCGGAATTTAAAAGTTTCTTCCCGGATAATTCCGTGCAGTATTTTGTGAGCTACTACGATTATTATCAACCGGAGGCGTATATCCCCTCTTCCGATAAATATATCGAGAAAGACCTGATGATCAACGAGCAGATTGAAAAGCTGAGACTCTCCACAGTCGCCGCTCTCCTTTCAGGTCGCCGCGACGTGGTTGTGGTTTCGAGCGTGAGCTGCATCTATGGTATGGGGAACCCGGAAGATTTCTCACAGACAGTTGTGAATATAAAGGTTGGTCAACGTATTGCACGCAATGCGTTCTTGCGCAAACTTGTGGATTCGCTTTACAGCCGTACCGAAATTGACCTGAATCACGGCCAGTTCCGTGTAAAAGGTGACACCGTTGACATAATGCTCTCTTTCGAGGACATTCAACTGCGTGTTACTTTCTGGGGAGATGAGATTGAAAAGATACAGACGGTTGACCCTCTCTCCGGAGGGGTTTTGTCTAACTTGGACGGCTTTAATATTTATCCTGCCAATATTTTCGTCTCATCAAAGGAAAGAACGGCTTCCGCAATCAATAACATTGCTGTTGATCTTGGTGCCCAATGCGATTTCTTCATTCGTGAAGGAAAATTGCTTGAGGCCGAAAGATTGCGTGAACGTGTCACTTACGACCTCGAAATGATTAAGGAACTCGGCCACTGCAGCGGGATAGAGAATTATTCCCGTTATTTCGATGGCCGCGAACCCGGGATGAGGCCATTCTGCCTGCTCGACTATTTCCCAAAAGATTATCTTACAATAATTGACGAGAGCCACGTAACCCTTCCTCAGATTCGAGGAATGAATGGAGGCGACCTCTCGCGCAAGATGAATCTTGTGGAATATGGATTCAGGCTTCCGGCTGCCATAGACAACCGCCCCCTAAAATTCGATGAATTTGAAAGGCTGACCAATCAGGTGATTTATGTCAGTGCAACTCCTGGTGATTATGAGCTTCAGCAAACAGAGGGCGTATTCACCGAACAGGTGATTAGGCCTACCGGACTTCTTGATCCCGAGATTGAAATTCGTCCTACAATGAATCAGATTGACGATCTTATGGATCAGATTCAGGAACGCATTGAACGTGACGAACGAGTTTTGGTGACCACCCTGACCAAGAGGATGGCGGAGGAACTGGATGCACACCTCAGGAAATGGGGTGTTAACAGTGCATACATTCATAGCGATGTGGATACCCTCGAAAGGATACGCATTCTTGAGGATTTGCGACAGGGAGTCTATGATGTGCTTATAGGCGTAAACCTTCTTCGTGAAGGTCTCGACTTGCCTCAGGTGAGCCTTGTGGCAATCCTGGATGCGGACAAGGAGGGCTTTCTGAGAAATCATCGCTCCCTTACTCAGACAGCGGGCCGCGCCGCACGTAACGTCAATGGAAAAGTAATCATGTATGCTGATAAAATCACCGACAGCATGCAGAAAACAATCGATGAAACTGAACGCCGTCGTGCGAAACAGCTTCAATACAACAAAGAGCATGGCATCACTCCCACCCCTATTGTCAAAAAATCTTCGGGGAGGGAGTTGCTTGAGATTTATGGTGAGGATGCCGTGGAGAAATCTAAATCCCCCGTTCCTCCCAGACCGGAGCGTAAGACCAATAGGGTTGCTCCGGAAATCAAAAAAACTGCCCCTCGGCCTTACATTGAAGAGGAACACCGTGTTTCAATGGCAGCGGATCCTGTCATTGAGTATATGTCGCCCTCTGAACTAAAGCGGCAAGCCGATAAATTACAATCTGATATGATTCGCGCCGCGAAAAACACCGACTTCATCGAGGCAGCACGCTTACGAGATGAACTTCTTAAGATACGTGAGCTGATTGGCGAGCCTCAAGCAAACTAATGCCTATGAAAGATTTGAAAGCAAAAGGCGCAAGCTCGAGAAATACGAATAAGGAAAACCTCTTGCCTTATCCTCCGAAGTCATCCTTCCTGCCTACTACCAGGGATGAAATCGAGGCTCTTGGATGGGATCAGCCTGACGTCATTCTCTTCACAGGCGATGCGTATGTGGATCATCCCTCTTTCGGAGCCGCCGTCATCGGACGCACCCTTCAATCTCTCGGCTTGAAGGTGGCGATTGTGCCTCAGCCAAACTGGCGCGATGATCTCCGCGACTTCAAGAAGTTAGGAAAGCCTCGCCTTTTTTTCGGTGTTTCAGCCGGAGCCATGGACTCAATGGTGAATCATTATACTGCCAACCGGCGTCTGCGCCACGATGATGCCTACACCCCGGGTGGACGTCACGGAATGCGGCCGGATTATCCTACCATTGTTTATTCAAAGATATTAAAAGAGCTCTATCCTGATGTGCCTGTAATTGCCGGCGGGATAGAGGCTTCTTTGCGAAGGGTGTCCCACTATGATTATTGGCAGGATCGTCTGAGGCCTTCCATTCTTGCCGACGCTCCGGCCGATCTCATTGTTTACGGCATGGGTGAAAAACCCATGACTGAGATTGTAAAGCGTCTCAATGCCGGAGAAAAGGTTTCTGAAATGGAAGATATTCCCCAGACTGTCCTTTTCTCTAAAGAGAAGCCCCGTGAAGGAGACATTGTGCTCAATAGTTTTGAAGACTGCCTAAAGGATAAAAGACTTCAGGCTCTTAATTTTCGCCATGTTGAGGAGGAGTCAAACAAGTTCGAAGGAAAAACTTTATGGCAAAAGACCGGGCGGCGTATGATCCGCATCAATCCAATGTATCCACCACTTTCCACAGAAGAGGTGGATGCCTCTTTCGATCTCCCCTACACCAGATTGCCTCATCCCCGTTATCGCGGCAAAACCATTCCGGCCTACGACATGATCAGACATTCGGTCTGTATGCATCGGGGTTGCTTCGGTGGCTGTGCATTCTGCACTATATCCGCACATCAAGGAAAATTTATTGCCTCACGTTCCAAGGATTCCATAATGAAGGAGGTGAAAAAAGTTACTGAGATGCCTGATTTCAAAGGATATATCTCAGATTTGGGAGGACCGTCGGCAAATATGTATGCCATGGGTGGCAAGAATAAGGAAATCTGCAGGAAATGCACTCGACCATCATGCCTGCATCCCAAACCTTGCCCGAACCTCAATAACGACCATTCTCCCCTTCTTGACATATATCATAGCGTCGATTCTATTCCTGAAGTAAAGAAATCTTTTATCGGAAGCGGTGTCAGATACGACCTCTCGATGGCTGATGCCGGAGATGAAAAGATAAATGCCACTAACAGGAGATATGTGAAGGAACTGATTTCAGACCATGTGAGCGGGCGATTGAAAGTGGCTCCGGAACACACTTCGGATCGCGTGCTCGACTGCATGCGCAAACCCTCTTTCTCTCTATTCCACCGTTTCAAGAACATATTTGACAAAGTGAATGAGGAAAAGGGAATGCGACAGCAACTCATCCCCTATTTCATCTCCTCTCACCCCGCATGCAAGGAGGAGGATATGGCTGAACTTGCCGCCGAGACAAAAAAACTGAATTTCCATCTTGAACAAGTTCAGGATTTTACCCCAACTCCCATGACCCTCGCCACTGAAATATACTATACGGGGTTTCACCCTTATACAGGAGAAAAAATCTTCACCGCCAAAACAGAGAAGGAAAAATTGGCACAAAGGGAGTTCTTTTTCTGGTATAAGCCGGAAAACAGGCAGTCAATAATGAGCGAGCTGAGGAAGATGGGGCGAAAAGACCTGATCGCAGCCTTATATGACAACCCTCCTCGCAATCACGGGTTGCCTCTAAGGCGCGACCAACCTGCACAGAAAGATAAGAAAGTATTAAAACGAAAAAAATAATACATAACTTTAAATCTACATTATGAATAAAGCAAAAATCGCAATGAGCGCTATGCTGCTACCGATCTCTCTGGCAAGCTGTCAGAAAGATAAAGCCTCCGACACGTTGATAGAAAAGCCGGAGATTGAGGTAACCGACGGAATGATCACCCCCGAAATTCTTGAGGCTTTCGGCAGGATCAGTGAAGCAACCCCCTCTCCTGATGGAAAGACTATCATCTTCACCCTTACCTACGAAAGTATTGAAGAGAACAAGGGTAACGCTGAGATCTATTCTATAGATTCGAAAGGGAACAACATGACCCGACTCACCAAAACTCCCGGTTCTGAATCAAACCTGAGATGGATAGAGGATGGTAAAAAAATTGCCTTCATACGCTACGACAAGGAAACCGAAGCCACTCAGCTCTTCGTAATGAATGCGGATGGCACAGGCGAGACAAAAGTTTCTGATGTCAAGAACGGCATCAATTGCTTTGAAATTTCCCCAGACGGCACCAAGGTGATATATGCAAGTTCGATCGACGACTTCAACAAAAACGATGAGGAACTCTTCAAGGATCTCCCCAAGACAACCGGCCGCGTGGTAGATGATCTCGGATATAAGCATTGGGATGAGTGGATCACCAAGATTCCGCATCCTTTCCTCGCCGATTTCAACGGTTCAAAACTTGAGAATGCCATTGATATTATGGAAGGTGAACCTTACGAATGTCCCATGTTGCCTTTCGGCGGAGCGGAATCATTTGCATGGAGTCCCGACAGCAAATCGCTGGTATATGTTTCCCGAAAGCTGAAAGGTCAGGAGATGGTGTTCTCAACCAACAGTGACCTTTATCTTTACACACTGGCCGACAAATCAACTAAGAACCTGACCGAAGGTCTTCCGGGTTACGATACCGACCCCGTCTTCTCTCCCGATGGAAAGACAATCGCATGGCTTTCGATGGTAACGCCAAAGTATGAGAGCGACAAGAAGCGCCTAATGGTGATGAATGCCGACGGCTCTAATAAACGTGACCTCACAGAGAATTGGGATTACTGGCCTGAGACATTGGCATGGTCCAAGAACGGGAAATCTATATGGTTCACCGGCTACTATCAGGGTGTGGAACCTGTGTTCAAGATTGATGTTGCCACAGCCGCTATCGACACCATAGCCATGGATCAGTGCGATTTCGCAACCATTGCCCCTCTTTCAGATAATGAAGCAATCGCTCTGCGTCATTCAATGCAGGCTCCTAACGAGATAACCCTCGTGACCAAAGAGAGCGTGAAGGAACTCACATCAGTAAATGCCGAGCTTCTCGGTAAACTCAAACTTGGGGATGTGAAGAAAGTGGTTGTGCCTACCACAGATGGAAAAGAGATGACTTGCTGGGAAATCCTTCCGCCCGATTTCGATCCCAACAAAAAATATCCGGCCATACTTTACTGTCAGGGTGGTCCTCAGCAAGCTGTAAGCCAGTTCTGGAGCTATCGCTGGAACTTCATGATTATGGCGGCAAACGGATATGTGGTCATTGCTCCTAACCGTCGTGGTCTTCCCGGTTTCGGCACAGAGTGGAACCGTGAGATCTCAGGCGACTACGGTGGCCAGAACATGCAAGATTATTTCTCCGCAACCGATTATATCAAGGCTCGCCCATACGTTGATGAGAATCGTGTAGGCGCAATCGGAGCAAGCTATGGCGGGTTCTCGGCCTACTGGCTTGCCGGTCATAACGATGGCCGTTTTGCCGCCATCATTGCTCACGCCGGAATATTCAATCTTGAAGCTCAGTATCTCGAAACTGAAGAGATGTGGTTTGCCGACTTCGATCTTGGCGGTCCGTACTGGGATAAAGAAAATGCAGTGGCACAAAGAACCTACTCCAACTCTCCTCACCGCTACGTGAACAACTGGCAGTGCCCGATGCTCATCACAGTAGGAGAACTCGACTACCGCATTCTCGCATCGCAAGGCATGCAGGCCTTCAATGCCGCGAAGATGCATGGACTGGAGGCTGAAATGCTTGTGTTCCCCGATGAGAATCACTGGGTGCTCAAACCGCAGAACGCAATATTATGGCAACGGGTATTCTTCCGGTTCCTTGATAAATATCTGAAGAATCCCAAGAATTCCTCCCCTGCGGATGAAGTGAAAACTGATTCGGCAAAATAAGTGAAAATATAACTCTTTAATAAGACGGCTTCCCGATGTCGGGGGGCCGTCTTTCTGCAAGTTTGCAACAGTATCCCCCTATCATTAGATTAATTCTGTTGAAATGTTTCATAATAAAATATAATACTCTTTTTTTTACTAATTTTGCATTGCAAAAAGAAAACAATAAAAAGTTTAATAAATGGCAGAAAAAAAACATTACACCGGACTAACCGATGCAGAAGTGTTGGAAAGTCGCAACAAAAACGGGGTGAATGTCCTCACCCCTGCCGAACAGACTCCCCTATGGAAACGATTCCTGGAGAAATTCGGTGACCCGTTGATTATTATCCTGCTTATAGCCGGAGCCTTATCTATCGGCATCTCCTGTTATGAATACTGGGGTCTTGACAAAGGTGCCGGCGTGTTCTTTGAACCGTTAGGAATCTTTATCGCAATTCTTCTTGCAACCGGACTTGCTTTCATTTTTGAGCTGAAAGCTGACAAGGAATTTGCGCTTCTTAATCAGGTGAACGATGATGAACCCGTGCAGGTGATCCGTAACGGCAACGTGACACAGGTGCCTCGTAAAGAAATTGTCGTTGGCGACATCGTAATCCTTAATACCGGAGAGGAGGTACCGGCCGACGGTGAACTTCTTGAAGCGGTGTCAATGAACATCGACGAGTCAACTCTGACCGGGGAGCCGATGTGTCATAAGACAACCGATCCTGAGCAATTCAATCCGGAAGACACCTTCCCTTCCAACCATGCAATGCGCGGAACAAAAGTCATGGAGGGTCATGGAGTGATGCGCGTATATGCAGTTGGCGATAAGACAGAGAACGGTAAGGTTTTCGAGGCAGCGCAGATTGATGATAGCGTCAAGACTCCACTCAACGAACAGCTCGACGGACCCGGCGACCTGATTACCAAAATTTCATACGCTTTTGCAGCACTCATAGTTGTGGGGCGTATTATAATGTATTTCATTGACTTTCCCTTCGATTGGGTTGAGTTTGTGGCCTACCTCCTGCAAACCTTGATGATTGCTGTCACCCTCGTGGTTGTGGCTGTTCCGGAAGGATTGCCAATGGCCGTAACTCTCTCGCTCGCTTATTCAATGCGCAGGATGCTCAAAACAAACAACCTTGTGCGCAAGATGCATGCCTGCGAAACAATGGGTGCAACTACCGTTATATGCACAGACAAGACCGGTACCCTCACCCAGAACCAGATGCAGATTTACAAAACAAATTTCTTCGGTAATCCATCTGATGAAGTGCTTTATGAAGGCATTGCAGTCAACTCAACGGCTGAGCTTGATTTGTCAGGTGAGAAACCACAGGTTTTAGGAAATCCAACTGAAGGGGCACTTCTTCTTTGGCTCAAGGAACGTGGAGCGGATTATGCCCGGCTTCGTGATGAGGCGGTTAGGCTCGAGGAGCTTCCTTTCACCACCGAAAGGAAATATATGGCAACTGTTGTGAAATCGGCCATCGGCAAAAGAATACTTTATGTCAAGGGTGCTCCCGAAATTGTTTTCGGCATGTGCAAGGATACTGCCGGCGTGACAAAGCCGGAGATTGATGCCCAACTTCTCGAATATCAGAATATGGCCATGCGAACCCTCGGCTTCGCTTATCAGGAACTCAATGAGGGCGACACTACAATTAAGGATAATAAGGTGGAGGCGGAAAATCTCACTTTCCTCGGCATCGTTGCCATTTCCGACCCTGTCCGTTCTGATGTGCCCAATGCCGTAAAGGAGGTTATGGACGCCGGCATAAAGGTAAAAATCGTTACAGGCGACACACCGGGAACAGCCAAAGAGATTGGCCGTCAGGTGGGTCTATGGAATGATCAGACCGATGGTGATTCCAACATAATAACAGGCACAGAATTTGCGGCACTTTACGATGATGAACTACGCAAGCGCGTCGGGGATATTAAGATTATTGCCCGCGCTCGTCCGATGGATAAGAAAAGACTTGTTGAATCGCTTCAGGCAAACAATGAGGTGGTGGCCGTTACCGGCGATGGCACCAACGATGCTCCGGCCCTTAAAGCTGCTCATGTGGGCCTTTCCATGGGCGACGGAACTTCTGTAGCGAAAGAGGCTTCAGATATCACCATAGTTGACAACTCCTTCTCATCTATTGGTCGCGCTGTGATGTGGGGCCGTTCCCTTTTCCAGAATATACAGCGTTTCATCCTCTTCCAGATGACTGTCAATGTAGCGGCATGTTTTATCGTGCTTGCCGGTGCATTTATGGGAACGGAATCGCCTCTGACGGTGACTCAGATGCTTTGGGTGAACCTGATAATGGATACCTTTGCCGCCATGGCCCTCGCATCGCTCCCTCCGTCGGAGAGCGTGATGAAAGATAAGCCTCGTTCACGCGAAGCTTTCATCATCAACCAGCCTATGTGGAGATCTATCGTGGGAGTGGGAGGAATATTCTTCGTTTTACTGCTTGGAATCCTTTATATTTTCGAGAATTACAGCGTGGAATCCATCACTCAGATATTCTCATTCATTCCTCAACCTGAGAATGTGGCATCCCTCACTCCGATTGAGCTTTCAATGTTCTTTACAATCTTCGTTTTCCTGCAGTTCTGGAACATGTTCAATGCTCGAGCTTTTGAGACAGGACGTTCGGCATTTCACTTCAAGAATTGCGGAGGTTTCGTATTGATTGCATTGATAATACTTGTAGGTCAGATCTTCATAGTATCCATTGGAGGTGAGTTCTTCAATGTAACTCCCCTCAGCATCATTGACTGGCTGATAATAATAGGAGCCACATCAGTCGTCCTCTGGATTGGGGAGCTTGTAAGGCTCTTTAAAAAGTAATTAAATCTGTATAAAAAGACATTCCCCTTCGGTCCTGAGATTGAAGGGGAATGTCTTTTTATACAGATAATAAAGTTATAATCAAACATACTGTTAAAGTAATGTCGATTAGTTAGCAGAGAAGGTGATGTCGGTGGCGGTGCTGGTGCTCGGAGCCCATCCATTCATGTCGTTTGCCACTTCAAAGACGATAGGCTGCAGATTGGCAACTGTTCCCGTAAGGGTGATATTGTAGGTGTAGTAGTAACCCTGCTCCCACTGAGGTGACCAGTGACCCTCCATATTACGCGACATAACAAGATTTTCAGTGGTATGATTCTTACCCTTGTAGAGCTCTATAGTGAAGTTAAGCTGCACATCAGTATTGTTATACTTGTAGGGGATTACATAAGCATACTTTGTTTTTGGCTTCTCCGAAACTTTCTGGGTTGCATTTGCCACTCCGTAACCATCCTGAGTAGGGAACTTCAACTGCATGGTAATGTTCTTCTCCAAATCGAAATTCCTGACAGCAGTTGAACCCCAGCCTCTTGTTTGAGAAAAAGTCCCGACATTACGGAAATTTATAATCTTCACATCCTTGATTACAATGTCATAATCAGAAGCGAATTCACTTGTGAAAACCGCATCTATTTTTGTGAGGATATGGGAGAACTTGAATGATACGTTCGGATTGGGATTCGGATTAGATGCTGTCTTGGGCAATGCCTTTATCTCCTTGTTCTGAGCATAAACAAGATCGTGGTTATGCCAGCCGTCGCATCTGTAGTTGGAAATTATAAGCTGACGGTCAGGTCCGATGGCATTAAGGTCGAGACCTACTGTTCCGTAACTGTTGTCTAAAGCCACGTCTGCGCAGCTGTAGGCAAAGAAACTATAGATCGCTTCCGGAACCCAGAAACGGGTGCCACTGTAAGTCCATGCACCATTCTGCTTGGTCACAGCGTCACCACCGAACACCTGAATTGGATTGGCCACCTGCCCCTCCTTGGTATAGAAACCATATACCATGAATTTGTCGAGATTGTCACCGGTCAGGTCACCTTCCTGTGCATCAGCACGAGTCGGCTTCATCACTGAATTTTCGAAACCGATGGAATTGCTCTGAGGACTCACATCAACTTCTTCTTCAGAAGTACATGCCGAGAGTGCCACTGCGGCACCCATAGCGAGGTAAAAGAGATGCTTATTCATTTTAGTTATGTTTAATTATTATTATTTCTATTTTTTGATTTTCTGTTTTTATGGCTCAACTTCTATTGGGAGGTCGATCACATCATGGTCAGGCCAATCCGTAACATCTACATTGAATCCTGAATCAGTTTCACCGATCTGATCTTCAATGCGTATGCCTGAGACAGTTATCACTCCTCCTCGAGGCTGCTTCTTCATCTGATCGGTTATGTCATAGTTGAATTCTATAGTCTTGCCGTTCCTTAAAAGGATCTCAAGATTAAGGGAGTATTGGCGATCAGATGTTTCAGCCCGTCCATAATATTCATCAGGGAAGCCGGGCACGCCGAAAGAACGGACATGAGCTTCGCATCCGTATGTCTTGACATCGCAATCATAAAGAATTATAGAAGCATCGTCGGAGGTGCGTCCATCGCGAAGATAGACAGCCTCAGCCATTCCCCCAATGGCACCTCTTGCAAGTGAGACATGCTCCAACCCGTATTCGAATTCATATCGAATTATATAGGTGAATACAAGAGGTTGCATTTTTACATCAAGAGAATGATGATCATGCACAGCAAATGTCGGACCATTTTCGATATAGGCCGCATAGATGACATCGGGAGGGTTGGTGGAACGCACATCGGGATGACGTTCATTAATGTAAGCCAGACCGGAACGAGAACGCGTGGTGGCGGTTGCGCGCGCATCATTCAGCGATGCAATATCCTGCAACATAATATATTCCGTATCGCCGTTGTAGAGCAGATATGACTGCCCTTCACCAACAGGGACAGTGAATTTACCACCTTCCGGATTAAGGTATTTTTCATCGGTCGTTCCACCCGGTCGATTAGTCACCATATTAACCCATTCAGGACGCTCCGGACGCATATCATCGTAATTGAACCCATGCAATGCGGCGTTCCAATTAGAGGCATGGTTCATGCCATAGTCCCGCTCCCATTCATGCTCCCACGACAATCCGAGTTCAAGCGTTGGAAAGTGGTCATAGCATAACTCGGTGCGCTCGCACGATGTCAACAGCGTAAACGCAAGAAGCCCAACGGCCATTGTGTTATGTCTGTTTATAATATTCATTTTTTCATTCTATTTCTACTTAGGGATTCGCCACACCAGCGACAATTTAAGTCTGAGGGGGCCAAAATAATTAATGTCTTTTGTCAAAAGATATAGGAAATGACCGTCAAGCGGTTCATACTCCTTATCGCGGACACGCATATAGCCGGCTCCAATTCCCGCATCGAGCGAGAGATGCTTACTTATAGGCCACATATATCCGACCGACACACCAACCATACCGCCCTCGCCTTCATGACCTTTATAGCCTCTTGACAGGTCGTAAAGTCCGCCACCGGCAAAGACTCCTACATACATTCCATGCCAACGTGAACGTTCAATTGGCCAGAATCGAGCCTCCGGAATCACCGTTGAAAGCCGATATACCTTATGGGGGATGTTCTTGGCCCACCAGGCTCCCTGAGCCTCGAGCGCTACAGACCATCGCCTGGCAACCTTCCACTCAACCTCCAGGTTAGGCATTAGCACGGCATATCCGAGAAGGTTAGTTTTCAATGCAAAATTGCTATCTCCGCGCGAAGGCTTTACGGTGTCGGAAGGTAGTGAAATATCTTCTGCCGGTAAAGAGACCTTAGGAGACTGCAATTCATTGTCTTCTTCCTTATATTGAGGATTTTCATCGCGTTCAAGAGTCTCCTTTTTCTCTTCTATGTCAGAATTTCCATTGTCTTCAACACCTTCATCCTGATTCCTTTCCTCTTTTGTTTCTCTCAAAATAATTGATATCACCACACCGTTTCGCAAACGCGGAAAAAGATTAGCGAGCATCCAACGGTAAGGAACACCTTTATCGAGCGACATAAGTCGACTTTTACGGCCATCTATAATCTTTCCGCTTCGGTCATATATCCATATCGGCGTGTTGTCAAGGATATTTAGCACTGCGTTTCTGGAGGGAACGTCCGGTGTTTGTTCCACAAGCTCACGCAAACCATTCCACGCAATACCCTCCGGTATTTTATGTATCAGGGATTCCCGAATGCCGAGTTTGGACGAAATATAGTCCGCAATAGCATTACAGCGCAACTCTGACAGACGCTGGTTACCTTTGCTGCTTCCGTCAGGAGAAGTATATGCCCTGACCTCTATACTTTCGACATTTTTTTCAGAGTAAGCTTTTGATAGGATTTCCATAAAGCTATCCATTGCCTGACGGTTATTACCGAAAGCCGGGTCATATTTGTATTGCCCAATGCGGAAAAATACCTTCACCGAATCGGTTGGATTATTATTACCGAAACAAGTGAATACAGTAATCACCGCAACTGCAAATGCTATAAGTCTCATTATGTGGCTATTGGAATTGAAGTGTTATAAACTAAGCTGATGCACGATAAATCTCACCGTGAATCTAACCGTTTTATGATGACATGTTAGCCATATTGTATGGTATAAAGTATCTTGATCTGATCATATCTCATGTGATGTTAGTAGGTATTAAATAATTTTCCTTAAGATGATTGTTGGCTAATAAATCGATTTAAACTTCCTAAATAACGGAAATAATCGGTTTATATTATTTCATGGAATTTGCTAAATAAAAATATCCCAAAGAAACTTTAAACAACTTCAATATTATGGTTTGTTAGAGCCCTGAAATTAATAAACACTCAGGCCTACTTTTAAGCACAACAACTTATCTTAATGCAAAGATATATTATTTTATGGTATTGTGCAATTAAATTTTTAAGAATTTGAATATTTTGTCATAATATTTTCATATTTACAAGTGTGACAAACGCGACAATATTCGAAAAGCAACAATAGTTTAATCCTTTCATTTCATTAAAATTAGTTAAAGAATTGGAGAAAGAGCAGGTTTGTATTAATTTTGCAGGTTATGGACAAAGAGAATAAGAAATATCCACCTCTGCACCTTCCAAAATTGGATATGCGAATGAAAGAGGGAGATGGCATTTTGAAGGTTTTTGACCCTCTCAGAGAGAAGTATGTCGCTTTGACTCCGGAGGAATATGTGCGTCAGCATTTCACTGCATGGCTTTGCAATGACCTCCATTTCCCTCCTTCCCTTATGGCGAATGAAATTGGTATAGAACTTAACGGAATGAAAAAACGATGCGACACAGTTGTCTTCAATCCTGACGGCTCACCGCTTTTCATTGTCGAGTATAAGGCTCCTGAGGTGGCTATTACACAAAACGTTTTTGACCAGATAGTACGATACAACATGGCCTTACATGCTAAATATCTTATCGTCTCAAACGGATTGAACCATTATTGCTGCATCATTGACTATAATAGCGGAACGTATAACTTCATTCCTGCCATACCTGATTACAGAGAACTCAAAAGAGGGTTCAGTGAGAATTGAAATCAGATGGCTTTCCGGAATAATGCATTTAAATAACCATCCCTATGGCCGAAGAGTTAAATTATAACTATCTCGACTTCCTTAATCCTCAGCAACGTGAAGCGGTGACGTATAAAGACGGACCCGCATTGGTGATTGCCGGAGCCGGCTCAGGCAAAACTCGGGTCCTCACATATAAAATTGTTGATCTTCTTTATGCCGGATACGAACCTTACCGTATCCTTGCCCTCACTTTCACCAATAAGGCCGCCAATGAGATGAAGGAACGTATCGCGGCACTTACCGGCTCGAAGATTTCATCCAAGTTATGGATGGGAACTTTCCATTCAATGTTCCTTAGGATTCTCCGGCATCACGCTTCCCTCATCGGTTTCAAGGAGGGTTTCACCATCTATGATACGGCCGACTCAAGGTCGCTGGTGAAGATGATTGTCAAGGAGCTGGGGCTTGACGACAAGAGTTACAAGCCTGCGGCCGTGGCGGCGGCAATCTCCAATGCCAAGAACGCCATGATATCTCCCGAGCAATATCAGCTCGACCGCGACTTATACGAAGCCGACAGGAGAGCAAAACGTCCTTTGACGGGAAAGATATATGAAATATATGCCCAGCGATGCAAGACTGCCAACGCAATGGACTTTGACGATATCCTTTTCTATATGAACCTGCTCTTGAGAGACAATCCTGACGTGAGGAGGCATTATCAGGAATTTTTCAGATATATATTGGTCGATGAGTATCAGGATACTAATTTTGCCCAGCATCTGATCGTTAACCAATTAGCGGGGGAAGACCGGAAACTTTGCGTGGTGGGCGACGATGCGCAGAGCATATACTCTTTCCGTGGAGCTAATATCGGCAATATCATAAATCTTGAGAAGCGTTATCCCGGGCTCAAGATATTCAAGCTTGAACGCAACTATCGGTCCACTCAAAACATCGTGAATGCCGCCGGCTCCCTCATCTCCAAAAACACCCGCCAGCTGAAAAAGAATGTATATAGCGAAAATAGCCAAGGGGAACTGATCGAAGTGATCCGGACATATAGCGATATGGAGGAGGCGTACATGGTGGCCAACCGTCTCACTCAATCAAAAATGACTCATCATGATCCCTACGATGAGTTTGCAATCCTGTATCGCACCAATGCACAGAGCCGCGTGCTGGAGGAAGCACTTAGGAAGAGAAACATACCCTACCGGATATATGGTGGCCTTTCATTTTATCAGCGCAAGGAGATTAAAGACGTGATAGCCTATTTTCGCCTCACAATCAATCCCGACGATGATGAAGCCCTAAGGAGAGTGATTAACTATCCGGCAAGAGGAATCGGGGAAACCACAATGAAGAAATTGCAGGCCGTGGCTTCAGCCCACAATGTTTCCTTATGGACTGTAATATCCAATCCGGATAAATATGATGCCGGACTCAATTCCGGAACTAAAAAGAAGTTGGACAACTTCGCATCACTTATCCAGCTTTTTATTGATGACAACAAGCGTTCGAATGCCTATGAAGTGGGGCAGCTCATCTATAACCGCACCGGAATCCTTACGGCCTTGGCCCACGACAATACCCCTGAAAGCATAAGCAAACAGGAGAACCTTTCGGAGCTGCTTTCGGGCCTGAAGGATTTTGTGGATGCAAGGATTGAGGAGGGAGAGGAAGACATTTCGATGAGAACGTTCCTTTCTGAGGTGATGCTCGCCACCGATCAGGACCGCAATGATGACTCCAACGAAGCCAAGGTGACCCTTATGACTGTTCATGCTGCAAAGGGACTGGAATTTAAACATATTTTTATTGTCGGGGTGGAAGAGGAACTTTTCCCGTCGTCCATGAGTATGGATTCCCTCGCCCAGATTGAAGAGGAACGAAGGTTGCTTTATGTTGCCCTCACAAGAGCCAAGGAGACCTGCACCATAACTTATGCCGGTTCCAGATTCCGCAATGGGCAGACAGTCATGACAAGGCCTTCACGATTTTTATCGGAAATTGACCCGGCATACCTTAAGATGGTTTCTTCTGTGAATGTTGACGACGACACGAGCTTTGTCAACCCGGTGGCAAATTACCGTTCTTCCGGCTTCTCATCCCGGTCCTACTCTTCGCGAGGAAATGCATCAGCTCAATCATCATCTTATTCGAATGTGGATTACACCCCACCTTCCGCTCCCAAAAAACGCCTTTCCGATATTACCGGTGCCGGGTCATCAATTAAGGCCCAACATTCTGCACGGGAATTGAGCATCGGCACCCGTATCGAACATCCTAAGCTTGGCATTGGAAAAATCACTGCTATAGGAAATGTTTCAGGAGAGGAAAGCATTACCGTGGATTTCGGAAATGTGGGAGTGAAAAAACTCTTGCTCAGATTTGCAAAATTCACCATAATCTGATACAGATGCCACAAGTAACCACATACTTTTCATACCCAAATAAAAAGATATGACAACTCCTTATTATATAGTTTATGAAGATAAGATCCGCGCCAATATGGAGAAGCTGCGTAAGGTGGCCGACAACGCGGATGTAAAGATTATAATGGCTTTCAAAGCCAATGCTCTTTGGAAAACCTTCCCTATAATTGCGGAATATTTCCAGGCATCTACCGCAAGCTCACTTAATGAAATGAAGCTTTCGCTCGATTATCTGGGAAATGACGTACACACTTATTGTCCGGTTTATACAGAAAAAACTTTTCCGGAATTTCTGAAAGGTTCAACTCACATCACTTTCAACTCTATTGCCCAATACAATAGGTTCCATGAAATGATTGAGAAATGGAACCGGTCTCAGCCGGAAAAAAAGGTCTCAGCCGGCTTACGCGTCAATCCTCATTGCAGCGTGATTGAGACCGATATCTATAACCCGTGTATGCCGGGCTCGAGATTTGGCGAAAATCCTGAAGCTTTGGCCGACGGACTGCCAAAAGGGATAGAAGGGCTGCACTTCCATGCCCTTTGCGAGTCGTCAAGCTATGACCTTGAGAAAGTGTTGGAAGCATTCAAGCAACAATACGGTCATCTCTTGCCACATATCAAATGGCTCAACATGGGGGGAGGCCATCTCATTACAAGAAAGGACTATGATATCGAACATCTCATCTCCTTACTTAATAAACTTCATGAAGAATACCCGAATCTGGAATTGATTATGGAGCCTGGCAGTGCGTTCACATGGCAAACGGGCGACCTCGTGACAGAAGTGCTCGATGTTGTGGAAGACGCCGGGATTAAGACTGCCATAATCGATGCTTCGTTCGCTTGCCACATGCCTGATTGCCTTGAGATGCCTTATCGACCCAACATTGCCGAAGCTTTGCCGGATGATAGCGAATCAGAATATAGTTATCGTCTGGGAGGCAATTCATGTCTCAGTGGAGACTTTGTGGGCGACTGGAAATTTGAAAAGCCTTTGAAAGCAGGCGACACGCTCACTCTTCTTGATATGAACCATTACACCACTGTAAAGACAAATATGTTCAATGGCATACAACACCCCTCTATATGGTTAAAGCCCTCGATAGGAGAACCTGTATTATTAAGGGAGTTCACCTACGAGGACTATCGCGACAGAATGGATTAGGACAGCCGGTTAAAAAACTATCCTCCCTTTCTTGGCCTGGTCGGCCAATTTATTTCCCGGAACGAGATAAATCTCAAGACGGCGGTTTTTATCACGGTTCGACATTGAGTTGTTTTCAACCAAGGGCATCTCGTCGCCATAGGCGTATGAGAAGAGATACTCTGTGTCTAAATTCTGATTGTCGAACCATTCAAACACTGATGTGCTCCTATCTTCCGTGATCTTTTCACGATAGGACTCCGAACCGGTGTTATCGGTGTGCATCACGAGGAGCACCCTATACATATCCGGCTCCTTCAGGTAGCGCTTTATAGGATTAAGGAAGTTTGCGGCGTCGGGTCGCAACTCGGTTGAATTCGGATAAAAGAGTTTTGAAGCAGGAATTGTTACAAGCAATACCTCTTTATTCCGAAAATTCTCCACATTGCATCCATTTTTCGCAAGGCCGTAAGATTTCAATAATCTTTCACGCGCCTCCTTATCCTGGAACTTCCTTACAAGCGACGCCGACTTTTCATCAAGTGGAACTGAATTTATCATCTCTGTGAACGATAGCTCGTCGAGAGATTCAATTCTCTGATGCGCATCCACCTTATTCTGGGATAAAGCCGTGGAGGTCATCCCCCCCGAAAGGAGCAGGAGAAAGAGAAAGGGTTTAATCAAAGTCTTCCAGCGATTCTTCATATTCAAGCTCTCCTTTAACTATCAGATCAATGTCGGATGGATCCATCTCCACTTCACCATCTTTTGCTATCTCCTTCTTTACGTATGCCGTTAGTTTTGATATGTCGGCCTCCTCTTCGTCAGTGACATTCATGTCAAGACTCAGATAACCGTTCTTCTCATACCAGTCATACATTATATCGACCACATAGAGAATCTCATCATCAGTATATTGCATTTCCTTATCGGCAGGAAGCATTTTTCTGATAAACTTCACTGCATCATTCTCATCATATTTCAATTCGTCGCTCATCTCTGTTTCTGATTTAAATTAATAAGTTCTTCGGGAAGAGTGGTTATCACCTCATGCCTCTCTTCATCAATTGCCACTATGAAGTCGTCAGCTGCGGGAATGAAGATTTCCTCCCCTTCTCCGTTATCTATAATAAAAAGGATATTCGCAGTGGTGCTGTCCACTCTTGAGATCAGACCGATTTCCCCATGTTTCTCATCAATCACTCTATATCCCTCAAGGTCATCCTCAAGAAGAAGTCCTTCCCCTTCCTCCTCCATAAAGTCTTTTAAAGTCCCTTTTTCGGCATATATAAGTTCATTTACAAGCACCTTTGCCTCATCGTGAGAATCAATATCCCCTATTTTTATTAACGAGGTCGTGGCACCCTTGCCTCTCACAGATTCTGCATAGAATGGCACGTAGGCACCCTCCACATTAATAATCAAGGGATTCCCCTCTGCAAAATACTCGGCATCAATATCAAGCACTGCATTCAGCTCCCCTTTCAACCCATGAGTTTTCTGAAATTTTCCTACAGGCGTTATATCTTTCTCTTCAATCATAGACTTGGCTGTTTAATTACAGACAGAATCATGATTACTGATCCTGCTCACTAATCACTCTTCAATTCTAATGATTTTAGCACCCAATCGGTTCAATCTCACATCAATATTTTCGTAACCACGGTCAATTTGATTTATGTTCTGAATCTTGCTCGTGCCTTTCGCCCCCATTGCGGCAATCAGCATAGCGATGCCGGCTCTAATGTCGGGCGAAACCATATCGGTGGCCCTCAGACAATTGAATTTTCCGGCACCAATTACGGCCGCCCGGTGAGGGTCACAAAGGATGATGCGTGCCCCCATGTCGATCAGTTTGTCAACAAAGAAAAGACGACTCTCAAACATCTTCTGGTGAATCAAGACGCTACCCCTTGCTTGAGTCGCGACCACAAGAAGAATGCTTATGAGGTCGGGGGAAAGTCCGGGCCATGGAGCATCGGCCACGGTCATTATGGAACCGTCAATGAAGGTTTCGATCTCATATATCTCTTCCTGATTAATCCTTATGTCGTCTCCCTCTATCTGAAGCTTCACACCGATACGCTCAAAAACATCCGGCATAAGGCCGAGGTCTTTCACTCCAACATTCTTCAAGAGGAGATTCGATCCAGTCATTGCCGCCATCCCTATGAAACTGCCAACTTCGATCATGTCGGGGAGTAGGTTATGATGGGCGCCTCCCAGACTCTCAACTCCCGTTATCTTTAAAAGGTTCGAGCCGATCCCTTCAATCTTGGCTCCCATACGGCAAAGCATTTTACAAAGTTGCTGGATGTAGGGCTCACAGGCGGCATTATAGATTGTGGTCTCCCCTTTTGCCAGGACAGCGGCCATAACGATATTGGCTGTGCCCGTAATTGATGCCTCGTCAAGCAACATATAAGTCCCTTTCAATCCGTCGGGTGCGGTTATGGAATATGTACGTGTCGCGGAATTATAATCAAAGTTGGCTCCAAGCTTTTGCAGACCTATGAAATGAGTGTCGAGACGACGGCGACCTATCTTGTCTCCTCCGGGCTTGGGCAAGACGGCACTTCCAAAACGGGCCACCAGAGGACCAAGAACCATCACGGAACCACGTAAAGATTCAGCCTTCTTCCTGTATTTATCTGAGGTGATGTAACTCAAATCAATATCATCTGCCTGAAACTCGCACTCCTCAGGGGTATTATATTTAACTTTAACACCCATTTCAGCAAGCAAGTTGATTAGATTCCTTACATCGGAAATGGCAGGAAGATTTGATATGGTTACCTTTTCATCTGTCAATAACACTGCACAGATCACTTCAAGCGCTTCATTCTTTGCCCCTTTCGGACTAATCTCTCCATGGAGACTATGCCCACCTTCGACTATAAAACTGCTCATAGCTTATTTCTTTTTCTTTTTATTCTTACCAGGAGAGGCAATCTCCACTTCTTTAAACTCGTGCAAAAGATAGGTTGCGGGGTCAAGGTTTATCCTCCCACCCGAATATTCTGCAAGGTCACGCAGAATCTTTGCATCATCCACGCCCTCCTTATTATGTGTGAGCATCAGCTTTTTCATATGGTGGGCAATCATCGATATCAGATTCGATTTCTCTTCCCCTTCAGGCATATCGGCAACCGTCTCTATCATCTTCTCTATGTTCTTCCCGTAATGGCGGTAACGCATTGAGGAGGCGGTGTAAGGAATCCGTTCCGGCTTGGGATTAAGCTTCTCGGCTGTGATCACCTCACAAGGGAAATCTACGTCAAGACGGAATCTTGATATTATGTTTATCTGATCCCATATCTGGCTTCTGTCGCCATTCTCACCCACAAGATGAGGAAATTGGTTGGCCATGAGTTCAACAAGGGAGTAGGCACATCTTGTGCGCTCATCCCGGTCTTCCAGATCACAGCAAAAATTTACTAATCCCTCCACATTCCTTCCATATTCAGGAAGGATTATCGGATTGTTGTCTGTATTATATGGTAGCATATTTTTCTGTTTATTTATTTTGAGTGTTTAGTTTCTTTTTAGGCACTGTTGTCTGATATTCCTTTAGATATTCAGGTGTGGAGTAAGCAATGTCGATAAACTGCCCTTCTCTGTAATGTTTCTCCGAGAGGGCGAGCATATCTCTGGCAACGGGCACAAGCCCGGAAATCCATAAGGCATTTTCACTCTTGATTACCTCTCTTGCCTTATCGGAACCATCTCCAATAAAGCACATCTTCCTCTGTTGAAGAAGTTCATTCCAGGAGTCTTCGTCGAGTATCTTTGCTCCGGGTGTCTCTACCTCGTTTAACGCAAAATCATACACTCCCGTAAAGACTTCCATTCTTCTTGCATCAATCATTGGCACAAGCAATTCCTCACCCGTGAAATCGAAATTCCGGAACATAGCCTTCACCGCAAGGATCTGAAGCGTGCTCACCCCTATCAATGGTATGCCTCGACTGAATGCCAATCCTTTGGCAAGAGATAACCCTATCCTTAAACCTGTATAGGAACCGGGACCAATGCTTACAGCCACTGCATCAAGAGAATCCCCTTTCCGCTCAAGTTCTTGCATACATTTCTCTACAAAAGGTGCGAGCACCTCCGCGTGACGCATCCCGTCGTGATCTTCAAGTTGATATTCTATCGCCCCATCTTTACTGATTGCAACAGAACAGATCTTACCTGATGTCTCTATATTTAATATCGTTGCCATTAATTTCCTTTATTTAATTTTTCCCGGAATGCCTTAACTGCATTCATTCCGTCAACAGCCGCAGACACAATCCCTCCGGCATATCCTGCCCCTTCGCCTACCGGATAAAGATTTCTGATCTCTATGTGTTCATAACTTTCCTTATCTCGTGGCAGACGGACCGGCGAGGATGTGCGCGACTCAAGACCCACAAGAATGGCTTCTTTGTTCAAAAATCCTTTACGCTTTTTTCCAAAAGTTATAAAACCATCCCTCAACCTTTCGCTTATAAATGCTGGCAGAAGGGTGCTGAAGTCGGCTGAATGAATACCCGGCGCGTAAGATGTGTTGGGAAGTGTCTTTGATATCCTCCCCTCCACAAAGTCCGTCATGCGTTGAGCCGGAGCATCAATACTGTTACCCGATAACGTATAAAATTTCTTTTCAAGATCTTCCTGAAAGTGCATCAGTTCAAGCTCCTTAAACTTACTGTATTCGGGGAAATCCCCCGGATGGAGTTCGACAACCATTCCGGAGTTGCTAAACTCCCCGGCACGTGCCGATGCCGACATTCCGTTAACCACGAGCTCCCCTTCAGCACTGCCGGCCGGCACTATCACGCCACCGGGACACATACAGAATGAATATACTCCCCTGCCATTACTCTGGGCCACGAATGAATATTCAGCCGCGGGAAGATATTTACCCCTGCCCTCCGGTTGATGATATTGTATGCTGTCGATGAGTTTCTGGGGATGCTCGAGCCTTACTCCAATTGCAAGCCCCTTTGCCTCCATCTTGACCCCTTGCGAATGCAAGGTCTTGAGGAAATCGCGGGCTGAGTGTCCGTTGGCAAGCATCACGCTTCCATAATATTCCTTTCCGCTTGAATCCACAACCCCAATAGCATTCCCCTCTTTTAGAAGAAGACGTTCGGCCTTTTTCCCAAATAAAACTTCTCCTCCATTCTCTATTATGACTTCCCGGATACGCTTTATTATTTTAGGCAAACGGTCACTCCCGATATGAGGGTGCGCATCAATGAGTATATCCTCAGATGCACCAAATTGAACCAATAATTGAAGAACCTCTTCATTGTTTCCTCTCTTTTTGCTTCTTGTAAAAAGCTTACCATCGCTGAAAGCTCCCGCTCCTCCTTCTCCATAACAATAGTTGGAGTCAGGATTTATCTGCTTCTGCCGGCTTATATTGGCAATGTCATGGCGCCGGGTATCCACATCGCAACCCCGCTCCAGAATGATGGGTTTGATGTTCAATTCTATGCACTTTAAAGCAGCAAATAGTCCTGCCGGCCCGGCACCCACTATCACCATTACTGGAGCATCTTCCGACACCGGTTTAAATTCGTGTGCGACATGAAGGGCTGTCACCTTTTTATCATCTCCGGTGGCAACTTTAACCGACAGATTCACTTTCACTTTATTTCCACGCGCATCAACTGATTTCCGCCATATACGGAAATCGTTAATTTTTTCCGACGGCAGATTTAGCTTTTCTGCAAGCTTCTTCCTGAGAATCTTCTCCTCGCCTGCCGTCCGCGGATCAGTCTGAAGGGTTATATCGTGATGCATATACTTTATATAATCTGCAAATATACCAAAAAATTTGCATTATTTCTATCTTTATCACCCTCTTTAAGCCATATTTTTTAATCCTTTTTGATTTTCTCACTTCATTTAATTACTTTTGTAGTATTTCGTATCTATTATTGCAATTAATCAAATTTTATGACTTA
>CAMWIH010000017.1 GCA_947174305.1 uncultured Porphyromonadaceae bacterium | reverse complement strand
TCAAAACATAGATAGGTCAGAAGCACTTTGCTGAAAAGGTCAAACCATGCTCGACCTGATGACGGAGCAAGTGCAACGTCCCAAATTTGAGAAGCAATACAAACAAATCCAACGATAGATAATGTTAAAGAGATATTGCGCTTTACACGATTACTTATTCTCATATACTTTCAATATTATAAGAAATGGCTTGATGAGACGTACACCAAAAAGATTATTCGTATGTATTGCTTCCGGTGTCATTTTTCAGATTGCTTTATAAGCTATGCAAAGATACAAAGTTTTTCTCTAAGTTCATAAGAAAAGAGCCGAAATAACAAAGAATTTTTGTAGATTTGCGCATGAAAATGAACGACTCCAAAATCTATGGCAAAAATTATCGTACAAAATATCCCTATTACCGTTCTTTCGGTTGATAATGAAGATTACATCTCGTTGACAGACATGGCTACTGCCAAAGATGGGAACAACCGTTCTGCAGATATAATAAAGAATTGGTTAAGAAATCGTTATACATTGGAGTTTCTTGGTACATGGGAAATAATTCACAATCCTAATTTTAAAGTGGTCGAATTTGACCACTTTAGAATTAGCGCGGGGTTACCATCATTCGTATTGAGCGCAACAGAATGGATTGAGCGAACTAATGCCATCGGTATAGCGGTAAAAAAAGGAAGATATGGGGGCACATACGCACATAAGGATATTGCCTTTGAATTTGGTTCTGCAATAAGTGTGCCATTCAAACTCTATCTTATCGAGGAATTTCAGCGACTTAAAGCCGAGGAACAAAAAACGCTGGGATGGACGGCAAAACGTGAGCTGTCGAAAATCAACTATCGCATTCATACTGATGCGATAAAGACTCATTTGCTCCCGGTAGAAATTACCCGTGATCAGGCTTCGCATGTCTATGCAGATGAAGCCGATGTACTTAATGTGGCAATGTTCGGTAAGACAGCTCGCCAGTGGCGCGACGAGAATCCAGATTTCAAAGGCAATATCCGCGACTACGCTTCAATCAACGAGCTTATATGCCTTTCCAATATGGAGAATCTCAATGCCCTGTTTATTGAGCAAGGGATGTCACAAAGCGAGAGATTAATGAAACTCAACCGGATAGCCATACATCAAATGAGCATATTGGAGAGTGATCGCATTGAAAGAAAACTTCTAAAATAATTTTAATCGCAATGAAGTATATTAAACTAATTTTCGCGCTTACATTAGCTTATGCCATGAGCTCGTGCGGTGCTAAGCACCCTTCTGCCAATAAGGCTGCAATTATCTCTCTATAATTGGCTTTGCGTAAGCTGTCGTGGCTGTTATTGAACTCTGCCGAATGCATGGCGAGAATCAAAACCGATATTGAAGCCCTATGAGAATATTCCTTCCCCTGATACGGAAGGAGTATTCGGTTTGTGAGAGGGTGCCATAGGTGAGATATGAATAATTCCTTTGGTTAAGGAGGTTTGAAGCGGTGAGGGTGAAACGAATTTTTGAGTTCAGTCGCCAAGTGGCTTTAAAATCGAGCAAAATCATGTTGGAGATTCTCCCTTCCGAGTGGTGGGTGAGGAAATGTTCCGCTCCGGCCGAGAGGTCAACTTTATCAGAAGGTAGAAAAGTCAGGAGGAGGTTCTGATGAAATGAATGATAAATAGATGTTTCTTTTGCAGTTGTCACAATGTTATCCGATTTAATATTGTTATTCAGTTTAACATTATTCTCAACAGACATATTGGAGAAGTTATAACCGGCTTCATAATTCAAGGAGAGCCATTTGAGAATACTCCCTTTAAAAAATGGCGAAACTGACGCAATTGTCTGACGATAAGGCACGGACGCATAGTCACGCATTGATCTGGCGGAGGAGAATGATCCTATAACTTCACATCCGGCCACCATCTTGCTCCGTCCTATTCCTTTGCTAATTGTGCCCTTAATACTACCACTTTTGGCATCTGATATTTTGTCAGCATAATTAGAAATAATCAAGTCTTCCACAAACAACTGATTAGACATCACAGATGACCGACTGAAACTATAAGTACCCTCTATATTAAAAAATAAGGCTCTGAGAGGATTTCGGTATTTATAGGATACTTTCGCATTAAACGCTTCGGAATATTTCCCCGGTATGGAAGATTCAAAAAGATTACGATAATCGGAGAGTATGGCCGACGGGATGAAAGTATATGGTTGAGGCGCCTTCAGATTGAATGACATTGTAGCTGATAATTCTGACTTTGCCGAGAGTTGACGGCGCCCATGGATGGAGGGCGATGTGGCAAAATAATCGTGTGGGCCACATATATTATAATGAAGCCATCTTACAGGCGCCCTTAAAGAAAGACGCCATCCTTGACGTTCAAAATCCACCTGAGGAATGGCATAAAGATTTGATGTAAAGGAATTGTAAATTCCGGAATTATCATACTCTTGCATACCCGTTAACGAACAATCCATGCGATGATAATTCATATCCAGTCCGATGGTGACGTAAAACTTCCAGAATCTTGTCAGCTTTCCCAATTCTGTTTCCGTCGTACTTCTTACATCAAAACTCGATAGTTTCTGGTTTGCCATATTGTGGTTTTCAATTTTCAAGCGGTCGGGATGGTAAGACATAGAGTTACGCGAGGTCAGTGTAAACAACTTCTTCTCGTTGCGTTTCACTACTTTAAGGTCATTTACTGCCGACAGCCCACCCCTGTTTACCTCCTGCGTAACCTCATTGGAGCCTGTTATAACAGACTCGGAGTTATTACTTAGCGCGTTGATGCTGAGGTTATCTACTAAATAATATCCCTTTTTGTTCACTTCCGAATGAAGACTTGCCGAAAGGTTATGGGATTGCAGGCTCAATTTATCATTTTGATAGAAGGAAGGAATATTGAAATTGAAATAATCGGTGCATAGTTCCGAATGATAGTCTAAACGGTCAGCGAAATAGTTCAACTTCATCCTCATGGAGGTATCTCCCCGTTTCCAGGCGGTAATCGTGTTCGCCAGCCATGAGAGATTATCGCGGGTGCGACGCTCCGATAAAGGAGGATTAACTATGTCGGCAGAGATATATTCGGGCCAGGGGGATGGATTGTATTCCTCGGAAAACATGGAATAAAAACTATGTTCCGTCATTTCATTTGCAGGATTCCACCCCGTATTGTCAGCTTTCACGGTGAGAATATTCTGTATTTTCGATGCCATCCTCATGGCAAAAATGGAACCGTTATATAGTATGGGTGAAAATCCGGCCGAAGCGTTTGCCGTTCCCACCCATCGGCTTCTGGCATCCTCTTTTAGCTTAAGATTTATCCCTGCTTCTTCAGGAAAGTCGATCCCTTCGAGAGCCTTGATTGGTTGGTGGTTTTCCATCACTTCTACAGCCTTCACATCTTTATGAGAGATATTATTGGTGGCCAGACCATATTGCCCTCCAATGAAGTCATTGCCGTCAAGGTAAAACTTGTTTATTGGTTTCCCTTGATATTTTATGGTGCCATCTTCCTCAACCTTAATGCCCGGCAAACGCTTTATGACATCAATGATTGCGTTATCCTGATCTTTGGCATAACGGGAAACATTGAAAACAAGGGTATCTCCCTTGGCATAAATATCGGGTGCTTCTACAATGACATCATTCAATTGTGTTGATTTAGGGTTAAGATGAATCATCTTCTGATTATCTTTATTGTTGCTGTTATTGTTTTGTATAGGGATGGTCAAGGTCTCATAACCAACACATCTGAAGGAGACGGAATCGGCAGCATCATTTATAACAATATGAAATTTACCCTCTTTCCCTGTAGAGGTGAATACTCCCTTGCTTTTTATCACTACACCTGCAATAGGTTCTTCTGTCAAGGCATCAAGCACGATGCCTTCAAGTTCGGTATGCCCTGCTGCCTTAACGGGCAGCAGGGTAAGTAACATAACGAATATAAGAAAACTGTGTCTCATTTTTTCCAGTCGCGTTCAATGTAATCATAGGATAGGGGAATAGGGTCGTAAACATCCGTGGTTAAGTCGCCATATTCATCATATACCGGGAGGTCATTACCGGTGGTGGTTTCGTAATAGGCATACGGATTCAGGTCATACCTGTTTTTGGCACTATAAAATCCTTTGCGGTCAGTCTTGTTGTAAGGCACTTTATAAAGTGTTATGGGGCGTTGGCCCTTTGATTTTATGCCAATACATTCAAATAAATATTCATTTTTGCTGTCTGAAGCTTTCATTATGAGCCCCGGCAACCCCGAAAGTTTCCAAGGCCCATCCATCACGGGTATGTCTTCAGTAAAGTAGGCACACCATTCACGACCACGGAAATTGCACCGCGCTTCCTGACATTCATACCCTAAGACATTAATTATGGAATCGGAGAGTTCCCATTGCAGGGTTGGCATCTCTTCCTCATATCTGAACCAGTCCATGCATATCTTCTCCGTATGTGTCAGTTTCCCTTCCGGATAATTCTTAAAGATGGTCATAAACTCCCCATTGCTCAGTTTCCCCTCCACTGCGGCATCAGCAATCTGTTCGGTGGTGATATTCATTAGCAGAGAATCAACGGTCAGGTTCTTATAGCTGGAGAATTTCGACATCCCGTCGGGGGCTATCTGCAACAGCATCCTGTCAGATTTGAAATTGTCCTCATCTGTTGCGGTTGTGTCGTTACACCACCGATACTCATACACGAATTCCATTTTCTCATCTGCCAAAGTCTCTGTTTCCGGCACCTTGCTCTGAAAGATTGAAATCTGACGGCTTTTTATAGTCCTCCCGAAGAGAGGCATCAAGCTGAACGCCAAAGCGGAAATAATAAAAAAACTCTTTCTCATAATTTGATTGTTTTCAGTATTATAAATTCAATAATTCACCCTGTAGGGACGCACCCCGGTGCGTCCGCAAATAAACACGTCTTAGGAGTCCAACCCAAGTAACGTATGGAATCATTTACGTTGCAAAATTACATTGCCAGCCCAACAATTGAAGAAAATAATCATTACTCAAATATTACCCGATTATTACTAAATTATTACTCCGGTGCAAATAGCTTGATTATCATTATTGAATACAGGTGGTTTTTATTAAATTTGCTGTCGATATATTTTATAGTATTCGGACGCACCATGGTGCATCCCTACAGTACGGCTGATAATGATAACGGAGTTGTTACATTAGTTAAACCACTTAATTTCATGGAGAAAAGAATAAAGAGCTTATATATAATCACAATTATTGCCATACTTGCATTTTTAGGGATGCAGGTTTATTGGCTATATCAGCGTTATGAGTATAGCGTGAGGGAATTTGAAGAGGAGGCTTATGATGAGACTTTAAAGGTCTTCTCGGAATATAGGGAGGAGAGGATTTCAAGGTCATATTCCAAGAATGGCAGCAATACCAGCACCTCACAATATAGAATAGTGTCGGATATAGATAGCATAGGGGGCACCAGATTCAAAGCAAGCATCACTACTCAAAGATATTCGGCCCACGACCTGCTTGGAATAAAGGATAAAAAAAGAATACTTACTCCTGAGGAGCAGTCGAAAGTTGCCCGTATGGTATTGGAGAAAGAAGGAATAAGTGAGCAGGAAAAGACATTTGACACTGAAGGCTCGCCATCTGAGTCGGCTATATGGACTGCCTTCAAGAACCTTGACTTAGATAGCGTGGCGCCATTGAAAATGGAGGAATGGGATTCGTTAATGAATGCAAGAGGGATATCTCAAGAGGCTAAGCTGGTTACGAGAGATTCAATGGAGTGGCAACCCTCGATATTAAGTCATGCATCGGCTCTAAAGCCTATGGTATCAATATCCATTCCTTATTCAGAATTGACAAAGAAGAGCCTTATTGTGGAGTGCCGTTTTCCTGCAACAGAAGTTTTAAGGAAAATGCTGGGAAGCCTAATTGTTGTGACCATTCTTTCACTCTTCCTCATAATATGTCTAATCCTTCAGTTTGCAACTGTGTTGAAGCTTTCAAGGATCGACAAGATGCGCAACAGTTTTATAACAACAATGATTCACGAGTTGAAGCGACCCATATCAACGCTGAAAATGTGTGTCTCGGGAATTGAGAATGACAGGATGATAGAGGATAAGGAGATAAAGAAGGAGCTCGTCAAGGAAACCCGAGGAGCCTTAGACAATCTTTCCGCTTATTTCTCAAAACTGAGAGACATGACATTCAATAATGTGGAACAGATTCCATTGAACCTCACTAATATCAATCTCCGTGAGCTTTTTGACAACGTGAGCAAAGGGGCAGTAATTCCGACAGGGAAAAGGGTGACATTTATAAATGAAACATGTAAGGATGTGGAGGTGCCGGCAGATTATTCTCACCTCTTTAATATCCTTACTAATTTGGTTGAGAATGCCATTAAATATTCAGGGAATTCGGTGATTATTGAAGCTTCGACAGATATTTCTTCCGAGGGGGTGAGGCTCCACATAAAGGATACCGGTTTTGGAATCCCTGCCGGAGACTTGAAATATATTTTCAACAGATTCTATCGAGGGAAAATGGCTTCATCTGATTTACCGGGAATAGGTCTGGGCTTGGCCTACGTGAAATTGCTTGTGGAGGCGCATCATGGAGAGATAACGGTTAAAAGCGAGGAGGGGAAAAGTTCTTGTTTCACCATTAAATTACCATACTGATGAAGATATTGCTTGTGGATGATGATCTCAAAAATTCAATGCTTCTTAAACGGTTCATTGAAGCGGATGATAAAGGATATGAAGTGATCTATGCCAATAACGGCATAATCGGGTTGGAGTATTATAGGGAATATCGTCCGGATCTTATACTTTTGGATATCAATATGCCGGAGATGAATGGCTTTGAGTTAGCGCAGGAAATACGTAAGGCCGACAAGAAGGTGATAATCTTTTTTCTCACCGACCGCACGGAGAAGGTTGACCGTCTGCAAGGGTTCTCCCTGAAAGGGAATGATTATATCCCGAAGCCTTTTTATCCTGAAGAGCTGATGGCAAAAATCAATGAACGTTTTGAAAGCCTTGTCCTTAAACAGGAGGTGGAATATAAGATAGGGGAGACCCTCTTTCGTCCTAATCTCTCCTCAGTCACTTTCCTTGGGGAGACTCATACGCTTTCAGTGAGACAGACAGAAATACTACAGCTGTTGGCGAGCAACAAAGGGAATTTAGTGGAACGTGATTATATACTGGAACAGGTGTGGGGTGATGCCAGTTATTCCAATTCCCTTGCCTTGAATGTGCAGATCACCTACCTGCGACGCCTACTTTCCGATCCATCAATCTCTATAATATCTTTAAAGAAGAAGGGATATATCCTCAAAGATGAAAGCTGATTTTGAATCGTGTGAGTCCATCCTTGCCGGTGAATAACCGGAAATTAGTTTTATGTCTTGTGAGTATTTCGCTTGTAAGGGTCAGCCCAATCCCGCGTCCGTTTGGTTTATTAGTGAAAAATGGACGGAACATATTTTTCGACACCTCCTCCGGGATGGGCTCTCCATTATTGATTATCTCCAAAACATAAGATCTCTTTTCCTCACTAATTCTTATAAGCACATATCCTTCTCCTTTAATGCTCTCCATAGCATTCTTGACTACATTGATCATTACCTGTTGGAGCTGAATATTATCGGCTGAGATAATTACCTTTTTTTGTGGAAACTCCGTGAGCAACTCCACATCTTCAGGCAGCATCATGCGCAGGAAAGGGAGCATCCTGTTTATTTCATTGACCAAATCAATTTCTTTGATATTTGGTTGTGGCAACCGGATCACGTCAGCGTATGAGGTGACAAACTCACACAACTGTTCACATCTCCGGTCGCAACTTCCGATAGCCTCTTCCAAATCTTTATCGTGAATAGTCTCAGACAACAGTCCGAATATTGATCTCACCCCACACATTGTGTTGTTGACCTCATGCGATAAAATCCTGATCACTTTCTCGTATGCACTTCGTTCAGCTTCACGCATCTCTTGCGTAAGACTCTCCACAAGATAGAAATGTCGCGGAAAACCATGTCTCATGAAATTAAGGTGATAGCAACGGTATCTTTTTGTGGTGCCGAGGCTTACCACCTCTGATGTTCCAAGTTTAAGATGTGCCAAACTTTCAGAAAGCTCTATAGGCCATTCATCAGGAGCCATCCCTTTAAGCCTGGAGTCATCGCTGACCCCGTTTATTTTTAAGAACGTGTTGTTACACATTGCTAACCGTCCGTCATAATCCATAATGGCCACCCCCATTGGAGACGCTTCAAGCAAAAGCATCAGGAGACTTTCCTGTTCCACATTCTTTAGCCGCTCCTCGCGCAGCTGATCAATCATGGTGTTGAAAAGTTTAACCACCTTATCAGCGTTTCTTTCACCCACCTTTCTTAATCTGCTGTTGAAATCCTGCGCGCTCAGTAGCTCCATGCCGATTTGCACAGCGTGGTTAGATCTTACGAGCCTATAGTAAAGAAGGATAAGGGAAATAATCCCGATAATCCCAAAAACGATAACAGTCCATAACCCATGTTCCGGTCGGTGGATTGATGACAGGAAAAGGGCGGCGAAAGCAAGGAAAGTCAGAGTGAAAATAAAGCGGGTACCCATCAGAAATGGATTTATCAGAGAATAAATTAATTGTTTAAACCATATTTCTCAATTCTTCGGTAAAGAGCCTGCCGGGTGATTCCTAAAGCTCGGGATGCCCTTGAAAGGTTACCTCCAGATGCTTCAAGAGCTTCC
This sequence comes from uncultured Porphyromonadaceae bacterium, assembly GCA_947174305.1. Lineage (GTDB taxonomy): Bacteria > Bacteroidota > Bacteroidia > Bacteroidales > Muribaculaceae > Lepagella. The sequence goes on along the minus strand of CAMWIH010000017.1, from coordinate 19,728 downwards.
TTTATACTTGCACGTTCCCGCGCCTCGAGAGTGGAAGATGTGGAGACAGGAGCATTTTCAGGAGAAATCCCCGGGGTAAAGAAATCTTTTTTATATAAGATATCCCCGCCTACGAGTACCGCTCTTTCCACCATATTTTTCAGTTGCCGGATATTCCCTGGGTAGGGGAGACGTGTGAGCCAATCCATCGTGTCTCCATCAATCTCGGGTATATTTTTACCTGTTCCTTTAACAGCGTTTACCAGGAAGTGACGTAACAATAGAGGTATGTCCGACGATCTTTCCCTAAGCGGAGGCATACGCAGGGTGATAAGATTCAGCCGATAGAAAAGATCTTCCCGGAATGTTCTGTCGGCAACCATAGAGGGGATATCCGCATTGGTAGCGCTTACAACGCGTATATCCACTTTTCGGGACCGGCTGTCACCGAGAGGTTCGAAGGTGTGTTGTTGTAAAACCCTTAGTAATTTCACCTGACAACTCATGTCGAGTTCCCCGATTTCATCAAGAAAAATTGTTCCCTTATCCGCCATCTCGAATCTCCCTTTTCTTGCCGCCACCGCGCCGGTGAAAGCCCCTTTAACGTGTCCGAACATTTCACTTTCAAAGAGAGATTGGGCTATCCCCCCAAGATTCACCATGACGAATGGTCCATCCTTACGGTGGCTATTGGAATGAATTGCCTGAGCAATCATCTCCTTTCCTGTTCCGTTTTCACCAAGAATCAGCACTGACGCATCGGTGGGTGCGATGCGTTCTACGGTTGACAGAATGTCAAGCAGTGCCGGGTCGGAACCCACTATCCCGACGCGATCAAATGCAGATGCCGAAAGCCCATCTTTTTTCCTGTTTTCTCCATTTAGACTCATGGCCGTTTCCACACGTTGCATGAGAGTGCGGTTATCCCATGGTTTGGTGATGAAGTCATACGCCCCGGCGCGCATACCTTCCACAGCAAGTTCGATGCTTCCCCAGGCAGTGATAAGGATAACAGGCGTTTCGGGTTGGAATATACGCATTTTCATCAGAAGTTCGAGCCCCTCTTCTCCTGTGGTGGATAAGGAAAAGTTCATATCCATCAATATCAGGTCGTATCTGTTTTTTCGAGCTTTAACAAGAGCCTCATCCGGATTTGATGCTTCTTCTGTGGCATGGCCCATGCGTTGAAGAAGAAGTTTTAAAGACATGCGTACAGTGGCATCATCATCTATTATAAGTATCATACGGCTTTTATCAGGAATGACAGATTAACAAAATTACAAAAAAGAGGTGAAACTCGCCAAGTTTAATTTAGAATCTCCTCGATATCACTCTCTATCCCTTTATTCGAGGCATAATCCCATAAGGTAAGACTCCTTATCTGATAATAATATAGCCAGAAAAGATAAAGTTCGTTTATATATTCACGTCTTGCTTCATCTTTTTTCACCCTTGAATCATTAAGGTCGAGTGTTGAAATCTTTCCAATGAGGAAGGTCTCGACATTAGTTTCATATCTTTTTTGCGCTATCTCATCAGCGCGTCGGGCAGTTTGCAGTTGTCGCAACTGGTTGCCATATCTCTCAATTAGGATGAAAAGGTTCTGGCGAAAGTTTTGAGTTTCCTGTCTCACCTGACTTTCAACCAGACTACGGTTGCTTTCCGCAACCTTAACCAGTCCCTTCCGCCTGCCCCAATCCAAAATAGGAACTTCCACACCAATCTCCACAACTTGATTTGGTCTGAGAGTGCTATAAGCCTCCGCGAAATTATGAGCTGTGCCTGTAAAACCGAGTTGAGCAAACAGATTGATCTCCCTTTGAGAACCCTTTGCTTTTGCAACTTCATAATCCGCTTCCAACTGTATCCTGAGCATCTGTTTGGAGAAGCTGTTATTTTTTAAAGCACGTTCAAGCGCATTCTCATATCTGATTTCCACTTCCGGCACAGAAAGGGGAATCTCAGTGGAAAGATTCACGCTTTCGTCATAATCGAGAAAAGAGCGAAGTTGGAACATGCTGTTCTTGACATCGCTTTCGCAATTAGTCATTTCGCTTTTTGCGTTAAGCAGATTCAATTCCATCTGCAGGAGATCATTTTGACTGATACGACCCATCTCGCGTTTCTCTTTCGCCACCTCATACAGGCGTTCGGCATTTTCAAGGTTCTGATTCGCTATCACTATATTCTCCTTGGCCATAAGGAGAGAGAAATAATAACGTATTGCATTTTCCGCAACGTTTTCGGAGGCAGTCATAAATGCGGCCTTTGCCTCCTCATAGCGCACCGGTTCTATCTTACGGTTCCATTTAAGATTATTTACTCCGAAGATTGGTTGAGTAAGTGTGATGGAAGCCGGAATAGACATAAAACGATTATAAGCCCTCTCACCCAACTGACGGTAGAAGTCGAGATAGGTGTTTACAGCCACGGTGCCTCCTGTGAGCCATATATTCTGTTTGACTGAAAGTTCACCTGTGAGTTGAAGGTAATTGTTATGGACAAAGCTGTAACTTCCCTCTTCATTCATATATGAAGAATACTGCTTATGGTAGGAGGGTAAAGTCCCCTTAAAGTTAACTTCCGGTAATAGCTGTGCCTTATATGAACGAAAGCTCCAGTAGGCGCTTCGAAGTTGGTTGCGTGCCACTTCGGCGTCAACACTTACACTCCGGGCTCGATTTATTGCCTGTTCCAGAGAAATGGAAACCTCCTTCAACGCTTCTGAAGAAGAGAAAGAGGCCTCCTGCCCGAAAGCAGGAAGCGCTACTATTGAAGAAATGATAAACTGTTTTATCTTTAGTTTCATTAAGGTTTCGTTGAATTGGTTAATCCGGTTTTATTCCTCTTTGACGGCAATTGCAGGTTGGATATTCATAATCTTGCATGCCGGCCACAAAAGACTGATAATCACTCCGAACGCGACTAAAGCCACAGCCACAAGTTCGCATACGAGTAGTGTTTCCCAGCTAAGGGGTGTTTCCAATTTTTTATAGAAAGGCCACAAGATGGCCGACATGAGAATACAGCCGAAAAGAAGAAGGATCAATCCTTCTGAGATTATCCTCGTGAAGATCTGCTTTCGTGTCGCACCGCAAATTATGCGGATTGCCACTTCTCCCGTCCGTTGCTGAACACGGAACCAGAATGTGCCGAGAAGCCCTAAGAAAATTATCACGAGAAGGAAGAAAATCAGGATCAGTCTTGAGGTCACGCTGGTGGTATTATCACGTTGAATAGAATCGCGTATATCCGCAAAACTGGTCAGGTCTGTAAGGTAAACGTTGCCATACCGCCGCAATTCGGGTGTGGTTTTAAATGCTTCCACAAATTCTTGCCCTTTCCCGGCTTTAACCCTTAGGCTCAAGTCGCTGCTCCAAACACTATCTTCCAGGAAAGGATGAACAACAGTCCCTCCGAAAGGATATTCATAATCTGTGCGTGAAATATGGGCAATCATATCTCCAACTATGAATGCGTTGGCGCTATCTCCGGTATATATGATTTTTTGTCCAATAAGATTCCTAATGTTTCGACCCTGTTTTTCATAAGCTGTATTGTTGGAAATAAGTCTTTTACCCTCGCGCAACATCGCTACCAGTTCCTCTTCGCTTTTTCCGGTGAGACTTCTAAGGCGAAAGACCTTCACAAGGTCGGGCGACATGATGCGTTCATTGGCCGTATAGATTAAGGTGTCGTATGTCTCCAAGGGAGTGAAACCTGAGAAACAGCCGCTTAATGAATAAGGGAGCCCATTTTCCGATAATCCTGCCGCTTCGACAAGCGGATGTTGTCGGATGTTCGATAACAAAGCATTTCGAGCCCCTAAAAAATCATACCTGGTTGAATCGGAAGGCATCTGAAACTCCGGGCTATCCGTGGTGACCCAACGGAAAGATAGATTATAGACGTCGGATATATCGTATCCTTTGGGAAGGAACCGTGCTCTTGCTGTCTCCCAACATAAGACAAGTATGAACCAGATAGCCCCCGTCACAATGGCAAGCTCGACAATCATCCATATATTGTCGGTCCATTCATTCTTTATTTGAGTGAATAATTTTCTTTTCATTTCTGTGTAGATTAAAGTTTATTTCACTTTCCTTATCGCTTCAGCCGGATTTAATCGGGAGGCTTTCCATGAAGGAATGAACGCGCTTACCAGATTAAGGATACAGCTGAAGAGGAGAGCAATCAAAAATGTTTTCCACGTGAAGATCATGTCAAGGCTCGGGCGTGCATACACATCCAGATCAGAGCCAAACGTAAAGAATAGATGAGAGAAGGAAACCATAAACAGCATGCAAAGCAACAGCCCTATGATGCCTCCAAAAATGGTTATCAAGAAATTCTCGACCATTGTCTGCCAGAGAATTGAGGCCTTGCTTGCACCAAAAGCCCGGTATATTCCGATTTCGCTTACCCTATGCCTGAGGCGGCTTCTTGTCATGCTGCTCAGGTTGATTGCAGGTATAAGGATGAGGAATGCATATATTAGCCATCTGTAGGAATTTCCTTTTGTAGGAGTGTCATTGCTGAAAATATTTTTTGAAAGAATCTCAACATCGTATGGCTGCCCATGGTAGGTTAGCACTTTCTCATCTTTATGGGCTTCCGATTGGAGACGGTCGTATCGTGTCATCACTTGTTTTTGTATATCCTTGAAATCAGTGCCCGGTTTGACAAGAAGCACCACCTGGGTGTTGCCTAACCAGTCGCCCCATCTTCCACCTCTTCCATCATTAATTTCCGGAATATACGGTATGAATGCGTTTGCACTTGTTATCTTAAGGATTGGGTTGGCATCCTCAACTACTCCCGAGACGGTGAAAGGGATCATTCCCAATGATACTTCGCGTCCTGTAACCTTCTCTTCATTAAAAAGTTTGCGTGCGAGGGAGCGCGTTATAATAATCTTTTTTAAGCTTGACTCAATATCCGCTTTATCAAAAGGTTTGCCATCAATAAAATGGAAATCATATATATTCCAGAATTCATTATCCACGCCACGCACGAATATGGTTTGGGATTCCCCTCCTTTAAAGGATATATCCTTTTCATCCAATTCCTGGTTTATGAATGATTCAAGTTCTACGCCCTCAAGGTCGTGATAAAGTTGATAAGCCCGCTGATTATTGAGCCTTCCAGAAGCACTCGCAGTGCCATCCTCTTGTGCAACTTCCAAATATTGCCCGATTAATATTCTTCCCCTGTTAGACTCGGGTGCTACCTCTATTGTGTCGAGGCTGTCAACGAGATAGAATACCATCACTAAGAAAATGGCGAGGGCTGTTCCGGCAATAGAGACCCACGTCATCATCTTCTGATGTTTCATCTCATAATATATCTGTCGTAAATATTTCATTTTGCTTCGGTTTTAAAGGTTTTTATCCTGCTACTTCTCTTCCGTCGAAGAAGCGAATGATACGGTCGGTGGTTCGTGCCTGATGTTCGTTATGAGTGACCATCACGATTGTGCGTCCATCCTCCTTATTGAGCTGATGAAGAATATCCATCACCTCCTGACCCATTTTTGAGTCGAGGTTACCGGTAGGCTCATCGGCGAGGATGATGCGTGGATTGCCGATGATTGCCCGTGCAATTGCAACTCTCTGGCACTGTCCTCCTGAAAGCTGTGAGGGGAAATGCCGTAACCTGTGGCTCAATCCAAGACGGGTAAGCACTTCAACCACCTTTTCCCGTCGTTCCTTTGTGCTGAGTCCATTCCGATAACCTAAGGGAAGAGCCACGTTATCGGTCACGTTTAGGGAAGGGATGAGATGAAAACTCTGGAACACGAATCCTATGTTGCGGTTGCGGAAGCGGGAGAGTTCATTATCCTTCATGTCGGAGGTAGGGGAGTTGAGAATATCGACAGTTCCTACAGAGGGATTGTCAAGAAGACCGATGATATTCAGGAGAGTCGACTTCCCACATCCGGAGGGACCCATGACACTTACAAATTCACCCTCCTTTATATTCAGGTTCACATTCTCGAGGGCAAGTGTTTCCACCTCCTTTGTGCGGTAAACCTTGCTTACATTCTTTAGAGTAATGATATTCATAACAGTAGATTTATTTCAGTTGAATTGATTTTCGGTTTTTAAAAGCACTCATATCTGATATCACGACCTCCTCTCCCGGTTTAAGGCCGCCCTTGACCTCAACGTAATCAAAATTGCTGTCGCCCAATGTCACAATCCGTTTCTCCAGCTTTTTATCTGAGGTCTTTACGAAAAGCTCATAGGTTCCCGGTCCTGAGAAGTAACTTCCATTCCGTATTCTTATTACATCGTCGCGGAGATCATAGATGATGTTGAGTTCAGCCTTAAGACCAGGTCTGAGAATCCGCGCTGTATCATCATCGAGCAGAACGGTAAAATCTATTACTCCCGAATGACTTTGAGGAGAGACCGAAGCAATATGGCCTTTTATTGTTTTTTTACCGACACGGATATTCACATTCTGTCCCGGCGATAATCTCTCGGCATTACTTTCAGCTATCTCTCCATTAATTTTGAAATGAGAAAGATCAGACACAATAGCTAACTTTTCTCCCACAGATATACTGTTGCCTATCCCCTTGTTCAGATAAGTAACGGTTCCTTCTTTGGGTGAGCGGATCTGGGCATCTTCCATTGTTCGTTGCATCTCTTTCAAATCCCTTTCAGTGATGCTTCCTTCCAATTGTTTTGATCGAAGGGCTGCAGAGTGTGATTTTCGCTCATTGTTAAGTTGCGTTTTGAGTTGTTGGAGTTCAAGAAGAGCCGCTGAATAGGCAAGTTCGGCTTCTCTGATTCTGTCGCCGGTGCCGCTTCCAATGCTGTCGAGACGACGTTCGTTGGCAACCTCTGCTTTCAGGTGGCTCACGGACATCTCTTTCACCTTTATTTTCATCTCAAGATCGGTTATATAGGTAGAGGAACTTAAAGATGCTTGTTCAATTTCATTACGCTTCATGCTGACTTCATCCGCTTTTTTGCGGAGGTTAGTTTCTGCATTTTGCAGATCCAGTTTAAGAAGAGACTGGCCCGGTGTCACATAATCTCCTTCGTTGCTATAGACTTCAAGGATCCGTGTGGAAAAGGGAGATACAATGGTTTGTTCATAAAGCGGCACGATTTTTCCTGTCCCTGTAACTGAACTTTCAATCACGCCTCGTTCCGCTTCGCTTATGGTGAGACTCTTTTCATCAGTCTTTTCACCAACGAAGGCAAGAAGCACACCCACGGCCAATGCAATGCCGAGGATAATGCCTCCTGCCTTATACCAGACTTTTAGAGTTATGTTTCGTTTTTCTTTTTTGGTTAATTCTCTATCCATATCGGTTGCTCACGGATCAACTATTATCCGTGTAGTACCAATTGATTTGCAATCGCTATGCCAAAGAAATAACTAATTGATTATCAATCAAAATTTGAAATATGTGGTGTCCGATACCGTACGCTTTTAAAAATAAGATTGTCCGCTGCTTCACAGTCTGTAATGTTTTCGGGTCTTTTCCGGAGAAGAGATGCGGATGTTGCCGCTGTCGCCGTTGTAGATGCCGATGGCTGAATCCCAGTCGCCTTGGGTGAATTTGAATTCGGCGGGGAGCTGGAGGTTCAGGTCTATGGCGTGGGTGGTGTCGTTTATTCTGGTCATTTTCACTCCTTCGGGATTCCAGTTGGCAAGTGCGGATTGGTTGCCGGTGATATATACCTCTCCTTCGATACCTTCTCCTGTCAGCTCGATATGCACGGGATAGGTCCGTGTGCTGTCGAAACGTGGGGAATATCTGTAGTCGGCATACTCTCTAAGGGTGAGAAGATGGGCCGGAAGCACTACCGAGTTGTGAGAATACTCCGGGAAATCGGTAGTCTTAACGACTACATTTTCAGGAAACGTCTGATTTGAGATGAAATTTTTCACTTTATCCCAGCTCGGACGCCAACTTTCAGGAAATTCGTCTTCCTTGTTTAACCCTTCGTCAGCCATTGTGATGTAGATGAAACGGGGCTTTTCGCTTGAGAAATCCATATTCACCAGGTTGTTTGCAAAGCGGTCATTATCCCAGCCAAGATTAGGGGAAATGGCTATGCAATCATCAAAGAGATTGTCTGTTGCAACAGCGTCTAAAACGAAAGAGGCTCCCAATGAGTGACCAATGCCAAGTGTATGACCCGATGTGCGGTAATTGTTGTTGATGTAGGTCATAAGCTCTTCCTTGATGAATTTTTTGAATTTGTCTGCGCTCCCGTAATATGGGCTGTTCATCTTCTGCTGCTCAGGAACGGGAAGGAAGTCGTTATTGCGACAATAGTCCTGATCCCAGAGAGAGGGGGAGGAAACCCCTACAACAATATAGTTTCTGTCGTTTCGTGGTTGCTGCACACCGTAGTGGAGGAGCGACTGAACTTCGTCGAAATGCGCGCGATCCTGCGCGTCGAACACGTAAACCACATCAAAGTCTGATTCTGTGGTTTCGTCATAATACTGCGGAGTGTAAATGAGAATTGGTCGTTCAAATGAAAAATATTTTGATTTGAGATTCTTCACTTCGACTTTTGCCATCTCCTGTGCCGAAACACTGAAAAAAGAGGCTAATATAATTGAGATTATGGCTGTTAGATGTTTCATATTAAGATGTTGTTTTCCAAGGGTGGCAGTTTTTTCTTAATTGACCTGCCATCCTAAACGTTATTAACTTAATGTATTTTATGAGTTTGGTTTTACACCTCAGCGCGCTTGAAAGAAAATTACCGGGGCGAGGTAGGAGAGGAGGAGAAGGAAGGCTGTGAAGCCGATGATTATATATGTTGTCTTTTTCATTTTCATTTATTATTTTTATTTTCGATATAACGGATGTACTGTTTGCGGAGGTCGTCGGGAGAAATGTTGAGGTGATAGAGAAGGTCGAAAAATTCATAAATCCTGCTGTCCTCCAGTTCCTCGGCTTTCTCGGCAAGAATCTTATCCTTTGCATCGGAAGCTACGAAGAATCCTATTCCGCGTCGGTTGTAGATTATTCCCTTCTGCGAAAGGCGGTCGTAACTGCGCATAACGGTGTTTGCATTCACCTGCATATCGCCGGCATAATCCCTAACGGACGGGAGACGGGAATCAGGGGAGAAATGACCTTCGAGTATTTCATTGCAGATCCGGTCGGCAATCTGAATGTATATCGCTTTGTTACTTTCTTCAAAAATCATATCGGACTAAATTCTTTACCATCTTTTAATTATTTCCCATTCCTTGAATCGGAAATAGGATACGGCCCATGTGAATATTATTATGCAGACTGTGACAATATCCCATATAATCACTTGAGTCATCTCGTTACTTATTCCGAAATCTCTGGGTTCAATATGAAAATCGTGTCCGTAGAATGTGCTTATCCCCCAGTAAAAGAGTATGGCGGTCACCATTCCGAAAGTCATCAGGAAACAAGCAGTCTTCAAGCCACTCTTTTTAGGCCATACTGATGAACCCAAGGCAAATAATGCCTGAAGAAGGAATCCTCCGAAAAGGCACATCGAGAATTTAACAGCGGCAGCCGTCTTATAGAAATTCAACATTGCAGCTTTGTCTGTGGGAGACACTGAGCCGGCATAGAGATCCATATCAAAATATTTCATATCGCAGCCGAAGGAGAGAAGATAGCGTGGAGAGATATAATGTATGCAACTTACTCCTTCGGAGGAGGCACCATACACCCATACCCTGATTGCATCGGCAAAAAGGAATAATAGGAACAAAGCTATGGGAAAGAGTATAACAAAAACAATAAAGGAGGTTGCATATTTCTCAAAATTACTCGCCGGACATGTGAAAATCGAGATGCGTTCCCTTTTTTTAGAAAGCTCGGAGTAGAAATCGCAGCAAAAGCAACACGCTATTATCCACATACAGCCGAATAATGTGAGTTCGGAATGCCACATCGGATCCGTCACATTGCCTCTTACAATAAAATTCTGTGCCTGCTCAGGAGAATATAATCCCTTCATATATGGCAATCCTAAACAGAAGAGAAGTGGAAGGAGCAGAAACACTCCGAGACAGATGATAATAGTCGATCTCTTCTCAAAGATATATTTTTTGAAATATGCCGAGAATCGACCGGCATCGAAAATTTGATTTTTCATATATGTTGTATTGAGGATTTATTTGTTGAATACTGAATTGAGGGTTTCCGCATCATCATGTGCAAACTCGAAAAGGAGTTCAAGGTTTATTTCAGTGTCATTTCCGTCAAGATTTGGAAGAATCAGCGCGCTTCCTCCGAGTGAATTGGAAGCATAAAGGGCGGAATCAATCAGCCTGCGGTCTAAGGTTTCCACAAATTTGAGATGGTGCTGTATCTCCATCACGCTCTTATTGAAAAGCACCTTGCTGTTGTCAACCATAATAATATGATCGAGAAGCTGGGCCACATCTCTCACTTGGTGAGTGGAGATAATGAAAATCCTGTCATCGCTCACACCTCTTGCGATGAATCTTCTGAAAGCCGTCTTTCCCGGTATGTCGAGTCCATTGGTCGGCTCATCGAGAATCAGAATCTTTGTGTTTGTGGCCATTGCAAATGAAAGCGCCACTTTCTTTTTCTGTCCCATCGAAAGTTTATTCACATTCAAATCGGGAGTCAGATCGAACAATGCAAGGTGATCCATCATCTCCTCGTATGAAAATTTAGGATAGAAAGGGCTGTTGAGTTCAATAAATTTTTTAAGCGACATAGAGGGGAAATCAAACTCTTCAGGCACGATAAAGATCTCGGAAACTGTCTCGGGACGGCGAAGACGTGTATTGATGCCATTCAGTGTCACTTCCCCGGCAGCGGGGGTGAGGAGGCCTGATATGAGATAAAGAAGAGTTGATTTACCGGCTCCGTTTGAACCGAGAAGTCCATAAATCCCTCCTTCGGAGATTTCGAGCGAGAAATCTTTCAGCACCGGCTTCTTGCGTCGGCTATAGCTGAATGTGCAGTTATCAACCTTTAACATAATGCTATTTTTTATTAGTGTTTGTCTGTTTTAGTGTATTAGTGTCTTAATACACCGCAAAGGTAGTACAATAATTTTACACTGCAAAATATTTTAAAGAAATTTTAAAAAAAATTTTTTCAAAGTGAACAAACCCTCTTTGTCGGTTGTAATATAAGCAGAGAGTAAAATTTCCACTATATTAGATTTTATCAAATTAATTTAGACTATGAAAAATATTATTGTTACTTCAGTTTTAGCATTAGGCTCAGTAGCCACCGCTTCAGCTCAGCAAGCAATCGAGACACCTAAGTTTGGCGATAATTGGTCGCTCGGTATCAAGGGAGGTGTCACAACCCCGATGTCGCACAGTGCATTCTTCGGAGGCATGCGTCCGGTAGTAGGACTTGACCTCAACAAGAAGATCACCCCTGTATTCAAGGTAGGTGCTGAAGGCCTTTTCGCAATCAACACTTCAACCGTGAAGGGTAGAGGTCCTCAGAGCAAGACAGCTTTCGATGATTCATACGTAGGAATGTATGGAGCAGTGAACCTCTTCAACCTCTTCGGTGGCTATCCCGGTTCAACACGTCCGTTCGATATCGATCTTCAGGCCGGTGCCGGTTGGGGACACAGATATGAAACAGCCATTCAGGATATAAACTATTTTGCAACAAAATTCGGCTTGAATTTCAATTTCAATGTCAGCGATAATGTAACTGTTTCGGTTAGCCCTTCAATCCTCTGGAACATGACCGGAAGCCCTGTTGAGCAGAGCACAGCTTCATACGATAAGAACCGTGCAAACTTCAATCTTACTGCCGGTGTGGCTTATAACTTCGGTGGCAACGGTTTCAAGGTTGTTGAACCTTACAACCAGGCTCAGATTGACGAACTCAACGATCAGATCAACACACTTCGTGGTGCAGTTCGCACAATGGATGCTGCAAATGCAGCGTTGAAGGCTAAGAACGGTGATCTTGAAGCTGAAAATGAAGCACTCCGCAACCGTCCCGCTCAGGTTGTTACCCAGGTTAAGAATAATCTCGAATCAGTTCGTTACATATTCTTCAAACTCGGTTCATCTGCAATCGGTGCTGACCAGCAGCCTAATGTAGAGATGATCGCGGCATACCTCAACAATCACCCCAACAGCAAGGTAGTGATCAAGGGTTACGCTTCTAAGGATGGTCCGGAAGATGTCAACATCCGTCTTGCCAACCAGCGTGCACAGTCTGTTAAGGATGCCCTTATGAAACGTTACAAGATTCCGGCATCAAGAATCGTGGCTGAAGGTCAAGGTATCGGTGATATGTTTGAGGAGGAATCCTGGAACCGTGTAGCAATCTGTATCCTTGAGGCTCAATAATCTGGAGATGCAGTTGATATGAAAAAAATGAGATAAAACGTAGTTAAAGATTTCTAAATAGCAAGAGGTTGCGTTGAAAGGCGCAACCTCTTTTTGTTTTGTCATCTTTTATTTAATGTGTTTTGGATTGTAGTAATAGAAGAGTTATTTAATCCTGTAACCGATGCCGAGCATAAGATTGTGAGGATCTTTAAATTCCCCGAGACGGTAACCGACATTGAGATAGATATTATCTGTTACAAAAGTTTTTACTGTCAACGACTGATAAAAAGCTTTGTCCCCCTTGGGATTTATTATATTGCATCCGATTCCGGCATTGATTGCAAAGATTGGAGTGGTGAGTTCGGCATGTGCAGAAATCCCTACACTTATCTGCTCTTTAACGGGTATATGAGAGAAATAATATCCGTCGTCTATTGGACCTTCTATCCAATGGTTGCTGAGGTTTGCGCTTTTATCCCATTGCATATCGAGAGCGGGACCGACTGCAACCCAGCGGTTGAGAGATATGGCGGGAGCAAATTGCACTCCAAACACCGGGAATTTACCGGGAGCCATTGCGTCGAATCTTTCTAAACCTTCGGTATAAATAGAATTTTCCGGAAGATAAAACACTCGCTGACGCCAGGCTCCAAATATCATTATATCATAGAACCATCGTTTTTTATCCGCCTCCTCTATCAGTTCTTCGGGTGGGGCTTGGGGATTACCTAAAGGATTCAGGATATAGGATGCCCCAACACTCAAGCCGGCGGCATTCAATCCGCCGTTACGCCAGGATGTGTTGCCGTTGGAATGATGAGTTCCCTCGATCCCTAAAGATAAAAGCCATCGAGGCGATAGAGTGTAATTAAGTTTCAGAGCCACACCCATGTGAGCGGTCACGGCCGTACTGATGGTAGAGGCAGTTTCCATAATTTCGTTATCAGTATGATGCCAACCGAAAGCGATACCGAACTTCCATTCATAGCCAAGACTCAGACGTGAAGAGAAATGATGGAACGGCGCACCTTGCAACACATAAAACATACCCGGATTGCCTATCAGTTTTTTACGGAAAAAGGTCTTGATTCCAAGTCCAACACCCTGATATAAATCCGGGTATAGCATACCTTCGCGTGAGTCCGGATTGAAACGGAAAGCTCCGCGCACTGCTCCTCCCAAACTGCCCGAAATGTTTCTCCCTTCAACGTTGGCACCGGTGAAAAACACATCGGTCGGGATTACGTAGTCTCCCTCCAGTTCCGTACCAACACTCCATTCAGGCTTAGAGTGAAAACCTGATGGGATGGAATCGGGTGTGGTTATGCCAACAGAATAAACAGATGGGCTAAAAAGAGAACTCCCGAGAAGAAATCCCGAGAGAGATAAGAAACGATTCATAAGGGGAATCTTTAGGACTACTTATTTTTTTCGATAGAGGGGCGTATCAAAGATTCTTTAATGTTGAGATAGCCTTATGCGGATCATTGGAATTGAAAATATATGATCCTGCCACAAGACAATCCGCGCCGGCCTCAGCAAGACGTCGGCCTGTCTCTGCATTCACTCCTCCGTCAACCTGAATTTTTGCTTTTGAACCTGTACGGTCGATAAGTGCCCGAAGTTCGCGAACTTTCTCAATAGAATGTTCGATGAATGGCTGACCACCGAAACCGGGATTAACCGACATGATGAGCACAAGGTCAAGATCCGTAATGATATCCTGAAGCATAAGAACAGGAGTGGCGGGATTGATTGTAACTCCGGCTTCCATCCCTGCCTCGCGAATCTGATAGATGGTGCGGTGAAGATGACGGCATGCCTCCTGATGCACATTCATTATGCGTACACCCAAATCGCGAATCTGGGGAATCCATTTGTGAGGTTCCACAATCATCAGGTGGGCATCCAACGGTTTGTCGCAAAGATGCGAGACCATCTTGATAATAGGAAACCCGAATGAGATGTTGGGAACGAACACACCATCCATCACGTCAAGATGAAGCATATCTGCTTCGGAGGAATTTATCATGTCGATATCGTCGGATAGATGCGCGAAATCGGCAGAAAGAAGGGAAGGGGAAACTTGCATAGGTTATTTTTGAATGATTAATACTGCAAAATTAGCTATAATCCCCCTACTCTCCAAAATTATTGGCCTATCATCTTAAGAAATTCATCTTCGGAAATGATTGGAATGCCCAATTGTTCACATTTCTGTAATTTCGCCGGTCCCATATTCTCTCCGGCGAGCACAAAAGAGGTCTTTTTTGAAATGCTTCCTGCATTTTTCCCTCCTTGACTCATTATTATATCCTTATATTCATCCCGGCTATGATGACTGAATGTGCCTGAAATAACCACTGTTTTCCCTTCGAGTGCATTTCCAGATGGAGTAAGGCTCTCCTCAGGAACACTCAGGGTAACACCGGCTTCACGGAGTCGCTCGATGTTTCCGGCATTAACCGGCTCGCGTAGAAAATCATATATATTCTTCGCAATAATCGGACCAATGTCAGGAATCATCGAAAGCTGTTCCAGATCCATACCGAGAAGGGTATCGATATCCTTGACTGCTCTTGCAAGCCTTTTTGCAGTGGTTTCTCCCACATTCGGAATGGAGAGGGCATATAGAACGCGGTCAAAAGGAACCTGTTTGGAATCTTCAATTCCATTCATTATACGTTTAGCTGTTTTTTCACCAATTCTGCCAACCCCAATCAGTTTCTCCTCTGTAAGGTCGTAAATCTGACCGATCGTAGAGACAAGTCCGGTGGAATAAAGCAGTTCAGCGGTCTCTTCTCCGATTCCGTCGATATTCATCATCCTTCGGGCACAGAAATGTTCGATGCGGCCGGTAATCTGAGGCCTGCAACCGTATTTGTTAGGACAACACCAGGCAGCTTCCCCAAAAATGCGTGTGAGGGGGGTGCCACAAACGGGACAGTTCTTTACAAACACCACTTTCTTTGCATCTGCGGGGCGTAGGCTTTTATCCACTCCCGTAATCTGCGGGATAATCTCGCCGGCTTTTTCAACATACAGAGAGTCGCCTTCGTGAATGTCGAGTTCCTGCATTATGTCATCGTTATGCAACGAAGCTCGCTTCACTATTGTGCCTGAAAGCTGAACCGGCTCAAGGTTTGCCACAGGAGTCACAATGCCCATTCTTCCAGTCTCAAATGAAACAAATCGGAGGGGGGTGCAAGCTGTTTCAGGATTGAACTTGAAAGCTACTGCCCAGCGAGGAGACTTGGCCGTGTAACCTAAATTCAATTGTTGACGAAGGGAGTCAACCTTGAAAACAAGTCCGTCGGTAGGCACAGGCAGCTCCTTGCGGTGTTCATCCCAATAAGATATGTAATTATCCACATCTTCGAGAGAATGCAGGCGAGCCATTGCTTTTGAAACCTTGAAACCCCATTGTTCGGCAATAGCCATATTTTCATAATGGGAGTCAGATGGAAGATTGTCGGCAAGAAGATAGTAGAATCTTGCATCCAGATGTCGGCGTGCCACCTCTCTCGGATCTTGTGTCTTGAGTGTTCCTGCCGCTGCATTTCGGGGATTTGCAAAGAGAGGTTCTTCATTATAAGCCCGCTCTGCATTAAGTTTCTCAAACACTTCCCACGGCATCAGTATCTCTCCACGAATCTCGAATTCCTCCGGCCAGTCACCGGGTAAAAGTTGGAGAGGAATGCTGCGTATTGTCTTCACGTTGGCTGTCACATCGTCTCCCTGTGTGCCGTCGCCACGTGTCACGGCCCTCACCATTCTTCCGTTACGATATGTGATTGAGATGGACGTGCCGTCAAACTTCATTTCTCCGGTTATCGAGAAATCCTTGCTGTCGATAGCCTTGCGTATCCTGTCGAACCACTCATCCACCTCCTCAATTGAGTAGGTGTTTGAAAGAGACATCATCGGTCGGGCGTGAACAACATGTTCAAAACCTTTTGTAAGGTCCGATCCCACGCGATGCGTCGGCGACAAGGGGTCGTCAAATTCCGGATACTGTTTCTCCAGTTCCTCAAGCTCCTTCATCATCATGTCAAACTCCTTGTCGGAGATTTCAGGTGAGTTGAGGGAGTAATAATTATGATTGTGTCGATTTAGTTCGGCCCGCAGATGTTCTATCTTCTCTTTCATGGTAATACTTTTATGTTGTGGAACTGTCGTGGTGCATTATTGTTATGGTCAGATATAAGGATATCTCACATCCCAAAGGAATAACGCTTGAGGAGGCATCGAGGTTCCCGCAGAGCAACGGTCTCGATCCTCGATAATTTTTTGAAACCTTGTTTTTGTGATTTTGCCTCGTCCGACATCAACAAGAGTGCCGACAACGGCCCTGACCATATTTCTGAGGAAACGGTCGGCCGATATAGTGAAAACCGCTCCGCGACTGTAGTCTTCATCCTCCCCGTCGCCATTTAAGAAAGGGGAGTGCCAGGGTGACCAACCGGCCTGTGTGACTCTGCAGATATTTGTCTTGGCATCCGAATGCAGTTTGGCAAACGAGGTGAAGTCGGTGGTCTGGAGAAGAATTGAAGCACACTCATTCATAGCGTCAATATCGAGCCGGGAGGGGGAGTGCCAGGATATATCAGACAGGAAGGGGGTCTTTTCAAAGGAAACGAAATATTTGTAGGTACGCTTCACGGCATCAAAACGTGCATGTGCGTCACAGGCTACAGGAATCAGGTCATGGATAGCTATCGAAGGGCCGCAAAGCCGGTTGAGAGAGAGAAGAAAACGTTTCCTGTCGTCCAAACGGTTGGTGTCGCCGTCGGTATCGAAATGGGCAAACATCACGCGTGCGTTAACCCCCGTATCGGTGCGCCCGGCTCCAGTTATGGAGACGGGCGCACGTAAAATAGTTGACAGGGCTTCTTCCAAAGTCTGTTGCACACTCATGGCGTTGGGCTGTGACTGCCAGCCATGGAAGGGAGCTCCGTTATATGCAAGTTTCAGAAAATATCTCATAGGTCGCGTTCAAGATATGTGTAGCCATATAGCCCCGATCGATAGTTGTTCAGGAACTGGCGCCCCTCTTCGGGCGTTATGACCCCGCGTTTCATTGAAGCGGTGACCCATGTCTCAAGGTTTCGCACAAGTTTCTTGGGATTATATTCCACGTAGTCGAGCACATCTGCCACAGCTTCTCCATCGATTATCTGAGCAATATCGTAACCATCTTTCGTTACCGAGATATGAACAGCATTCGTATCTCCGAAAAGATTGTGGAGGTCGCCCAAGATTTCCTGATATGCCCCTACAAGGAACACGCCTAAATAGTATGGCTCATTTTGCTTGAGGTCGTGTACGGGAAGTGAGAACGAGGTTCCGGCAGGGGAAACGAAATGATTGATCTTGCCGTCGGAGTCGCACGTTACATCCTGAATGGTGCATTCGCGTGTGGGCTTTTCATCCAGACGCGAAAGCGGCATAATCGGGAACATCTGATCTATAGCCCAGGAATCAGGCAACGACTGGAAGAGGGAGAAATTGCAGAAATATTTCTCCGGCAACATCCTTGCCACTTTCCTCAGTTCTTCGGGCGGATGTTTCATGGATCGGGTGAGGTCGCGGACATCGCGCGCAACCGACCAGAATAGTTTCTCAATCATTGCCCTGTTTTTAAGGTCGAGAAGACCCAATGAGAAGAGTTCCAATGCCTCTTCACGAATCTGAAGCGCATCGTGCCAGTCTTCAAACACTCGCGACGGATCTATCTTATCCCAGATGTTATATAATTCCTTGGCAAGCTCATGCGCGTTCTCATCAAGTTCCTCATTGTCATTCCATATCGGAAGGCGAGCGGTTTCAAGCACCTGAATCACCAGCACGGAATGGTGTGCAGTCAGTGAGCGTCCCGATTCAGTGATGATGTTAGGCTGTGGAAGCCCGTTTTTATTGCAAGCATCTACAAGAGCCGAAACGGAATCGTTGACATATTCCTGAATGGAATAGTTCATTGAATTTTCCCCGGAAGAGGAACGTGTACCGTCGTAATCCACTCCAAGACCGCCGCCGATATCCACAAATTCAATATTGAATCCCATTTTCGAAAGTTGCACATAGAATTGCATTGCCTCGCGAAGGGCATTCTTGATGCGACGGATCTTTGTGATCTGACTGCCGATATGGAAATGGATCAGCTTGAGGCATCCGGTCATCTTATATTTTTCAAGCATGGAAAGGGCCGTGAGCAGTTCGGATGAATTAAGGCCGAATTTGCTGACATCACCTCCTGATTCCTCCCACTTCCCTGAGCCGGAAGAGGTGAGCTTGATGCGTATTCCAATGTTGGGGGAGATGTTGAGACGTTTCGCCACATCTGCTATAAGCTTAAGTTCGTTAAGTTTCTCCACAACGAGGAAAATTCTGCGTCCCATCTTCTGGGCAAGCAGGGCGAGTTCGATATAGTCTTCATCCTTATAGCCGTTGCAGACAATAATGGAATTTTCGTGAGTGTTCACGGCAAGCACGGCATGAAGCTCCGGCTTCGAACCAGCTTCCAGGCCTATGTTATATTTATTTCCGTGGCTCACAATCTCCTCAACAACCGGACGCATCTGGTTCACCTTTATAGGATAAACGATAAAGTTCTGGCCGGAATAATTATACTCTTCGGCCGCCTTCTTGAAGCAGTTGGAAATTTTTCGGATACGGTCGTCGAGTATATCGGGGAAGCGTAAAAGGAGAGGCGCGTCAACGTCGCGGAGCTGCAAGGAGTCCATAACCTCCTTAAGGTCAACCTTCGGCCCATTTTCACGTGGAGTGACCTGCACGTGTCCTTTTTCGTTTATTGAAAAATATTTCAGACCCCAGCCTGGAACATTATATATTTCGGAGGAGTCTTCAATACGCCATTTTCTCATAGTTGCAATTTTGTTATAATGAAGGAGAGTTATGGTTGTTATTTTTTAAGGTGCCTTCTGAAATGATTCGTGTTACCCACGCCCCAGAATCTCAATCACATCTACATATATCTCGGTGCGGCGACGTGAGATTTTCAACTTATCCACGTATTCCCTTGTGCGCAGTTTGCCTTCCACATATAGTTTTGTTCCCTTGCGTATATAACGTTCGGCAATCGTTGCATTCTGGCCGGTCATGACCAGGATATGCCATTCCACAAGTTCGGTGTCGGATTGGCCTTGCCGTTCATTGGTAGCAAGCGAAAGATAAGCCACCGGAAAATCTTTCTCGGGGTAGCGTATTTCGGGGTCACGGCCGACATTCCCGATTAAGATCACTTTATTTACCGACATACTGCTGTTATCTTTAAGATTCAGAATACTCAGGTTAACGAATCAAAATGCATAGGGCTTCAGATAAAGCCCCGTCTTTTCATGGAGCCCGAACATAAGGTTCATGACGTGTACGGCTTCGCCGGCACTTCCGCGCAACCTACCGTCGGCCACGGAATGG
>CAMWIH010000016.1 GCA_947174305.1 uncultured Porphyromonadaceae bacterium | reverse complement strand
GCGGAAGGGACGAGATTCGAACTCGTGGTAGGATAACTCCTACGTCAGTTTAGCAAACTGGTGGTTTCAGCCACTCACCCACCCTTCCTAAATCTATAACTCAAACTCAACAAATCTTGCGACTTGCAATGGCAAAATTACAAACTTTTTTTATTCTGTGCAAGTTTTTCAAATATTTTTCTCTATTTTTTATTAAAATCTTCCCTGAATTGTTAGAATTATTATAAGAATCTTCCCTAACAAGATATCATAGCGCAATTCACCCCTGCCCTACAAGCCTCTTGCGTAACCTCGAGAGCGTTGACTGCGTTATCTTGAGATATTGCGCTATGAATTTCAAAGGCACTATGCTCGAGATGTATTTCACAGATGTTCGCCTTAACGACACGCTATGTATCCTTAAGAAATTTAAGAATCGTTCTTCCGCCGATTTGTTACTGAAGAAAAGATAACGCTTCTCAAAACCATACATCTGCTCTATCATGAGGTCGTGCATCCACTTCACCATCGCAGGAAAGCGCGCCTCAAGCTGGCGCATCATACGGTAACTTACCAGCCACACCTCAGAATCCTCCACCGCAACAAGCGAAAATATCGAGGGCTCCCCCGCATAGTATGAATGCAACGACGTGAAGACATCACCCGAGGTGCCAAACAGCACCGTATCCTCTTTTCCATCGGCAACATGGCTCACGCGGAAAAGACCCTGCTTGTTGATTACGAAGTCGTCGCACACCGTGCCTTGGCGCACTATCGCCTTCCCTTTCCTGACTTCCACCAAGCGGGCTGCATTCTCAAATTCTCTGACAAGCTCTTCCGGCGGCGTGAAATATTGCGACAGTATCTGTCGGAGTGTCTTCGGTATGTGGCTTTCGGCAAACATAAGCGGTTGGTTTAACTGATAGTCAAAAGTGATTGACACGAAATAATTATGCTATTATTTTTCAGCACGGCAAAATATCAAACCCCTGCGAGTCGTTTATTATTTCATGAAATGATTTTTAACTATACAAGGTCTATTTACTTATTTTTTATAAAAACGCAATAATAAATATCAATTATTTGATTTAGGTCAAAAAATACAGTTTGACTCCTCTATTTTTCATTATATCTTTGCAGAATTACATCTTAACTCCTTAAAAGAGGGAAATATTGGTGATACAATTGCATTTTGTCAGTCAATCCAATCGTTTCCGAACAAATTTCAATTATTGATTAAAACCTGACATATATGATCATTCAAAAGCTACAAAGATTTGTATTAGGGCTTCTCGCCACCTCCGCTTTTATCGGAACGGGGGGGGGTAAATATTGCCCGTGCTGTTCCCGCTAAACCAGGTCTCCTAAGCTTTGACAACGGAGGCGAACCCATTGAAGTGTTCCTCCGGGGAGATGAACGAAACCACTATTATGTCACTCCCGACGGCTATATGCTCCTGCGCGGTGATGACGGTCTTTTCCGTTATGCATTGCCCGACGGCGACAATCTCAGGGAGTCTGACATATTGGCCTCGAAACCCGAGCTACGCGATCTGAATGAACAGGTCCTCCTTTCATCTTTCAATAAAAACACACCCTTTGAAATCTCGGCACTCCGACAGAAAGCAAGGCTGACAAAAAAATCACCGGCCAAGGTTGCTGAAGAATCCACTCTTTGCACTTTTCCCACAAAAGGCTCCCCAAAATGCCTGGCGATATTGGTTGAATTTCAAGACGTGTCCTTCACGCTTCCTGAACCGCAAACCCTTTTCAGCCGAATGCTCAACGAGGAGGGATTCTCGGAATACGGAGCCACCGGCTCGGCACGCGATTACTTTTCGGCCAGCTCAAACGGACAGTTCTCTCCTCAGTTTGATGTTTACGGGCCCGTGAAGCTCCCCTACAACATGAGCTATTACGGGGCAAACGACCAGACCGGGAATGATGCTCGCCCTCAGGAAATGATTCCACATGCCGTTGAGCTACTGAAAGATGAGATTGATTTCAGCAACTATGATAATGATAACGACGGCATAGTCGATAACATATATATCTTTTATGCCGGCTACGGCGAGGCCGACGGAGGACCCGCCAATTCCATCTGGCCCCACTCCTGGAATATCCACGACGACCTCAAGATGGAGATTTATATGAATGGCAAACTCCTGAACCATTACGCCACCTCCAACGAGCTCTCCGACGGACAGGGCGCCAAACTCGCAGGCATCGGCGTGTTCTGCCATGAATTTTCCCATGTGCTTGGCCTACCCGACCTCTACTCCACTTTATACACCAGCGCCTTCACACCCGGGGAATGGTCGCTCATGGATCACGGTTCATATAACAATCAGGGACATACGCCCCCCTATCATACGGGCTACGAGCGTTATTGCCTCGGATGGATCGAGCCTAAGGTGCTCTCCGCCCCACGCAACGTGAGCATGTTCCCGGCTTCCCAGATTGGGGCATACGATGATGTGTATATACTCCCTACCCCCGTTAAGTCGGAATATTATATCCTTGAGAACCGTCAACAGAAAGGTTGGGACGAATATATCCCGGGGCACGGCCTCCTCGTATGGCATATCGACTTTGATCCGCAGATGTGGGGACTCAACATAGTCAATATCGAGAAACAGTATGTGGATATCGTTGAGGCCGATAACGAGCAGAGCGATTATTCCCGGGCCGGCGATGCTTTCCCCGGCACAGCGGGGGTGACCGAGTTCACCGATACTTCGGTGCCATCAATGAAGACTTGGAGCGGACTGGCCTTGCACTCCCCTATCACCGATATAAAGGATATTGACGGCGTTGTGTCGTTTGCCTTCAAAGGGGGTGAAAATATCTTCGACCCCCTTGTGGCCAATGAAGCCACCGACATAAAAGCCGGAGGATTCACAGCCAACTGGAATCCTATTCCCAAAACCACCGGCTACCTCCTCAGCGTTTATCGCAAGACATCGGAAAACGGTCAGGAAGTAAAGAAATATCTCGATGGTTTCCTCAAGAAAGAGGTAGGCGACCTGACCGCATACGAAATCACCGGGCTTGATCCCGCCACAACCTATCATTACACAGTCACGGCAACCAACGGACGTTTCTATTCCCCCGATTCCAATGAAATCGAGGTCACCACTCTTGACCCCACCCTCGACTATAAGACCGTCAGGCTACTTCCGGCCACGGAGATAACAGAGGGTTCCTTCACAGCCAACTGGGAAAAGCTTGAAGATGCCGACACATACGAAATCAGCCTCTACAAACTTGATCTCGGCGACCCGTTCTTCACGGAATCCGACTTCTCCAACCGCCTTCTTCCCGAAGGTTGGACCACAGATGCCTCATTCGACGGCCGTGCTTCTTATGCGGTCGAGACCCCTTCAATCCGTATGACCACCGACGGCTCTAACCTCACGACCGGCTCTTTCTCTGCAGGCATCCGCGCACTCGAATTCTGGTATCGCGCATCATCCAACATCAGCGACGCTTCGATCGAGATAGAGGGTCTTGTCGGGAATGAGTGGCAATCGCTTCGCATCATCACCCCATTAATTTCTGGTGCAGGGGGCACAACGGTTGAGATAAGCGAGATTCCGGCGGCCACTTCAAAAGTACGCTTGATTTTCCACGCACCTGCCGGTGGTTCTGTTTCCATTGACAATGTAAAGATTGGTTACGGAGGCAACATTGATTACCAGCCGTTAGCAGATTTCGCCTCAATCGACACGGAGGGTGAGAACTTCTATAAATTCGCCAACCTTGCCGAAGATGCCGATTACGGCTACTCCGTGATTGCAATCAACTCCGACTTCCGTTCACAACCCTCCGGCATCCAGGGAGTCCACACCGTCACGGCAGGAATCACTACGGCCATAGCAAAGGGAGTATCAATACTCACCTACGGTAACCTAATCCGGATTTCAGCTCCCGACAGCACACCGATTGCCATTTCAAATCTCAACGGATTGACAATCGCCACAGGATTCGGCCAAATATCTGCCTCAATTTCTGCTCACGGAGCCTATATCCTCAAAATAGGAGAAAAAACTTATAAGATAATACTCTAAAACAATATAACTTTATGAAACATCTGCTCACAACGGCTCTCCTAAGCCTTACCGCAGTTTCTTTAGCCTGGGGCGTTCCCGACGGTGCCCAAAGAATAAAGAAAGTGGCTACAATTGAAGGCGACGGAACCACTATCTATGGAGAGGTGACACATTCCAACTCCATGGATGTACTGACCACCGACGGCATTACATGGGGTCTATACTCCTTCAATGCCTCGAGTCCGATCACGATGACACCGGTCACAATCCACAACACCCTCTGTGCAAACGGAGGTGGAACCTATCGCAAAGGGAAGCTCTACTTCACAAGCTATTATGAAGACATGGGTGGCAACCTCGGTTATCTCTACTTTATCGAGATGAACCTCGAGGACAATTCCATAGAGCGCCATGCACTTGTGCCCGACACCTACGATGCAATTGCCGCCGACATGACCTACGACCCCGTGGGCGACAAGATTTATGGAGTGGCCTTTGATCGCAACGACGTAAATCTTTCAACCTACGTATTGGTGGATTACAATCTGACTACAGGATATCCCACCGTTGTGGCCTCCATCCCACGCATGTCGGCTATTGCATCCGACAATATGGGCCAGATCTGGGGTGTAAGGTACTCCGACGGTAATCTGGTAAAGATTGACAAGGCTACCGCCAAGGTCACTGATGTGGGGCCGACCGGCGTCAATCCGATTTACAACGGGTCTGCCTGTTTCGATTTCGAGACCGGCAAACTATACTGGGCCACAAACGAGCGCTCCACTCAGGAATCGGCTCTCTACCAGATCGACCTCTCCACCGGAGGAGCGTCAATGATAGCCAAGTTCCCCGATGGCGAATCAATGGCCGCACTCTATATTCCTCGCGAAGACAATATCGCACTCCTTGAACCTGTTTCGAACATAACCGCACAGTTCGAGGGGAGCACGATGGAGGGAACGATAAGCTTCACGGCTCCCGCCAAGACCAAAGGGGGTGAGGTGATATCGGGCGATGTCACCGTGGCGGGTTATCTGGACGGGAACCTCAATTTCTCTATCCCCATGGCTCCCGGTTCATCCACAACGCGCAGTTATACACTTGAACAGGGCATGCACACGATGGAACTCGTGGCAACGCATCCCACGGCAGGAAAATCCGACCGCTCCCGACTCGATTTCTATGTAGGCACCGACGGGCCGGCCGCAGTCTCTAATCTGAAGCTGACCAAGGCGTCTGACAATTCAATAACCCTTAGCTGGGAGGCTCCTCAGGCCGGAGAGCACGGAGGCACAATCAACCCCGCTCTCATATACTATCGCATCACCCGTTTCCCCGACGGAAAAGTCCTTACCGACGAGGCCACGGGAACCACCTTCACCGACAAGATTACCGAACCCCTGCTCAGAAGGTATTCTTATCAGGTTACAGGTTATAACAAGAATGTTGAAGGAGCAACCGCAGTTTCCGAAGAGATGGAACTCGGCACACCCGCCTCGCTTCCCTATCTTCAGACATTCGACACCATGGCCGATTACATGACCTACGTGGTCCGCGATAATAATAAGGACATTACGCGCCCCAACGAGGGAATCTGGGGATGGAACCAGAGCAAGCAGTGCGCAATGTATAGCTACCACACCCTCCTGCCCGGCGACGACTGGCTCATCACTCCCGGATTTGAGCTTAAGGCCGGCCGCACCTACCGTCTGAGCTTCAAGTCGCAGGGTGGCCGTCTATATCCGGAGACCCTCGAAGTCAAGATAGGCAAGGGGTATAATGCCGACGACTTCTCTCAGACTATAATGAAACGCACCGACATCCTCTCTCCCGACGAGAAGATGAAGGAGCGCGTGATCACCTTCGACGTTCCCGAAAACGGACATTACTATATCGGCTTCCATGCAGTTTCAGTCAAAGGCCAATACTGGCTCTGGCTCGACGACGTGGCTCTTGAGGAGGGTCCATCAATGGCAGCTCCCGGTGTGGCAGAGGAATTTAGCGTCAAACCCGGTGAAAAGGCAGATGAGACAGTGGTTTCGTTCAAGGCTCCGGCTGTTGATATCTTCGGCAATGGCCTCGACGACCTTGACAATGCCAAACTCTATCGTGGCGAGACTCTCGTAAAGACATTCAATTCCGCCGATGGCCTTGCCGCAGGAAAAACAATGACCTGGACCGATACGAACGTCCCCGCCGGAAACCACACTTACCGCCTCATAGGAGCAAACTCCAATGGCGAGGGAAATCCTGCCGAAGCAAACGTCTTTGCAGGTCTTGATGTGCCGGTTATCGTGACCGATGCCATACACACCACCACCGACGGCGAGAATGCAATCATATCATGGACTGCACCGCAAGCAGGCGTGAACGGGGGAAGCCTGGCTTATGAACCCCTGAAATACCGAATCACCGACCGTCAGGGTAACGTGGTGGCAGATGCTGTTGAAGGCACCACCTTTACTACAAAAGTGGATACATCAGCCGGACAGAATTCCCAGTTCTATACCGTGGCAGCACATAACAGTGCCGGCACAGGAGAGGGATTATCAACCGATTTCATCACCTACGGCAAGGCATACTCAGATTCCTTTGCGGAATCATTCGCAGGAGGTAAGCAACCCTCCACTTCCGACTGGATCATGCGCGTGGTTAATCCTTCGCCCTACGACAACGGTTTCTATGGCCGCTACTTCTCATTCAGCCATAATCCCAACGACAAAGACCGCGGTCCCAAGCCGATGGCTCAGGATAACGACGGCGGCATGCTGGTGGCATACACAGACTTCCTTGATGTGGAAGCCCGCATGATTTCACCGAAAATCAATGTGAAGGGGCTTAAGAATCCGGTGCTCTCCTTCTGGTTCTACCATTATTATAATCCCGACACAGAAAACGGTTTCTCAACAGAGAAGGAGACCATGGAGGTTGAGGCATACATTGATGGAGAATATAAGCAACTCACCGCCAAGCCGATCCTTCTTATCAACGGAACCGGCTGGTATCGCTACGACCTGCCGCTCAAGGAAACCGTAGGAGAAAAGGATTTCCAGATTGCCTTCCACACCCACAATTATATCAGCTATGACATGCATATCGACAATATCACCGTGCATGATGTGCCCGACCATGACCTTCAGGCCACGGCATTCACAGTGCCCGACCAGATGGCGGTCAATTCCACACGTAATGCCGTGGTGACGGTGTTCAACAACGGTATGCTGCCGGCTGAAGATTTCACTGTGGAACTCTATCGCGATGGCGAACTCTTTGCGGAGCAGGATGGCGGTGATCCGCTCCCCTTCTCCAAGGAACGCACCTACTCCTTCCCGATCACCCCCTCTATCGTGGAAGCCGGCAACAATTTCAGCTATCAGGCAAAAATCAATTTCAATGCCGATGCCGACAAGAGCAACAATGAGACCGAGACACTCACCGTTTCGGTTCCCGTGAACACTTTGCCGCGCGTTTCAGGACTGACAGGCAGCATCAATAATGGCACCGTTACCCTCACTTGGAATGAACCCGACATGAATGCCTCCGGAATCGTTACCGATGGATTCGAGGCTTACGAACCTTTCACCATCACCAACTTCGGCGAATGGACTTTGGTTGACAACGACGGTAGCCTTACTTATACTATCAGCAACTCCCAGAGTGAAAGCGGTGATTATGAATATCCCAATGCCGGCTATCAGATGGCATTCCAGGCTCTCAATCCCGGAAAGGCAGGCATCAAGGGCAATCTGTGGACTCCATATCTCGGTGAACAGATGGCCGTATGCTTCGCGGCTGCCGAACGCAGCAACGACGACTGGCTGATTTCTCCTGAAGTCAAGGGTGGTTCCACCGTATCATTCATGGCCAAGACCGTTGTGGCGGCCTACGGACTTGATCAGTTCCGTTTCTGCTACTCCACCGGAGAGGAAGCGAAGATGGAGGAATTCCAGCAGTTAGGTGAAACAGTGACTGTGCCGGCCTCCGAGTGGACCCGCTATGAGTTCACCCTTCCGGCTGATGCCCGCTATTTTGCCATCAACTGCGTTTCCAACAACACATACGCACTGCTGATTGACGACGTGACCTATGAGAGCGCGAATCCCGACGTGCTCGAGTTCCGCGGTTACAATGTTTACCGCGACGGTGAGCGTATCAACAGCGAGACCATAGAGGAGAATGAATATATCGACTCTGATCCCAAATCGGAAGGGAAACATCTCTATCATGTCTCTGCGGTTTACGACAAGGGCGAATCAGGACTTTCGAATGTATGGAACTCCGACCTCTCAGGTGTCGGCACACTCGAAGCCAACGGCATGAGCGTGAAGACAGGAGACGGCTTCATATCAGTGATGAATGCAGGGGGACGCGACGTGACAATATGCACGGTCAACGGCATTGTGGTCTTCAGTGAAAAAGTAGGCGACTACGCCCTCATCTCGCTGGAACCCGGCATCTATATGCTCCGCTCAGGTGACCGCACATTGAAAGTGATGGTGAAATAAACAAGAATATTCAATAATTAAATCGTGTCTGATTGGTCTTAGGGTCAATCAGACACGACATAAAACAAAAAGAAAATGAAACGAAAACTACCCTTAGCAATTGCGGCTACCCTTGCGCTTCCCGCTCTCGCCGCAGTCCTCCCCTTCACCGAGACTTTCGAGTCAGGATTAGGAGAGTTTACAGTTGAGGACACCAATGGCGATGAAGTGACGATAAAGAGTTTATCCTATTATGGTTACGACGGCAATGGTGTTCAATATGTAAGTTCCCCGGAAAATACCGCCGATGATTGGTTATTCAGTCCGAAGTTTGATCTGAAAAAAGGATACATCTACACTGTGAATTACCGTTATAAGGTGGCTTCCTCCAACACTACCCATAAGGTTGAATTTAAACTCGGTGCTGATGCAAGTTCGACAGATATGACCGAAGAAATCCAGTCTTCAAAAGAATTTACTTACAACTGGGGGAGTTGGGGAAAAGAGACATTCACTTTTGTCGCTCCCGAAACAGGAGAATATCACATAGGGCTTCATGTTTTGAGTGCATCCAATCAGGGGGCGATCTACTTTGATAACATTGAAGTCAGCGAAGGCCTCAATCCTGCTGCCCCGATAGCCCCGAGTGTCAGTGAACCGATTTTCTCTATTGTAGAGGATGTTCTGAATACATCTTTTGAAATTACATTACCCACTCTCAAAAATAGTGGTGAACCTATTGACTCAGATAATGAGATAACTGTAGAGGTTGGTAGGGATGATGAAGAGTGTATTGGCACAGTTAAGGGTGTACCCGGTGATAAAGTGATTTTCACTGACACAGAAGCTCCAATGTCATGGGTAACCTATCACTTCTGTTGCACGCTTGGAGAAGAAGTAAGCCTTATAACCGATATAGATGCCAACCCCCGTTTCGGGGACCCTAAGGCTGTTGAGAACTTCACGGTTGTACAGCATGGGAACGAGTTCACTCTTTCCTGGGATGCTGTTACAGAAGCTGTAAACGCCTCAGATCTCATTATACCATCCAAGGTTACATATCTTGTGAAATGTAATGGAGAGACCGTTGCAGACAACACTTCCGATCTCACGGCCACCTATACCTACCCCTCACCTGAAAAGGGGCAAGAACCTGTAAGCTTCACAATCGTAGCAATTGCATCAGGCCGTCAGTCGGAGGTTGTAACGAGTGACAATTATATGGTGGGAGATCCCTACGCAGGTGAATTCCATGAATCATTCGCCGACCGAGCCTTCTCCAACAAGCCATGGGTGATTGAGAACAATAAAGGATGGAGCCTATCTACAGGAAGTTCTTATCCCACAATAAATCCCCAGGATAAAGATGGGGGATGTCTGGAATTTGCCCTAAACGGAACTGAAAAAATATGGTCGCCTGTTCTCGACCTTTCCACTCTTCAGAACCCCAAGGTAAAATTCTATGCTTATCTCCAGCCCTCCTCATACTATAATCCTTCCATTCAGGCCGGATTCGCCATTAATGGGGAAGAGATTCTTATCGGGAATCCAATTGAGTTGAAATCAGGAGAAGAGGAAGGTTGGACTGAGTTCATTCTTGACGTACCGGCAGAAGCTCAGGAAAATAATTGTCAGCTTATGTTTACCGGGACTGGGACTTACGCATACTCCGGAAAATTCTACCTTGACAATATCTCCATCATGAGCTATCTCGACCACAATCTTGCAGTAGGCGTGACCGCTCCCGCTAAATCTTTAGAGATAGGCCAGGAAGTGACTTCCCAGTTACTGTGGATAACAAGGGTTCTAACACGGAAAGCGATTACACCCTCACACTTTTTGCCGATGGTGAGAAAGTGGATGAGGTGGCCGGTCCCGAAGTAGAATCTATGTCAATGGAATCTGCTGAATTATCTTTCAAAGTGCTGCCAAAATATGCAGAGAAAGAGATTAAATTTACGGTTGCCCTGACCCTTGAAGGCGACGGCGATGAAGAGGATAATGAGGCTGAGCTTTCCATACCTGTAAACAGCAACGATCTTGAACGCGTTCAGACCGTCAATGCAACCCTTGCAACCGATGCTTCAAAAGTTACTTTGGAATGGGCAGCACCGGAGGTATCAACAGAGCCAACCTATGCCGAAGTAACAGAAAGTTTCGAGGACTGGGATGCCGGATCAATGGAAGAACAGAATGGCTGGGTATTCGTTGATGTTGACAACGAACCTGAAAATGGTATTAACAACATTAATTATGGCAAAAAATATGCTGCTATGATAGCAGAGAACTTTAATGGAGGCAATTTTGGAACGACCTTAGAATCTTATGATGGTAATAAGAGCCTTGCAGTCTCTCAACTTTCCTCATCATATAACACAGATTCTGATAACTGGGTTATTTCTCCCGAGGTAAGGGGAGGCTCCGACGTAACGTTCTATGCCAAATCATTGTGTCCCAGCTATACATCATCATCAGACATCTTCGACATATATTATTCAGAAGGAGGAACTGAAATATCAGATTTCGTCCTTCTTGAGGAGACTATGGTTGTGACTTCATCCAATTGGTCTGAGAAAAGCTTCACTCTACCTGCTAAAGCAACGAGATTTGCAATAAGGGTATATGGTCGTCACTCATATCCAATCGTCTTTGATTCCTTCACTTTCACAGCCTCTTCCACACCTGCCGTTCACACAGGCTTCAACGTTTACCGCGATCATGAATTGCTCGCCACCTATCCCGCAGAAACCCTCAGCCACGTGGATGAGGCTCCCGTGATGGGTTCGGACCATACATATCATGTAACCGCCCTTTACGATAAAGGTGAATCCCATTACAGTGAACCAATCATGGTGACCGTGAATGCAGGCACTCAGACCGGCATAACGACCATCTCAGCAGAAATGGCCGATGCCGAATTCTTCACACTGCAAGGCTTGCGCATTGCCACGCCCACTGCCGGTGAAATCGTGATTGTCCGAAAAGGGGGTAAAACCTTCAAAGCTATTGTGAAATAATGACTGTTACATTTTGAACCCTGGATTATTCCAATTTCCACATAACACCTTATAAGAGTCGGAGGCTCCTCCGGCTCTTTCTTTTTTATAGATTCTTTACAGTTTTTCATTTTTTTATTTGGATATAGCGAATTTTTAGCTAATTTTGCACTTAACTATATACTGTGCAATTAACCATAGTGTACGGTCGAATTTTACGTAACCCTCCCCCACGATCATTTACTGATTGCGTGGACTGACATGCATAAAAAAGACGGCGGCCGACGAACCGTTTTCCTCGTCAACCGCAGATACATATTATAAAAATCATGAAAAGACCTACATTCTTTGCAATTCTTTTCGCCGCCGCGTCAATGCTCGCTCCGCGTGCCGAGGCGCAGAACGCGGCTATCAAGACCAACCTTATCTACGACGCTTTGGCCAACGCCAACCTTGGTCTGGAGTTCAAGATGGCTCCGCGCTGGACATTCGATGTCAACGGCAACTTCAATTGCTGGTCCTTCTCCGACCATAAGCAATGGAAACACTGGATGGCGCAACCCGAATTCCGATTCTGGTTCTGCGAGGCCATGCACGGCAACTTCATCGGTCTTGAACTCCACGGAGGGCAGTACAATATGGGGAATCTCAACACCAATTTTTCTTTCTTGGGCACAGATTTCTCAAAGCTTAAGGATATGCGCTACCAGGGATGGTATGCCGGCGCCGGCCTCACCTACGGCCACGCCTGGATGCTCGCCAAGCATTGGAACATCGAAGCCGAGATCGGCATCGGATGGAGCTACACCCGCTTCGACAGCTACCCCTGCGCTCAATGTGGGACAAAGATTCAGGAGAACGCAGTGCATAATTATTTCGGCCCGACAAAGGCGGCCCTTAACTTAGTCTATATATTCTAATAGATAGAAAAATGAAACGATCACTCATATTCGCCGCCTGTGCTCTCGCCGCCACTTCAATGTGGGCGCGCATGCCGGAGGCTTCCGATGTTGTAATCACCGATCTCTCCGCCGCTCGCGATGGCTCTCAGCTCAACATCGCTTTCAACCTCGATTTATCCAAAATGCCGAAAGGCATCAATAAGGAAACACGCCTTATCCCGGTGGTCAAGGCCGGAAATGACTCCGTGCGTCTCGAGAGCGTGACCATAGCCGGACGCAACCGCATGATCCAGGCCGAACGCACCGGGGCTGTGAAAAGCGATGCAACCAAATATTACCGTTCAGGGAAAGTGAAAACGCTCCCTTACGAGACCTCCGTGGCCTGGGAACCCTGGATGGAGGAGGCAAACATCGACCTCGTGGTCGAGAATCTCGGATGCTGCGAAAGCCGCAAGACCCTTGCCGACCGTCCTCTGGCCCGTCTCAACATGGGAGAACGTCCCATAGACATGAATCTCGAATATGTAACCCCCGTTGAGGAGCGTGTCAAGATGCGCAACGCACGAGGAGAAGCATATATCGATTTCGTGGTCAACACCACCAACATCCGGCCCGACTACCGCAACAACCCACGTGAGCTGGCCAAGATACGTGCCACAATCGACTCTGTAAAGCTGGATCCCGACACCAAGATCACATCGCTGAGCATTGCAGGTTATGCCTCTCCTGAAGGCTCCTACGCCAACAACGAACGTCTTGCAAAAGGGCGTACTGAAGCCTTGGCGGCTTACGTTCAGAATCTCTACACCTTCCCCAAGAACCTCATGAAGACCTCTTGGGTGGCTGAAGACTGGGCCGGCCTGCGCCGTTTTGTGGAAAAGAGCGAGATGGTGAAGAAAGATGCCATTCTTGCCGTGATCGACTCCAACCTTGCTCCCGACGTTAAGGATCATAAACTGGCTGCCGATTTCCCGGTTGACTATCAGTTCATGCTTACCAACTGGTATCCCGCTTTGCGTCACTCGGACTATGCGGTGGAATATGAGGTACGCAACTACACCGACCCTGCTGAGATAGCCCGTGTGTTCAAGAAAAATCCCTACAAGCTCTCTCTACGCGAGCTCTTTATCTATGCCGAGACGCTCGACCCCAAGAGCCCGGAATATGCCGATGTATTCAAGACTGCGGCCAAGATGTATCCGAACGACGAGACAGCCAACCTCAACGCCGCCAACTGCGCCATAATGAGTGGTGATTATCAGGGAGCAGCTTCCTATCTCGCCAAAGCGGGAGAGACCCCTCAGGCAACCTATGCACGCGGCGTGCTCGCCGCCAAGACCGGCGACTACACCGAAGCCAGAAAACTCTTCGACAAAGCCGGATCAATGGGTATCGACATAAAGGATGCACTCCACGTGCTCGACAGAGCCACCGCACCCGACGTAGTGGTATTCTAACACGCACTTATTGAGTTTCTGATAAAATATAATTGTAGCTTATAGGAATTCCATCCCAAAAGTTATTAGTCAATAACTTTTGGGATGGAATTCCTATAGATTGACTACTCTTTTTTTGCCATCTCAGATTTTTTTATTAAGTTAGAGGTGAAAATCGAATTACACTCAAATACACGGATTATATGAGCATAACCGCAACCTGCAATGAAATATTCGACCGCTCTGTGGCCGATTACCATAAATATGATAATGTTGACTCTCCATGCGTGAATCCCTATGAAGATGGTTCTTTTGAGGCCATCCTTTATGCCAAGAACTGGGTGGATGCAGTGCAATGGCATCTTGAAGACATTATCCGTGATCCTCAGATTGACCCGGTGGAGGCTCTCGAACTCAAACGACGTATTGACCGCTCAAACCAGGTGCGGACCGATATGGTGGAGGATATCGACACTTGGTTCCGCAACAAATATAAGGATGTCGAGGTGAGCGAGGATGCAACCATCAACACCGAGTCTCCCGCTTGGGCCCTTGACCGACTCTCAATCTTAGCCCTAAAGATCTGGCACATGCGCGAACAGGCGGAACGCACCGATGCTGATGCAGAACATATAGCAAAATGCCGTGGCAAACTTGATGTGCTGCTCGAACAGCGCAAGGATCTCTCAGAGGCTATCGATACGCTTATCGAAGATATCGCCGCCGGACGCAAATACATGAAGGTTTATCGCCAGATGAAAATGTATAACGATCCTTCCACCAATCCGGTGTTATATGCAAAGAAATAAAGGGAACAAGTCTAAGAATATACTTATCGCCCGTTTTTCTGCATTGGGCGATATTGCCATGACTATCCCGACGGTCTATAATGCCTGCCGGGCTAATCCCGACCGGCATTTCTATTTCCTCACACGCCATCATCCCGCATCGCTTTTTATCAATGCTCCGGAAAATCTCACTGTGGTTGGAGTAGATCTCGAAAATTACAAAGGGATTGCCGGGATTTACAGGCTTGCCTCATCACTGAAGGTGAGATATGGCATTGACTACTTCATTGACCTTCACGATGTGTTGCGCACAAAACTGCTGCGCACATTCTTCACACTGAAAGGGATTGCATGGCGTAAGATTAACAAAGGGCGCAAGGAGAAAGCACGGCTCACGAGACGCAAGAACAAACATCTCCTCCCACTGCCGACCACCATTTCACGCTACGATGACACTTTCCGCCGAGCCGGCATAACACTCGCTGATACATTCTCCTCAATATTCTCCAATATGCCGGGAGGGAAAGGGGCGCCTGCCGCCTTTTCTTCCGTAGCGCCTCCGAAGAAAGCGGGAGAACACTGGCTTGCCATCGCCCCCTTTGCCAAACACAGAGGGAAAGTATATCCTCTTGAGCTTCTCGACAAGGTGGTGGAACACTTCAACAGCAAGCCGGGAGAGCGGATATTTGTCTTCGGGTTCGGGAAGAATGAAGAGGAGGCCATAGACTCTATGTGCCGCAGATATCCGTCAGTGGTCAATATGGCCAAAGCGCGCCTTGGCTTACCGGGAGAGTTAGCTCTCCTGAGCCATTGCGATGCGATGCTATCCATGGATTCATTCAATATGCACCTTGCATCTTTGGTGGGCCTACGCGCCGTAAGCGTTTGGGGAGCCACACACCCTTATACCGGTTTTCTGGGCCGAGGACAGAAGGAGGAGGACACCGTGCAACTGGATATGACTTGTCGCCCCTGCTCAGTGTTCGGTGACAAACCCTGCATCAGAGGCGACTATCATTGTCTTTGGGGAATCACACCCCGCGTAATCATTCAGAAAATAGAGGATTGAGTAAGATTAGGAATCATTGCTCCGTGGCAGCAAATTCCATCAGATAAGCCTTTATGAAGTCATCAATCTCCCCATCCATCACACCGTTCACATCGGAAGTCTGATGATTGGTGCGGTGATCTTTCACACGGCGGTCATCAAATACATAACTGCGTATCTGGCTACCCCATTCAATCTTCTTCTTTCCGGCTTCCACCTTGGCCTGCTCCTCCATACGGTGCTGCAACTCCTTGTCATAAAGAATTGATTTGAGCTGACGCATGGCGTTCTCCTTATTCTTAGGCTGGTCGCGGGTCTCGGTGTTCTCAATAAGTATCTCCTCCTCCTCACCGGTGTATGGATCCTTGTATTGATACCGGAGTCGTACACCCGATTCCACCTTGTTCACGTTCTGGCCTCCGGCACCTCCCGAACGGAAAGTATCCCAAGAGATGCGGGCTGTCTCAACTTCAATTTCGATAGTGTCGTCAACAAGGGGGGTGACAAACACAGATGCAAAGCTCGTCATGCGTTTTCCCTGAGCATTATATGGCGACACGCGCACCAGACGATGCACACCATTCTCGCTTTTCAGGAAACCATAGGCGTAATCACCTTCAATATTGATAGTAACCGACTTTATTCCGGCCTCATCGCCCTCGAGAAGCTGTGCTATAGAGGTCTTGTAGCCGTGGCGCTCGGCATAACGCAGATAAAGGCGCATAAGCATCGAGGCCCAATCCTGGCTCTCTGTGCCCCCTGCTCCGGAATTAATCTTCAGCACAACCCCAAGTTTATCCTCCTCACGGCGGAGCATGTTGCGAAGCTCAAGCTTCTCTATCTCCTTCAAGACGGCATCATATTGCGAATCAATGTCGGCTTCCTCCACGAGTCCTTCCTTGAAGAAGTCCATGGCAAGCTCAAGTTCGCCGACCTGTTTGTCGAGTGCCGTGTAAGAGTCAATCCAGAAATGCAATCCCTTTATCTTGCGCATCTGGGCCTCCGCTTTCTCACGGTCTTCCCAGAAATCAGCCACATGCGTGCGCAATTCCTCCTCCTCCACTTCAATCTTCTTGGAGTCGATGTCAAGGTAACGCTTGAGGGCGTCACGACGCTCGGCCACATCCTTTAACTGTTCTGCTGTTATCATTTAATATCAGAATTATTGGAATATTCTTATTTCAGCGGATATTCGTCAGAATACATCCATTCTATCTCACGCGCATATCTCTTCGCAACCACCGGACGGCGCACCTTCATAGTGTTCGTCACCTCTCCGTGCATAATTGCAAAATGATGAGGAAGAAGGCAAATACGCTTTATCTTTTCGTAGCCGGCCACATCTTTCTGCAGTTTCTCAATCTCCGACATAACAAAAGCGATTGCCTTGGGATTCCTCACCAGCTGTTCGGAATCATCAGTGTCTATCCCCTCCTTCTCTGCCCATCTCTTGAGCTGAGGGAAATTGGGAACCACCAAAGCAGTGACAAACTTACGCCTATCGCCTATGACCGCCACTTCGTCTATATACTTATTTTCGGCAAGACGACTTTCCATCATCTGAGGAGCCACATATTTACCGTTGGAAGTCTTGAACAGGTCTTTCACACGCTCCGTCAGCACTAACTGACCGGTGGGAGTGAAATAGCCGGCATCGCCCGTACGGAAAAAACCATCCTCCGTGAAGGCCTGGGCATTGGCCTCCGGATTCTCATAATATCCCGGGGTGACGGTGGGACCCTTCACCAGAATCTCATCATTCTCGGGGTCAATCTTCACCTCCAATCCGGGCAGAGGAAGACCAACTGTACCGATTTCATAGTCATATTCCGGGAAGAATGTGACGGTGGCAGTGGTCTCGCTCAATCCATAACCGATAATGATATCAATACCCACCGAACGGAAAAATTCGCATATACGGTCAGACAAGGGTGCTCCTGCCGTGGGGAAGAAATTAGGGTCAGGAATGCCTATGGCGTGTTTCAACTTTGAAAATATGCGACGGTCCCAGAAACGATACTCCTTTTCAAGGAGCCAGGGCACATTGCGGGCGGTGCGGACGTATGTGAGATTGCGTTTCTTACCCACGGCAAGAGCGCGTTTCACCATCATACGCTGAATTCCGCCCATAGCGGCGATTTTCTCTTTCACTCCGGCATATACCTTCTCCCAGAAACGGGGAACGGCACACATTAAGTTGGGATGAACATCATGTATGTTATCCTGTATCATCCTCGGGTCATAGTTGACGGCGATTGCCACGCCTTTGGTAAGACAGAAAAAGCTCCATGCCTTTTCAAGGATATGGCTCATAGGCAGGAAAGCGAGCGAGAGATCAGAGGTGTTCACGCTGTGCAGAAGCTTTATATGCTTCTCAATGCAGGCATCATAATTGCCATGGGTGATAACCACACCCTTCGGTTCGCCGGTGGTGCCCGATGTATAAATAAGGGTTGCCATATCGTCGGGAAGGGCGCGTTCCTTGCGCAACTCAACTTCTTGCGCCACATCTTCCGGGGCCGACATTCCGAGCCTGACAAAATCATCCCAGAATATACTTACATTGTCGTCGGGATTCAATTCCATCCCGTCGTTCTTGAAGATGATTATGCGCTTGATCTTATCGGGGTGGTTTTTCCAGAAATTATATGCCAAAGGGTATTGATGGCGGTCGCCTACAAAAAGGAGGGATGCGCCGCCATTTTCAACGACAAAATCAAACTGACCCTGAGAACTGCTCGAATAAACGGGAATGGCAGATATGCGGTTTTTGAAAGCACCGAACTCGGTGATGAGAATCTGCGGAGTATTGGGTGAGCATATTGCAATACGGTCTTTCTCAATGAGCCCGAGCATTGCGAGAGCCTTGGCAGCCACATCTACTTGAAGCGAAAACTCACGCCAGGATGTGGAAAGCCATTCCCCATCCTTGCGCCAACAGAACCGATAAGCCTCCCGTTCGCCGAAACGTTTCGCGTTATGAGGAATGATTTCAACCAGTTTATTTGCCATTATTTTTAATTTTTATGCAAATTTAGCCATAATATCCCACATATTCAAGTTTTTATCTCACTATATTCTTATCGAGCATCTTTCTCTTTATGAACATTCTTACGGAAGTGGGCAATATGGCCACAAAGAAAATGGAGAACCGGTTGAGCCAGCCATTGATATATTGTTTCTTACCTTTCAGCATCTTATCCACGGCCTTATGCACGAAACGTTCCGGGGGCTGAAGGGCACCGATTCTCACGGCAAGGCGTTTAAGATTCTCAGGAAGCCCGAAAAGGTCTGTGGCAATTCCTCCGGGACAGGCCACGGTTACGCTCACACCCGAGTCTCTGACTTCATAATGAAGCGCCCTGCTGAAAACCCTTATGTAGGCCTTGGTGGCCGAATACATGGCTATGCCGGGCATGGGCATCCAGCAGGACATTGACGACATATTCAATATCCTCCCCTCCCCTCTTTCCGAGAAACGGGTTGCAAAACAGCGACTCAGAGATGTTACGGCCCTGACGTGAAGGTCGATGAAGCAGTCTATCTTTCTTTCGGGGGTGTCATTCAGGAGCCTAAAGGAGAATATTCCTGCATTGTTAATCACATAGTCCGGCTCGATCCCCTTATTGTCAATGAAAGCGGTTATTTTCTCAGCACTGTTGAAGGCGGTCAGATCGCAGAAGAATGGGAATGTCTGCACCTCATACTCCTTGGCTATCTCCCGGGCAACGGCTTCAAGACAATCCTGATTGCTTATCATCACCAGCGAACAGCCACGCGTGGCGAGCTCCCGGCAGAAACAGAGCCCTATCCCGCTACTGGCTCCGGTGACAAGCGCCCATCGCCCCGCCAGATTCTTTTTATCGCCCTTTGGTTTCATTTCTGACGTGCCTTAATTTTCTCAATCTCCTTCACTATGGCACGAGGAAGCTCTTCGCGACAATGCTTGTGGCACGCCATTTCACGCGAATACATCCGCGCAATACAATAGTTGACGTGGTCACAACCGCATCGGTGTTTCTCATCATCACGCATACGGTTCACCATATCCGGTTCGTTGAGCAATGCACGACCCATCTGCACAAAATCGAATCCTTCCTCGTCAAGCACCTTATCAGCTGTCTCGCGACCAACCACACCGCCGACATAAATTAACGGAAGCGACAGTTCGCGACGGAAAAGACGGGCATCGTCAAGGAAGTAAAGGTCGCGATAGGGTTCCTTCGGAATCATCATTCCCCCGGCCATCCTGACCCCATATTTCAGCCATAGCTGTTTCATATAATATGTCATGGAATAGATGGGCATCTCCCCTCTCATCACATACATGGGAGCCTTGCTCACAAACCCACCCGAAAGGACAATGCCATGAACTCCGGCACGTTCTATCTCCCGTGCTACAGTGAGACAGTCGTCAATCTCCAGACCTCCCTTGAAGCCATCGCGCATATTGGTCTTAACAATAACCCCCATGTCGCTTCCGGCAGCCTTCATACATTCGTCAAGACACATATTCATGAACGACATCCTGTTCTGAAGCGAACCTCCGTATTCATCGCGACGGCGGTTTGTATATGGCGAAAGGAACTGTGAAATAAGGTAGCCATGGCCTGCATGAACCTCCACGCAGTCAAAACCGGCATCGCGGGCCGTGTTCACGGCCTCACCGAAATAGCGTGCTATCTGCTTGATTTCATCTTTCTTCAGACCGCGCGCCCATGTGGGTGAATATAGATTGAATCCGGTGGAAGCCCCCACGGGGGTTCCTCCGGCTGTCTTACGGTGAGTCATGTTTCCGCAATGGCCGATCTGTATGGAGGCTTTCGCTCCACGTTCATGTATGCCATCGGTGATTTCACGAAGCTGAGGCACAATGGCGGGACGCAACCATAGCTGAGTCTCGAAAGAGAGGGCCGAGCGACACACTCCGGCATAGGCGAGGGTGGTCATCCCCACCCCTCCATCCGCAACGGAGAAGTGATAATCGCGAAGCATTTCGGTGGGACCGTTATCTTTTCCCATCCCTTCAAAAGCAGCCGAGCGAATGGTGCGGTTGCGTAGTTCTACCGGTCCGATGCGACCGGGGGTGAAGAGTTTCATATTTTCAATATATAAAGGGTATTATATATTTTCTACCCAAACTGTCATATTCATCGCCGAACTCAGAGAGGTATCGCTTATGAATGGAACGTGCCCTGGGCGCAAGATTGGCAAAAGTCCATATTGCAAATGCAAATCCTCCCAAGCTCCACGTCAGTATTGCATAACCGCTCCACTCCACAAATTCTCCAAAATAATTGGCCGAAGCCACATAACGGTACATACCTCCGCGAGGAATATAATGGCGTGTATCGCCCGGTTTTCGGAGATTGCGTATGATATGGTCGGAATGAATGTTTATGCCCATTCCGAGGAAGAAAATAACTACACCGATGATAAACTGAGGGGTAAGGAGCCATGCAGGGGAATAGAGACCGGCCGGAGCAACATAGAATAGCCAGCCACCGATCATATATGCATTCACGAGATTGAATATGACTCCCATAAGTATAATAGTCAGAGGCATCTTTCCTTTCCCCTTTATGAGGAACGGGAATATGAAACTGCGCTGAAAATAATGAAGCATGAACAGAGAGCCCATCACGGCCGGAGCCGCTTCTCCCCTACGGTCGCTCAACACCCACAGCAAAAGCATCGCCACGAATACGGGTGCTTCCATAAGGATCCAGCCAAACCGGTTGCCAACCGTTGGTCCCCACCGGCGGTCATACATCATGCCGTAACCGGCCGTAACATTAAGAAGGCATAGGAATACCACAACAGCAAGCCCTATCATTGTCCATACCACTGTGTAATACACCGTGGGTGAAAATATTGATTCCATCGGCAGTCAATTAGAGGAAACCATATCCCGTCATTCCTGAATCTCAGGATGACCCGGATTCCAAAATTTCTTCAAATTTACAGAAATAACCCGAAACAGCCAAATAATTTGGTCGTTTCGGGTTATTTTTGGTAAATTTGGAATCATTGGAATAGTGATTTGCCCATGCTTGCTATAGTCTTATCATTGCATTACGACTATCTCTTCACTGCCAAATGATCCTTTCAGTATATAGAAACCATTGTTTACCTTCCTCCCCTTGGAATCTGTGAGATTCCAGGTTGCATTTCCCGACGCATCCGCCCGGACCATGGCCACCTGCTTCCCGGAAAGGTCAAGAATCTCGACAGTCTCGGCGGGAGAAGCGCCCCTTAATGATACAGGACCGGTAAAGTCCGGAGCCACTTCGCGTGGGGAAACCGACACATGGGAACTGACTACACCGGCCGAGTCGTCGGGCCAAAGTTCAACAAGCCCTTCCTGCGTGGAGATCATAAGTGAACGGCTGTCGGGATTCCACACTATGCCGTATGCAGTATCGTGAGGGAGTCGGGAGTTTGAAGTGGTGTAATGCGCCACCACTCTCTTCCGGTCGGGAGATATGCCCCACACTCCGGTTCCACCGGTAGTGAACCATAATCTTCCAGAATCGTCGAAAGTTATGCCGTTACAGTTGATGAATGAGAGTGGATTGCCTTTCACCCCTTCATACTCCACATCCAGAACCTTCCCCTTTATCACACCATCCTTTACCTCGGAAGCCGGATCAAAACAGAGCAATGAGCCCTCATCCCCGAGCCAGACAAGACCTGTGGAAGGTTCCTCCACCATGGAATGACAATAGTCAACCGCCCATCGGCCTCCATTCTGGTCTTCTACTGAGTATATCAAATCTATCTCATCATCCGTCTGGTCATCCAAAGTTCCCTTATGGTTGAGACGCGCAATATAACGCAGAGATGGTGTGAGATACATGAATACTATATTCTTCTTGTCAGGATGAGTGGTGGCAAGACATTTTATCATCGCATTCATCTGTACAGTACATGGAATTTTAATAAATCCTATACCTTCTATCTCCGCAACATTGCGCGATTCCAACACTCTCTTCCTATTTTCACGTGGCCAATAATAAAGACGTCCTGGTGTATCGCCAGGGATTGCCCCATCTATATAGTGATAGGCAACCCATAGATTCCCGTCGCCATCAAAAGATGGTGCGGAGGTAGGTGTGTAACCCCGCCATACCGTCACATCTTCAAAGATAGCTTTGAAGCCGGGATATGATACCAATGGATCAGCCGGTGATCCAAGATGTATGGGATCGGCTTTCGGATCGCTCAGACTCAAGGACGCCATTCCTGAGAAAGAGGATCCAAGCCATACATAGTCCGGGTTGACAGGATCAATGGTAATTCCCGTAGGATTTGATACAGGGAAACGTGCGAAATTATTGCGATAAAGGGAGGCAAGATCTGAATCTCCTTCTGCCGAACGTGGAACATTATAAGCAGGATTCGGCAAACTCCATTCTCCATTTTTATAAGCAGATAATAACGGAGGAAGTGTTCTGGAGAGCAAATCAAAGTTCCAGCAGTAGCCATAATTGATAGCCAAGGTGCCATAACCGGCTGAGTATGCCAGATGTGTTGCCTGTGAAACGGCAGGAAGA
The DNA here is from genome assembly GCA_947174305.1 of uncultured Porphyromonadaceae bacterium. Classification (GTDB taxonomy): domain Bacteria; phylum Bacteroidota; class Bacteroidia; order Bacteroidales; family Muribaculaceae; genus Lepagella. The sequence goes on along the minus strand of CAMWIH010000016.1, from coordinate 5,293 downwards.
TTTGGCCTCACGGCATGGGCATCTTCTATAATAAATCGGCCCTCGCTCTCCTTCCCCTCTGAAAAACGACCACGGTCCAGATAAGTCCAACATTCCGAACCATCCCACGAACCGGCGATAGATAATGCTCTCCCCGCTTCAGGATTATCTTTCCTGACAGTGGGTTTAGTCACAACGATATCCGCGGATTCCGGACCACAAACATCCTTAATATACCTTATGTCACCGCCGGTAAAAAGAAGCCATCCCTCCTTGTTGCGAACGAAATTCATTTCAAAAGGATGAGAGATTATGGAATTACCCGCGACCAACGGGATCTGTAAATCTGCAATGTCACGATGCTTCCATTTGCCGTCAGAGAGGTAAGCTATATTGAGCGAATAGTTTCCTGAAGCTTTACGATCGGCAAGGTAAACGAAAGAGCCATCCTTCCGGGGCATAAGCACCTTGGGATTATTGGGAGATGAAGGAATAGAAAGTTCCCTAAAATCTGAAAAAGCACGTGGAAAACTTTTTCCCGCCGCTTCATACATACGGTCGGAGGTAAAGGCAATTATCCTGTCACCGCATCCCGCAATCCATTTTATCTCCTGCTGAAGGTCGGAAAGAGCGAGCGTCTGTCCAGTCAATGCATCAACAGCCAGGTAACCGCCGGGCGTGGCAACCCATATTTTATTGTCGTTTATAGTCATTGAATTGGCCGTTGACCATCCGGGCTTATAACATTTCTTCAAGGCATCATTATAAATCACATTGCCTGAATCTTGCAAGATATCCAGACCACCATCCATATAAAGGATTGCAAGGAATTTACCATCGGGAGAATATTCCATGGTGCGGATGGTTCCACCGTTAAGGCTGAACCTTTCTTTTAAAGGCACTATCCCTGCATCCGGATCCTTCTTATCGTAAAGCAATGCCGCTGTTACCGGCTCATTATAGGTTGAAGTGGTGGTGGAATACAATTTTTGGAAAACCTGAAAGAATGTGTAGCGTTCCGTATCCACAATACGCACAGGAGCATTATCCATGGCCGGATGGACTTTCCACCGCTCCGCAAGAACAGGGCATGCAAACACCATAAGCATGGAGAAGAGATAAAGGGATCCGAGTAATCGCATCTGAAGCCGACCAACTATATTTTTTTGTTTCATCATGTTGTCAGGAAAAAGTTATAATCTTTATAAGGCCTCCCGATAATGTATCGGGCCTTATAAAGATTATAACGCTTTTATCTTCTATAAATTGTAATTTACCGGGTCGCCTCTCAGAGCATTGTTTTCTTATAGTTCATTATTTCGGCTGTCATGGCAGATGTGACAGGCACGGTGCGACCGCTCAGACGCACGTATGCCGCCTCCATCCACTGCGGGCGTTCGGGGGTGACAGTGACCATAGCGCCCTTATACGGCAATATCTGTATGCGCATTATCTTCTTACCCTCTGCATTCTCCTCAGGCACATATTTGATGCACAGGCGCGAAATATCTGTGGAGGAGACCTTCGGATTAGGTTCGCAGAATGCGTGATCAAGGATATACTGCACATAGGTGCGGTAGTGATCCAAGGTTGGAGAGGATATCTGCCTCAGCTCGGCAAGCATACGCATATCGTCGTCCAGACCGCGTGCATACCCGTCGTCGCCCACACCCAGCAGAAGTTCTCCTCCTGAACGGGAATTCAGGAAACCGCAGACAGCTTTGATAATAGCCCACTTCTGCATCTCGGGGTCGGCAATGGTTGATGCGTGAAGACGGCGATTGGTAGGAGGGAACACCACCGACGACTTGAACTCAAGGCTGATGCTCTCCATTCCATAGAAGGTGCGTTCATCAAGTATGGATACATATTCATCCTCTATGCTCAGCGCGCGCGCAATGGCCTGCTTGATATTATTGAGCTCAAGAGCGTCGATTATGTCTATCAAGCTGTTGGAGGCCGTAACAAGAGCCGAAACCTGCGATGCCACCCCTTCTCTCTTAAGTTTCAGTTCCCCATTTCCGGTGGCCACCTCCTTCTTGCGATAACTTCTGAGAGTGTCTATGATCTTCTCCCTGCGAGCCACATCGGCAGAACCATCAAGGCACGATTCATGAGAGAGGGGAGGCATGGGCCTGTTCTGGGCAAACTGAACCTGAGCATAGAGATATCTCCTCTCATGTTCCATATATGCAAGCTCCTTTTTGAGGTCGAGCACTTTGCAAAGCATGGCAGTGCCCGTGATATGTTCCAAGCGTGACCGGCACGACGACAGGCCTCCCTCTATCACCCTTGCCATTACAGACACAAGCGGAATGCACAGCTCGCGGTCGGCGGCTTCAAATTGCAAACATCGTCCCTTTTCCTCCACCTCGTGACCCTCTTCAGAACACTCCTCAAGAAACTTCTCGACCAACACCCGGTCGGCATCTGAAAAGGTGAATCGGCTTTCGGGGTCGCCCTCATCCGCATCGAGATCCGAAATCTCGGCATAAACATAGAATGTGTCAAGATCCATACGCGGGGGGCGGGCATATAGCCTTACCTCCATCATCCCCTGGGTTTCGAGCAGGGCCTCGAACCTCTCCATCTCATCGGGGTCGAGACCTGAGAGTTTACCTTTGTCGATCCCCACGCGCATACCATCCTCTGTGGTCCATTCCGTGCCGTTGGCATAGGAGGATGTATAGCGAGCAAGACGTTTCATTCCGGCATTTGAGGCCACATACTGACGATAGAAATTCTCAAAAGAATCAGTTATCTCGAAGGCATAGCCGGGTTCGTCGGAGATATACACTTTCAGGTAATCGCCGGTCTTTATCATATCGCTGAAAACCCCGGGAATGGGGCGCTTGTCGAATGCACGGAGAAGGACTTTTCCACTCAATTGCCTGTAATCGGGATCGATTGTCTCGGCATCTATGCGCAAGCCACGCTTATTAGTCACCTTAACTATGAATTCATCCTCGTAGGCATAATCATTGAACACCCTGCGTGTGGAGGGGGTCATCTGATCCTGAGCGGCAAGAAGTCGGCTCGTGAGCTGATACAGCCGCTCAAAATCACCGGCTTTCTCATGTTCCCGCTTTGAAACGAGCACCTGTATCATTCCGGGAAGCGTGAACTGCACCTCAGGCTTCATCTTCTCATAATTAACCCTATTGACAACAGCAAGGTCGGAAATCCCTTCTCGAGGAATCACAAGGAGCCCACGGTTTTCTATATAGGCGGCAGATTGGCTCTCAGGCAAGGCCCGGAAACTCATCTGGCAGAACTTGACTATAAAGAGACCGCACTGGAGCTCGGGAGTGATGATATCGTCCCACGTGAAACCGCATTTAATCATCTCCTTCTGCCGCACGCAATCGGAAACTATCTCATAAAAATTGATTAACTGAGGGTCACGCACCTCAATGCCGCTTTTCATGACAATATCCACAAGAGCACATATAACCCTGTGGGGAGTGATGCCAGACTTATTGGAAGCAAGAATAGTGGCGCAAAGAAGACGTATCACAGCCGTGGTGTCGTAGCCCGTGTCAATATCTTCAAAAAAAGGAGTGGAGAAAATCTTGTCGGCTATCTCTTCCGACAGGTCGGTCATACAATTTAATGTCGAGTCATAATCGGGATGCTCCTCGTTGGTTGTGTAATTGTAAAGCCTGAGATAGTTGAGAAGATTGTCGAAATTATCAAAAATGTAATCTTTCCTGACTTGCAGCCAGAATTGCGGACGGTTAGATGCCATAGCGTATTAATAAAATTATGAAAAATAAATAAATTTGTGGAGGAACACCGGAATCGGTATTCCTCCACAAATTTAGTAAAAAAACGTGACTCTTTAAAGTCTGTCAGAATGTCAGCATGAATTGCGTCTGAATACGGTTGTCGAATCCTGACCCTACATTCCACGTTGCGCGACGTCCATAGAGATATTCAAGGCCAACCTGAAGATAGGAAGTTATGTTGTAAAACCCATTGGCGGCAAAATAGAATCCATAACGATAATCGTTGAAATGCCCCTCTTCTGTGGCATTCTCCTGAGCGTAAGGGCCGACATTCCATATTCTTGCCTCCGAAGCCACGGCATTCACCTGCCACTTGCTGTTGAAGTTGTAAGTCACTCCAAGGTTTATACCCATCATCGGATTGGCCGACATTCTTCCAAGCTTTTTATTATTGGGGGTGAACGACAGTGGAAGGCCTGACAGATCTTGTATATAATTGCCTATACCCTTACCAAAGATCCCTTGGAAATAGAATATCAAAGGCTCGATAGGGTTCCAGTTGCCACTCAGCATCACGCCCCAGCCCACGGCATGCCTTTTCTTTTTATCAACCTCATCCTGATAAAGGAAATTGCGCAAGATTGCGCTTACACGCACACGGTTATATTTCGAAGCAGTCCATTCCACCCACATAGGCACATCAGGAATTCTTTGAGTGTAGGCATTTGGATTGGAGACGAGTTGCCCTTCAATATCTTCTGACGGCCAGTCCTTATAGTCAGGGCCATAGTAACGTCCGGAGGAATGATAATAAGTGGGGGTCGCAATTCCTAACGCGGCCCGGAAACCTTTATATGAAGGCGAGATATAGCTCACCTCGTATGCGCCGGCATCAACCTCTCCGCACGGCCCCTCCGGGTCGATTGTAGGAGGCTGGGAGGCTAACCCGTCTTTAAAAATAGTGGTCTTCATACCGGCCGTGAAGCCTCGCCAGGAAACGTATGCATCCTTCAGGCTCAAACTTGTTGAGTTACCATTCGTACCGAATTTGATGTATCCCGTGATCTGATCATTGGTCCCTCCAAGACCCACTACCTGAAAATCGATATCCGCGTTCAGGGCATTGATATAGAAATCCGAACGGTGCCCCTTAACCGACGGCACCGGGATAGCGTTGGTAGTAAAATTTATACCTCCCCCGGTCTGCTCATAAAGATTATTACCTAAATCCACACCCAAAATCGGGTTAACCTGTCCACCTATGGTGAGCGCAAATTTATGATCTGCAGTATGTATGGCAAAATGCGGCACCGGAATCTCCTTGTTACCATGCGGACGATTACGGTCGAACATATCATGACGAGTGGAATCATTACGAGCTTTGGAGAGGTGGAGACGATTGGAAATTTTTTCCTTAAGCGTTTCTTTCTGCGGAGTGGGTTCCGCACACAATGGGATGACCGATCCCAAGAGGGTGAGTATCAATATCTGTTTACGAGCAATATTCATATTATGGGAATTAGAGGGATTTAGAGTTGTCAAATAAAAGTTGTTATAATCTGTTAACATTTTTTACACTTTTGTAC